>PLIO01000068.1 GCA_003140075.1 Acidobacteriaceae bacterium | reverse complement strand
ATGTCGCGGGCAAGATTGTCGATGAGGCGGATTTTTTCCGCGGCGGGGGCGGGAACTTCTGGCACCGACATGGCCAACTCGCAGGAGAGAAGCATGGCCGTGAGCGATTCACACATTTCGCTACGAATCTGTTGCTCAACCGAGCGGCGGGCCTGAGTTTCCTCGCGCTTGCGGCGGTGCAATGCGGAGCGAACTTCGCGCAACAGCCGCTCCATGCCGCTGATTGCAAAGTTGAGGTAGACGGGAAAGGCCGTGCCTAGATGCTCAATTACCTGGTCGCTTTCGGTGGGATCGTTCTCTAAGAGGAATTGATCGAGGACCACGGCGGAGTAGGACTGTTCGCGAAGCCGGGCCACGGCTTGCTGCAGATTTTCTGCCCAATGGGTTTCATTGCCGGTGGACTCTTTCAACGCGACGGCGCACTCTTGACCGCGTACCGAAGGTGTGATGAGTAGAATCATGCCCTTTCTATAGCACGCGAACCTCCACCGACTAGGGCATTCAAAACAAGAGGGCTTACAGAGCTATGTACGAAAGGCTCTTCCCCTTGCAGACCGCCAATGGGTCGAACCTCATTTCATATTTGGACCCAGCCTTGGTCATCTCGACATTCGCGACTGAAACAGCGCGCGCCTAGACCTGCGCCGCGTAATCTTTCAGCTTGCGGTAGAGAGTCGTCTTGCCGATGCCTAGCAGGCGTGCGGCCTGCAGTTTGTCGCCGTTCAGCTCCGCAATGGCGCTGAGAATGGTCTGTTTTTCCAGTTCCGCCATGGGGACGATTTTGTTTTGGGTATGTCCGTTGCCATTGCCCGCGATCGCGATGCGCGTGCTGGACATGGGCGGCGGAAGATCAGGAACATGAATCGTAGGTCCGCTGGTAAAGGCGCAGGTGCGTTCCAGACAGTTTTCCAGCTCGCGGACGTTACCCGGCCAGTCGTAGGCCAGCATGACCTTCAGGGCCTCATCGCTGAGATTTTTCTCCTGCCCCGCGGCGCGCGAGCAGCGCTCCATAAAATGGGCGACCAGCAGAGGGATATCCTCGCGACGTTCCCGCAGGGGCGGGATGCGCAGACTGAGAACGTTAAGCCGGAAATAGAGATCACGACGGAAGGCGCCTTCCGTCACCGCCTGCTCCAAATCGCGGTTGGTGGCGGCCAGAATGCGGACGTTGATGGGAATACGGCGCGTGCTCCCCACCGGACGGATCTCTTTCTCCTGAATGGCGCGGAGAAGTTTGGACTGGAGGTCGACGGGAAGCTCACCGACTTCATCGAGAAATATGGTTCCACCGTCGGCAATAGCCAGCAGTCCGTCCTTGGCTTGATTGGCGCCGGTGAAGGCGCCTTTGACATAGCCGAACAGCTCGCTTTCGATCAGCGTGGGCACGAGCGAGCCGCAGTCGACGGGAATGAACGGCTTGTCGCGGAAGGGTCCGGAGTAGTGGATAGAGCGCGCGACCATTTCCTTGCCGGTGCCGCTCTCGCCCAGAATCAATACGGGGTGAGAGCTGTTGGCGGCTTTGGCGATGATGCGGTAGAGCTTCTCCATCTCGGGAGCGCGGCCGATCAGGCCGCCGTAGCCCTGTTTGGACTTGAGCTTCTCGCGCAGCATGCGGTTTTCGGTTTTAAGCTTGAGGTGGTTGGATACGCGCTCCAGCAAAAGCCGGAGTTCGTCGGCGCTAAAGGGCTTGGTGACGTATTCGTAAGCGCCATTTTTCATGGCTTGCACCGCAGATTGCACGGTGCCGTAGCCGGTCACGACGATCACGATCGCATCGGGATGCTGGGCTCTAATGCGGCGCAGAGCCTCCAGTCCTCCAGCGCCCGGCAGGCGCAGATCGAGCAGAATGGCGTCGATAGTTTGGGTCTGCAACAGGCGATAGGCGTGCTCGGCGGAATCGGCGACGTGAGCCATGAAACCGAGGGACAGAGCGACCTCTCGGCATGCGTCGCGGATCGATCGCTCGTCGTCGACGATGAGAAGGTTCAAAAAGTTGGCGGCCAGTATCTGGGGAGTGGGGAGCGTGGGAGCGATAGCTGTGGAGGTCATAAGAGTGATTCCTTCTTGATTTCCTGAAATGGTGTTGGCGATGGTTCCGAATGTGGATTAGCCGCGTCCAGAAAATCTGGGTCGGTGCGCTGGGATGCCCGGGGAAGCAAGATCATGACGCGCGTTCCGCGCCCCGGTTCGCTTTCAAGGTGAACCAAGCCGCGATTGGTGGTGACGATGCTGCGGACGGTAGTTAATCCCAATCCGGTACCTTTGCCGGAGCTTTTGGTGGTGAAAAAAGGTTCGAAGAGATGCTGGCGTGTTTTCGCGTCCATGCCGCGACCGTTGTCGCTGACCACGAGAAGAACGCAGGGAAACGCGGCGGGGGGGCGCGGAGCCGGCATTGACCCGGTTACGGTCTGAAACTCGCAGTTACTGGTCTCGACCACGATCTGACCGCCGTTGGGCAGGGCATCGCGGGCGTTAAGGACAAGGTTAAGAAAGATCTGCTGGGCCTGTGCCTGGTCGATCTTGACCAGACCCAGGTCTGGATCGAGACGCAGATCGAGTGCGATGTTCTCGCCGATCAGGCGAGTGAGCAAGTCCCGCACGGCCACGGCGACTTGGTTGAGGCAGAGGGGGCGAACCTGAGCAGCTTGCGGCCGGGCGAAAACAAGCAATTGCTGCACCAGCCCGCTGGCCTGCACAATGTTGGCGCGGATTTCGTCGGCATATCTGCGTCTTCGGTCGCGCGGATCCAGAGCGGAGAGCAGCAGATCGCAGTAGAGCGTGACCCCGGTCAGAAGGTTGTTGAAGTCATGGACTACCCCGCCAGCTAGGCGGCCGACCGCTTCCCAT
Source organism: Acidobacteriaceae bacterium (assembly GCA_003140075.1). Classification (GTDB taxonomy): domain Bacteria; phylum Acidobacteriota; class Terriglobia; order Terriglobales; family Acidobacteriaceae; genus Sulfotelmatobacter. Next base: position 148,438 of record PLIO01000068.1, on the reverse strand, counting down.
CTCTGAGCCTGGATCAGGCTTTCCTCGGCGGGGGCGGCACTGGGTTCTGCGATGAGCAACGCATGGGATGGTTCTCCGCATCCGGGAAGTCGCCATACGGTCCAGTTCGCGATGGCCAGCCCCTGCGCGGCATTTGCCCCCGGGAGGCGGATGCTATCGCGGGATGCATCCATCAGGTCCCGTACCAGCGGCTCGATTGTGCCGTGGTCTTGCGGGGGGATTAAATCGTGAAGCCGTAACGAGCGTTTGTCACTCAGGCGGGGGCGCAGAGCGTGCTCGAAGGCGGGATTCATCTCCACGATCACTCCCTGCCGGTCACAGCAGGCTGCGGCGACGGGAGCGAGTGCAAAGATGGAACGGAAATCAGCTCTTGCGTTCCCTGCCGTCGACAGCTCCGAAAGCGGAAATGGGGTTGCGGCGCTCATAACTGATACTGTGCCGTGGGAAGAGTTCCGAAAGGAACACCGAGATGGGCGGTCTGATACTTCGGTGTTCCCGAAACGGGATCGGGCTGGATCGATGTGATGATCCGGCGCCGTCGGTTAGCTCTCCCCGAGCAGGCTCTTTCTTGATGCGGTCCCACTATAGGAGGCCCAATCTGACACTGCGAAGGGCAGACGTCACTTAATTCGGAAATAATTCTGTGGAAAACGTGGAAAAAGACCTTAGATTGTTGAAGATAGAGGGAAGAGAATTAAACATTCAAAGGCTCGTAGCAGCGAAAATATGGCATAAGAGTAGCGGGTTACTCGTTAGGCGGGCCGGGATTTTGACGATTAGCGATTGAACTCGGATCATTGAGAGCGACGGGCGCAGTGAGCCGGAAGGTGAGGGGGCGGCCTTTCTGCACGCGGAAGTCGCTTGACCGTACTCTGGATGCAGCGTCGACAGAGGCGGCGCTCGACTGGAATGTTCCGCGGGCAAACAGGCTGGAGGTCTGAAGCGCCACTGCCCGGCCATCGAGGGTGAGTGCACTCAAAGTCAGCCGAACGTATCCCGGATCGGGGCTCAGGCCGGGCCGGGCCGCGGGGGGTTGGGCCGACTCGACGCGTCCGCTGACCGGAGTGCCGCGCTCGACCAGCGTATTTCCATCGACGGTGAGAGGACCGGCGACTGACGCGGTGAATGGGTCGCCAGCACTGACGTGCGAGGTGGAGAGCGAGCTCTCCATCCGTATGGTGATAAGCGTCCCTGCTGGCAGGCTGCGTGCGGCTGCCAGTGAGTGGAAGGGCGTACCGTTGTCCCGCTGATGATCGGCCGGCATCGGGGGCAGCGCGTTGTCGGCATCGGATGTGCGGTCAGGATTCGGATGAAACGGAAGGTTTTGATCGCTAGGGCCAGCGGGCGAGCTGGCGCCGGTCTCAGTGCCGTGAGGAGCGTTGGGACGACCGCAGCCCAGCGCTAGGCTCAGCGCAAGGCAGAACACGATCCAGGCCAACACAGGCCCTGCGCTCCTTCGCGGTGTCGCCATTGCATGCATGGTCGCCCGATTTTCGGTTAGAGAGTAAGTGGCAAGTGAAGTACCACATCAGCCCTAAGGAAATCAGTCACATACGAATGGTCATGGAAGCCTGCCCGTGTAGAAGTTGCGCGCTTCGCAGCCGGGATGTTCACGGAACGCATTTTTGCAGGCGAGCCGAGATCCAAATTTCCTAGAAAGAAATCGCGGAGGACCCGAAGGTCCTCCGCGAGAGTTTTTTCGTACGCTGCGTCTGCGCCGCTACGGCTTCTTCTTCGGCGCGGGCTTGGCCACTTTCTTTTTGGCTTCGCCTTCCCGGCCGCCGATCAGAGTCAAGGCGTCGGTAGCGTTGAAGGGGTATTGGCGAACCGACGTTTGGCCCGTGGTGCTCAAAGTGACGTCCACGCGACGATTGCTCGCCATCCTGATCGTCACAATGTTCCTGAGAACCCTGGCCCGCTCTTCTGAAGTCAGCTCGGGGTTACTATCCACCTCACCCTGCACTTCTTCATCGGTCAGGTTGTGTTCCTTGCCAAACGCCTTGGTATCGATGCTGGCCTCGGGAACGCCCTGTTCGATCAGGAAGCTCTTGGTGCGGTTGACACGGCGCTCGGAGAGCGCCTGATTGTATTCCACGGAGCCACGATGATCAGCGTGGCCTCCAAGAATCAAGTGCGCATCCGGCTTCAGTTGGAGATATTCCTTGAAGTCCGCAGCCAGAGCGATCAGCGTCTTTTGTTGACTTGCCACCAGACCACCTTTGGGATTTGCAATCTTCGGGTAGTCGGTCACAAAGTAAATGCTGTGCAACGAGAGCCGGGCTTCCAGTCGCACCACTTCGGGATTGACAGGCGCTGGCGGCGGATTCTCGATCGTCACTTGCGTGGTAGCTTGAGCGGTCAGACCGCGCGAGTCGGTGCAGGTAGCGCCGACGGTGATCGGACCGGGCGACGTGTCAGTAGTGTTCAGCGCAGCCGAACTGCCGCTGCCGGAAACGGTTCCGCTGCTGGCCGTCCAGCTGGCGACCGAAACTGGGACGCTGTCCGGGCTGGAGCAGTTGGCCGATAAGCTCACCGTCCCACCCGCCGGAAGGCTCGTCGGGTTGGCAGAGATGGAAACCGTCGGCGGGTTCTTGGGCGGCAACGGCTTTACCGTATAGGTCGCCGAGCAGCTGGCTTCGTTGTTGTTCTTCGCCCTGGCATCGGTCGCATGAGCCGTGACGGTGTAGCTGCCGGGAGCTACGTTCGTGGTGTCGATCTGCGCGGTGGTGTCTTTGCCGGTGAGTTGGCCTCCGTTGCCCGACCAGGCGTATGTAACCGTGTGCTTGGGGTTGAAATTGCTGGCGGTGACGGTCGCCGTGATGGGCTCACCGACCATCACTTCGGTCGGCTGCACCGCGCAAGCCGCAGCAGGTACGAGCTCAGGCGCTCCTCCCCAATTGAAAACAAAGCCAGTACGCAAGCGGACTCCCTCAAATTCGGGATGCTGCAAGTTGTTGGGATCCATGGGGGCAGCGAAACTGGAGTAGTTGTGGTGGCCCCAGACGTAGTCGGCTTCAAACAGACGGAACGAAAGCCACTTCCTAATCGGCAGATCCATGCCGCCGCCCAAAATGGCCCCAATTCCGTTGCTTCCATCGAGGCCGCTCACCGACACCCGGTTCAAGCTGATCAGGGAGTGCAAGAAATAATTTGCGCCATCGGTGCGCCACATGAAGCGTGGGCCCACCGAAGCCGTGGTCTCGTAATTGCTGCTCCCCCAGTTATGACCGAGATCGGCTTCCAGCCCCAAGTGCGAGTCGAGGTTGTAGGTGAGAGCGGTGCCGAAGCCTCTGGACATATCCGGGACATTGAAGCCAACGGGATTGTTGAAGTCCCCGAAAGGAGTGGGCACGGTCCCGCCGGGATGCAGCCACTGATATCCCACAAACACGTCCCACTTTGGATTCGAGTCACTCTGCGCGAACGCTGTGCTCGAAACGAGTGATAAAGCCAAGATCGCTAAAAGACCGACTGTTACACGGCCTCTGCTAAAACCAGAACAAAGTGACATTCCATCCTCCAAATAGATACGCGACTGCATCGGCGCTTCGATGCGCCGACCGCGCTGCAAACGTGACGTTACGGTAATCTTCGGAACTAGGCCCGTTTTGGAACTGGCAATTCTAACGCACGGTATGGGCGAATTCAAACTATGACAGCGTCTGACGAACCGATGTGTTCGGTTTTGCACACTATCTCTCTTGGGCATCGGCAACAGCATACCTTGATAAACGAAAGGTAGTAAAAATACTACAGGGCGCGGGCGGCTTTCAAGGATTTCCTGCGCATTCGCCGTCACCCGAAACTTAACTTGTTCCGTCTCAAATTGACATAACAGACCTTGCCCGGTAGGAAGCTGCCCGCGTATGGTTGTAATCTTGGGATTTGGGACGACAGACTGCTGAACGGAACCATTGAAGACGCGGGCGAAACCATAGGGATGAATCACGAAAAGATACTAATCGTCGAAGATGAAGAGAACGAACGCACGGGCCTCGCGGAGTTGGTTTCTTCCTGGGGTTACCGGGCCGAAACGGCTCGGGATGGCGTCGAGGGATTGGAGAAAGCCACGCAATGGACTCCCTCCATCGTCGTTACCGATCTCAAGATGCCCCGCATGGGCGGCATCGAACTGCTGGAGCGGTTGGCGGAACAGACGCAAGCCATGGCAGTAATCCTGGTAACGGCTCAGGGAACGATCGATAGTGCGGTGCAAGCCATGCGCCTGGGAGCGTATGACTACATCACCAAGCCCATCGACACCCAGCGGCTGCGCGCCATGTTGCAGAATGCATGCGCATTGCTGGGCACCCGCGCCGAACTGGAAACCACGCGCCGTAGGCTGCGGGATTCCGGCTCTTTAGGCCAGCTCCGCGGGACATCGCGCAAGATGCAGGAGATTTTCCGGCTCATCGAGTTAGTGGCCCCGAGCACGGCGTCCGTGCTGATAACGGGAGCGAGCGGCACCGGCAAAGAACTGGTGGCTCGCACCATCCATCAACTGAGTCCGCGGCGTGACCGGCCCTTCGTCGCCATCAACTGCGCGGCTATTCCTGAAACGCTGATTGAAAGCGAGATCTTCGGCCATGAAAAAGGCGCTTTCACGGGAGCGCTGGAACGGCGCACGGGATGCTTCGAGCTGGCCGAAGGGGGCACGATCCTGCTCGATGAAATCGGTGAAATGCCGGTAGGAACGCAGGCCAAGTTGCTGCGCGTGCTCGAGGATCACAAATTGCGCCGCCTGGGCAGCAAAGTGGAGACTACGGTGGATGTGCGCGTGCTCGCCGCCACCAACAAGGTTCCGGACGATGCGGTTGCATCCGGTGAATTACGGAGCGATCTTTATTACCGGCTGAACGTCTTCAACATCCACATGCCACCGCTGCGTGAGCATAAGGAAGATATTGGGGATCTGGTGCAGCTACTGCTTTCGGAGATGAGCGCGAAGCATGACCGAAAAACCGTTGCCGTCAGCGAAGCGGTGCTGAATCTGTTCAACAACTATACCTGGCCGGGGAACGTCCGTGAATTGCGCAACACGATTGAGCGTGCCGTGATTGTGTGTGATGGCGGGATGATCGAAACCAAGCATCTGCCGCCCGGATTCGGCCACACCATCCTGCGCACGACCGCGAATGATCCGGATGCCATTCGGCTGGGCGTTGGCACTACGGTGGGCGAGGCGGAAAGGATGCTTATCGTCAAAACGCTCGAGTCCACCAGCAACAACAAAACGCGAGCTGCGGAAATTCTCGGTATAAGCTTGAAAACGCTTCATAATAAACTGAAGGAGTACGGCAGCAGCAGCAACGCGGATGCGGAACCTGGCAAGGAGGAATCTTAAAGCAGTTGCCAAATGGCCAGTAGCCAGTTACCGGTAGAGCCTCTTTCCCAAGCAAACTAGCAGCCCCCCTCCGCTGCGCTGCTCCGACTGGCAACTGGCAACTGGCCGCTGGCAACCGGCAACTGCTTCCCCGACATGCGACGTAAAGTCATCATCGTGCTCGCCATCACTTTCCTGGTGACCGTGATGGTGGCTGCTTTCTCGTATCTCTATATCTCGCAGATTCTTCGCCTGCGCATCGACAGTACTTACGAAAGCGCCGACCGCCTGACCAAGCAACTCGCCTACTTCGCTGAGAATGACCTGCCGGACTTGACCAGCACGCGCATCGACACCGACGACCCCGTCGCGGTGCGGCGAGCGCTGGCCGAGTATCTGCCGATGGATACGAATCTCTTGAACAATCTCGAATCGGAAGTGGACCTTTGGCCTTACATCTATGACGCCTCGGTTTTGGACTCGAATGGCAAAGCGCTGCTCCACTCGAATGCGCAGTTCGTGGGCAAGCACATTGCGGTACGGCCGAATTTTATCGAGGTCAGGAACGCCCGGTTTTTTCGGCAACTCCGGTTGGTGTACAAACCCGCGGCGGTTTATGACGTGAGTTATCCGCTACAACTGAATGGAGAACCTTTTGGCACCATCCGCATCGGGGTTTCCACGGTCTTGCTCAAGAGTGAAATCACGCCCCGGCTGATGCACGCGCTTTATTTTTCCATCGCGTCGATTTTCGCTTCCCTGCTGCTTGCCGCAATGGTTTCCAATGTGGCTCTCGGACCGCTCAGAAAGATCAGCCTTAACCTGGATAGCGTGAGTTCGGGCACGGCTGAAGCACTCTCGGGTAACGAGTCGGAACACGACGAATTCGGACTAGTCACGCTGAAAATCGCCAACCTTGGGCGGCAGATGCGCGACACCAAGGAAATCTTTTCCGCGTTAAAAGACAACGTGGACCAGCTGATGTCGAAACTGCAGGATGGCTTGATGCTGTTCACGCGCGACTCCAGAGTGGTGCTGGTGAGCGCGCCGGTGGAGCGTTTCGTCGGCCGGCCTCGGGGAGAGTTGCTGGGCAGAAGCGCGCGGGAGATATTTTCCCGCGATTCTAGTCTGGGAGCGCTGGTGCTGGATGCTTTCGAGCGTAAGCGTCCGCTCCTGCAACGCGAGTTTGTCGCTGCCGGCGGCAGGCGCGTGCAGGTATCTTTGGATTTTGTTCAGGAGAAAGGCACCCAGATCGGGGCCTTGCTGATCATGCGCGACGCCGAATCGGTCCAGCGGATTGGAGACGAAATCGAGATGTCACGGCGCCTTTCGGCCAGCGGACGCGTGACCGGCGGCGTTGCCCATGAAGTAAAAAATCCGATCAACGCCATCGTGCTCCACCTGCAGCTCTTGCAGAACAAGCTGGCGCAACTGGACCCGGACACCCGCCGGCACATGGACATCATCGGCAGCGAGATTCAGAGGCTCGACCGGGTGGTGCAAACCCTGGTGGACTTCATGCGCGCTCGCGAGTTGCATCTTGAGGAAGTGGATTTCCGCCGTCTGCTCGATGACGTCGCGCTGCTCGCGGCCCCGGACGCGGAGCGTCACGGCGTCATGATCAACCGTGCCATGGCGGAGGAGCGGCTGCCGATCAAGGCGGACCTCGACTTGATGAAGCAGGCGCTATTGAATGTGGTGCTCAACGGGGTGCAAGCCATGCCGCAGGGAGGGCCGCTTACCATCTCGGCACGACGCGAGGGTAATGCCGTGGTGGCCGAAGTCCGTGACCGCGGCGTCGGCATCGCCGAAGACTTGCATGAGAAGGTTTTTGAGCTTTACTTCACCACGAAGAAAGATGGCAACGGCATCGGCTTGGCGCAGACCTACCAGATCCTGCACTGGCATTACGGGTCAGTAGAATTTGAATCGACGGAAGGAGAAGGCACCACGTTCCGCTTTCGGATTCCGATCGCTGGCTCGATGCTAGATGCGGAGCTGGAAGCCGCGGCTGACTCCGAAAACCTCTTGTCGAAACCCAGAACTTGAGTTACTTCCCGTAAGTCTCCAGGGCGTAAAATTCAAACAGTTTGGTCGCGCTCTGGATTGGTTTATGACTCTGGCCGCAATCCTCGTGGTTTATCTTCTGAGCCTGGGATGCTCGCCGGGTTGGGTCTTCGGATTCGCCGCCCAGCTTCCGGCCCAGCAAACGCCACCCGCGCAGCCTTCGCCCGCTCCCACGCCGCAAACGCAGGACTCCACGACTCAACCCAAGCCCGCTCCAAAACCTCATCATCGTAAGAGAGCGACTACCTCAAATTGCCCGGCCAAGCCACCCGCGCCCGACTCCGCCAAGGATTCGGCGGCGCCGAAACCCTGCCCGCCTCCCAAGGTGGTGGTCAGAAACGGAGGATCGCCCGAACCGACTGTGCAACTTAAAGGGGGGACGGTCGAGGATGCATCGCACCAGCGCTCGACCACCGATCAACTTGTGACCGTAACAGAGGAAAACCTGAAGAAGATCGATGGACATCCGCTCAACCCGAGCCAGCAGGAAATGGTGAGTCAGATCAAGCAGTTCATGGAGCAATCAAAGGCGGCCGTTGCCGCGGGAGACCTGGAGCGCGGACGAAATCTCGCCCTGAAAGCTCGCTTGCTTTCCGACGAACTGGTTAAGCCTTGAACCGGCCCTGGCGATTTTCAGCGCCGTCCGGCTCACGCTCCCACAAGTTGCCGTAGCGCAGTCAGCAGCCGATCAACTTCTTCGACAGTGTTGTAGTGTACGAGGCCGATGCGGAGGAAGCCGCCGGATTTTTCTACGTCGAGGTGCTCGGTGAGATTCAGGGCGTAATAGTTTCCATCCCAGGTGAAGAAGCCTTGCTCGCCTAATTTTGTGGCGAGTGCCAGAGGAGTTTGCTCCTCAGTTTGATTCACGACGCGTACGGCTAGCGTAGGACAGCGCTCGGCGAAGTGCGCGGGATCGGTAATTCCGTAAATCTTGAGATTCGGGATGTTGTGCAGGCCGGCGATCAGGCGTTCCATCAAGCTGTGCTCGTAGCGATGAATCGCATCGAAGGCAGCGGCGATCGCGGCGCGGCGATTCGGCGGACCATGTGGGGACAGCCGCCCCGGCTGTCCGTCGAGCGAAGCGAGACTGGCGGGCTCATGCGCGCGGCGGCCGAGATCGGCGATGTAGTCCACACACGCGGTGATGCCGGCGATGCACTCGTGGTTGAGCGTGCCCCACTCCCAGCGGTTGGGGCTGGCGTCAGTGAGCGGACGGACTTTGTAGGGTCGCAGGCGTTGCAGGTACTCGCGCTTGCCGAAGAGCACGCCCATGTGCGGGCCGAAGAATTTGTAGGTGGAGCAGACGAGGAAATCGCAATCGAGCGCGGCAACGTCGATGAGGCCGTGCGGGCCGTAGTGGACGGCATCGACGTAGGCGAGGGCTCCGGCGGCGTGGGCGAGGCAAACGATCTCCTTGACCGGATTGATCGTGCCTACTGCGTTTGAGGCGTAGCCAACCGCAACTAGCTTCGTTCTCTCGTTGATCTTCGAGGCCAGGTCGGCGAGGTCGAGGGTGCAAGTGTCTTCATGAATCTCGGCCCAGCGGATGGTGACGCCGTTTTCTTTTCCTTGTTCGGCGAGCGCGAGCCAGGGGGAAACGTTAGCGTCGTGATCGAGGCGCGTGACCAGGATTTCGTCGCCGGGGCCGAGGTCGCGGCCGATGGCGCGGGACATCATGTAGGTCAGTGTGGTCATGTTGGGGCCGAAGACGATTTCGTCGGCGGCGCAATTGAGGAAATCGGCCATGGCGGCGCGGGCTTCGGCGANNGCGGCTGGTGGCGTAGGCTCCGCCGGTGTTGGCGTTGTCGCGGCGCAGATAGCCGGAGATGGCGTCGATCACGCGCTGTGGGACTTGCGTTCCTCCGGGACCGTCGAGGAACGCGGCGGGGTGTCCGTTGACGGTTTGGGCGAGGGAGGGGAATTGGGCGCGGATGTGGTTGAGGTCTAGCGCGGTGGAGGGGGCGGCTTCAGTGGTCGGCATGTCTCTGACTAATTTCTATCATGAGTCAGGTTGTTGTGGATTTCGTCGACGCGTGGCATCATGCCGCGTGCCTCGCCTGGCGAAAATAATTCTCATCGCTCTTGGTGTTCTTTCAGTCGTGGGGGTGCTGCGCGTCGCACATGCTTATTGGAACCTGAAGGTGCAAAGTGCCGCTGCGGAACGCGTCCGGGCGGACCGGGAGGCGACGTTCCAAGCAGAGTTGGCACAGTATCGGCGTGTCCTTCCTATTGCCATGCCACGCTCAGAAGTTAGAAAGCATCTGGAATCGCGGAACGTGGCGTATGCCGAAAATCGAGGAGAGATCACAGTGAGCCTCGGCGACGAACCGGACATCTTTCCCTGTGACCGCTGGGGGGTGTATGTGTCTCTCGAATTCGGACGGGCACAGCCGGGGAGCGATTCATCTCCTGAGGACCTACTGGCTGCGATTTCCCTGAAAAGGATCGGCCATTGCCTATAGCAGATCCACCCGAGATCCTTCACTTCGCCTGAAGAACGGCTGCGTACAGGATGACGCCATGGTGGGATGACGGCGTTTTTTTCAAGACGACGGCGTTGCCGCCCTGCCCGCCCCACTCATGCGCACAAAACGCGAATGAGTGGGGGCTGGGCGGGTTTGATTATCCTGTCCAAATTGATCAGGGTGTTCCGGTAGCGACCTGTACCCAACTGGAGCAGATAATCCCTCCTTTGGATGTGGTGAGCGTGGAGAGAACCCCTACCTTGCCTTCCGGAGACAGACTCGTGGTCTTGGTGATGGGCACCGGTGGGTTCGTGATGGGCTGCGTTGTGGGAAAACCGCTCAGGGCCGCGATGGTGTTCTGAGAGGTCAGCCAGGCGTTCCAAGTGGTGGCAGATAAGTTCCCAACCGTGAAATTCATGGTCAGGGTCCCGGAAGCGTAGCTGACGGCATCTTGCAGGGTACAAGGCGGCGGCGGGGGCTGCGTGCATACGCCAGCCAGGCATGAGACTTCCGCGCTGTAGTTTACGGTGCCACCCCCGTCGCCCCAGTATGGGTAGGCAATCACCATGGCCGTGCCGTTTTCCGTCGGCGTAAAGTCGACGTTGACGGTGAGGTCGCCTTCGTTAGTGTCGGTGCACGCCGATCCGGCACTGGAACCGTTGGGCGAATATACGTTTATGCACAGGTTGTCCTGGCCCCCGAGAATGGTGGCAGACACCTGGTAGGTGCCGGTGGTAACGATCGGGAAGGTGTAGGCAGGCGAGTCTTCCCCCGGACTGAGGGTGCCGACGACCGATTGCGTGAGTTGGATTTTGTCCCCGTCGGTGGGAGTCGGGTAGTCGCGCTCCAGCGACAGCGCGTAGCTCAGCGTGGCATTCGTAGCCTCCGTTACATCGATCGTGTAGGTGCCAGTCGCAGTCAGCGTCTGGTCGGTCTGAATCCCGGAATCGCCCTCGTTGGTATCGCTGCACGCGTAGTAGATCTTCACTGCACTCGGGCCGTAGAGCGTCAAGCAGACGTTGTAAACACCACCGTAACCCGAGAGAAGGAAATGCCAGATGTCCCCGCTGTTCGCACTGAAGACAAAGGAATCGACATCTCCAGTGGTCTTCAGGGTGCAGTTGGCGCCTGCGAAGACGTCGCCGGAGGCGATAGGCACGCCTTGTTTGGGCTCGGTGGGGCAGTCCGCAACGCCAACAGCGCTGGCGCGGGGTACGAGCAGAAGCCCGAAAAACAGAGTTGCCAAGGGTAGCACGAAGTTGCGCGTTAGTTTCATAATGTCCTCTTAAGTGGGAGTTTTTCCTGGAACCGAGGCTTGCGGACGGGGTTCCGCGCCCCTGTTATCTATGCTCCAAGCCCGGCGATGCTAGCACGAGATCGCAGCGCTTTTAGTGCTGCCGGCGAAGATGATATGAAATCGGTATGAACTCAGGAGTTCAGTGAACCTGGCTGAGGACGAACTCCGATTTGCAGCCGACGAGGCAGCGGATCTTTTGGAATTCGGCCTGTTCCTCCGGACTGAACTGATGCGCGTCCTCGCCGTGTGCATAAAACTGCGCATGAGCGGTGCGAAATTGCTCGTCGGCGTAGGCGGTCAGCAAGTCGAAATGTTTGTCGAACTCATACCACATGAGGCAACTTGGGGGTTGCAGGCATTCCGCCACCGACAATCGCATCCGGCCGTGTTCGATGGCGGCCTCCTGACCTGCGTTGTAGACGGACAGTGTCTTGTTCAAATCACTGCGGGGAAACAACAGGCGAAGCCTCTCCTCGGCGACGCCCATGCCGTGAATTTGAAGCTCGGGCCGCGCCGCTTCGGTAGAAGCGCCAAACACCCGGTACGGATCGAGAACGACCAGGGTGGCTTGATGATAGCCATTGCTGATTCCCGTGGCCACAATCTCCTCGCGACCATCGCCGTCGAGGTCGGCCAGGGTCAGATGGTCCAGATGCCCGGAATGCCAGTACTCAGCGATGGTTTTACCATTGGAATCGAGGATCGCGATCTGATTGGGCCACCAGGGATCGTGGATACTTGAAACCACGATTCGCCGAGCTTTCTTCGGCGTTGCCTCCAGAACAGCAAGCGCAACCGTCCTGAATGTGGCTGGTGTCCCTTCGAGTTCCGGCAACTCTCTTCCAGGTGTCCAACGCCATTTCTCTTTGCCTCGATCCGAGTAACAGATTAGTGTGGTCGAGCGCGACCTTGGGCTAACGGCGGGGTGGTAGAGCAGAAGAACGCTGGTGTGGCCTTCACCATCAAGATCGACGAACCGGATACGCGGCGCGACGCCCTGGTCGTAGAACTCGGGCCAGAATCCGTCGGGAAAGCCCTTGCTCCAAAGCTCTTTTCCTTCGGCATTCATAATCCTAAGCGTGGCACCGTCGAGGCGTCCGGATTGAGGGCGGCCATCTGCTGCCAGCATTCGGATGGAGATGTAGGCCAGCACGCCCAGGGCAGCTATCATGGCCGCTATCTTCAGGCCCCCGCGGGACTTCGCGGGCGGAACTGGTGGACGATGCTCGATATCACCGCGAGGGTTCGCTACGATCCATCTCTTTTCTGGCATACCATCGGGAGCGGGTAAAGAACGATTTGGAAGGCTAACGATGATGGGATCGGACTTACCCTCCCCGTTGTAATAGGATTCCAGCGCGTGCCGCAGCCGGTTCATCTCTGTCGCTACATCTGCCGATCCTTTTGTCTTGGTCTCGTTCGGCCACAGTTCCTTGATCACGCGGTCGGGCTTCAGCGTGGTTTGCGAATCCATGTTCGTGAACAGAACTTCCAGCAACTTCCTGAGCTGGCTCTTGTTGGCGAAGCTCTGGCTGCGCAGGATTCTGTCGATTTGGTCACCGATGGCTGTGCTATCCATGACTCGACGAACTCTACACCATCGGCGCATCGAAATGCAGCCCTGATCTTTCAGGTACATCCCGCTGCTCATGATCGTGTGAAGTGAAACGATTTGCACACGGATCGCCGCCGCGCGGTTCGTTGCCTCTCAAGGCTCGTTACCCCAAGAAGACGTCGGACCGCGCAAGCCGCACAAAATCCGCCAGCATTCCATACGCGGTCGCATACAGGCCGGGATCTCCCTCGAAAACTGACAGGACAGGGAAAATATCGGTATTGAAGCAGAGATAGGAGGAGGTGCCTGATGTACTCCCCATGGGCGTGCCAACCATCACCTTCTCCGGTCGGACGCTTGCTCTGACCCCACTGCCTTCTCGCTTCGCCCGGCATACCAGTTTGTATGGAAACCCATCCATCCGGGCCTCGCGGAGCGCCCGTGGCCTAAGCCCACGAATTCCCTCGCGGGAGATGTCCTCTAACTTCACCGGAACATCCATGAGCACCGTGATGAGCGCGGCGGTTTTTACGGCGGCGTCCCAGCCGTCGATGTCATGGGTGGCGTCGGTTTCGGCGATGCCGAGGGACTGCGCCTTCTTCAGCGATTCGTCGAAACTGAGGCCCTTTTCCATTTCGCTCAGGATTACGTTGGTGGTGGAATTCAGGATGCCGTGAAATCCTTCCAGGCGGATCGCGGGCAATTCATGGAACAAAGAAAAAATCGGGACGCCATCCATCACGGTGGATTCAAAGAGGAAGCGCTTGCCTTGCGCGGCGGCCAGATCGCGGAGATCGCGGTAGGCGTGGACGATGGGTCCTTTGTTGGCGGTGATGGCGTGGGCTCCGTGCTCGAGCGCGGCGCGGATGTGATCGACGGCAGGTTGCCCGCTTTCCACGTTGAGAGCAGTGGCTTCGAGGAGAACGTCGGCGCGCGCGGCGGAGAGCCAGTCGCGGACGTAATTGTGCGGCGCGGGGTGGTGGGGCGCGAGCGGTCCCTTGGTGCCGATCGGAGCAGGAGTCCCGTTCAGGGCAGGCTCGGTCCGCGAAAGGCTGGGGAGGTCATCTGAAGCCAGCGCCAGCAGGGCTCCCTGATCCAGGCCGTCGGGATCGGCAATCCATCCCAGACGGCGAGTTGCGACTCCGGTGATGCGAAAGGAAATTTCATGGCGCTCGCGCAGTTCCCGCTCGCGGTCAAGCAGCAACCGGACCAGCGTGCGGTTGACGTTGCCGAAGCCGAGGAAGCAGAGGTTGTGGGTGTGAATTCAGGATCTCCTCGACCTGACGTTCGTGGCGCTGCGACCGAGGGCGAGACGCCCTCGGGACAGCCGGCGGGACGCCGGCGCTACGTTGCGTGCTAGCCCATCACCTGGGCGTGCTCCGGTTTGATCTTGTAGAGCACGCGGACCTCGCCGGGCTGGCCGTAGGGATACTTATCGACGCCGAGATATTTCTTGGCCATCTTGTCGATGTGAGCGCTGGCGCCCTCTTCGGTGATCTCGACGACGCGGCCGCGGATTTCAAGATAGCGGTACGGATTTTCCGGATCGATGAGGGCGAGCGAGACGCGGGGATCGCGGCGAACATTCTTGTCTTTCTGACGGCCCTTGGCGGAGTTGAAAATGACGTGCTCGCCGTCGAAATCGCACCAGACGGGCGTGACCTGCGGACGACCGTCGGGCATGAGCGTGCCGAGGCTGGCAAAAGCGCGCTTTTGGAACAGATCGCGATATTTCTCGGGGATGACTGCGGACATAAAACCCTCCTTGCGTTCGTGCGTTGAAATCGACAGGACATTATAGATCGGAGCGGCAGGCGAGCGTTGCGTTTGCCGCCTGGCGGCCGGTCCGAGTATTCTTGCAGACCACAGATTCAAATCGATACAAGGGAAACGGTGCTCATAATGCAAGCTTCACTCCGAAGCGGCACGCTAGATCGATTGGCTCGAACCGGGGACGCCCCTCAGGGGCTGAAGCCCGCATCATTATTCCGCCTTATCGGCACGGCTGGAAGCCGTGCCCTTCCCGTTATGCTGCTGGCGCTTATGGTTCTACTTTCGGTGCAGGCCGGCGCGCAGGCGGCGAAATATCCGCAGACCATCGTTTTCATGACAGACTTCGGTGTGGTCGACGATTCAGTCGCGATCTGCCGGGGCGTGATGTATTCGATCCTGCCGGATGTGCGCATCGTCGACTTGACCCACGAGGTGACGCCGTTTTCCATTCTCGATGGCGCACGATTTCTTTATGGTGCGACGCCTTACTATCCGGCGGGCACGGTTTTTGTAGTGGTGATCGATCCGACTGTCGGCAGCACGCGCAAGGCGATTGTGGCCAAGTCGAAGCGCGGGCAATATTTTGTGCTGCCGGATAACGGCCTGCTGACGCTGGTGGAACAGCGCGACGGCATCGAAGGCGTGCATGAGATCACGAATACCGAATGGATGATCGGCACCAAGATGTCGTCGACGTTTCACGGGCGAGACATTTTTTCTCCGGCGGGAGCACACGTGGCGCGCGGCGAGGATTGGACCAAGGTGGGGCCGGAGATGCCGGTCGCGTCTTTGGTGCACCTGGAGCTGGAAGCTGCAAGCTTTGACGCTCGTGGAGTTACCGCCGAAGTGATTGCGACTGACGGTCCTTTCGGCAATCTCGTGACGAACCTGGATGCCGATGATTTTCTGAAGCTCGGGTACGAACGTGGACAGGATGTTCCGGCGAGGGTCGGCNNAGTTTCTCTGCAGTGTATGGAGTGAAGCCGCCGGTGGAGTTGTTTATTCCGCGGGGCGGGAAATAAGCACTACCAAGCGAGCGTCCGAGTGCTAATCAATTCGTAAAAGGAGCAACTAGATGTGTAATTCAATGAAGGCCATGCCCACGGTGCGAGCGCGGTCGCAGTCCCTCTGCATCGTATTCTTGCTGTTGACTTGCTGCTTGGTCTCAGCGCAGAAACTTTCAGCGCAGAATCACGACCATCGCGTGGGGAATATTGTTCTGGTTCACGGGGCCTGGGCAGACGGCTCTGGCTGGAAAGGCGTTTACGACATTCTTGTCAAGGACGGCTACAACGTCAGCATCGTGCAGGAGCCGGAGACGTCATTCCAAGAAGATGTCGGCGCTGTGAAGCGCGTGCTTGCTCTGCAAGATGGACCGTGCATTCTTGTCGCTCACAGCTATGGCGGAGCCGTAATTACCGAGGCGGGGACGGATTCATCGGTCTCCGGTTTGGTGTACATCGCGGCCCACATGCCGGATGCGGGAGAGAATGAGGCGGATGACGGAAAGCGCTTCCCCAGTGATCTCAGCAAATCTAACGCGATAAAGAAGACACCGGACGGCTTTACTTACCTTGACCCCGCGCAGTTTCATGAGTACTTCGCAGCCGACCTGCCTGCCGAGCAGGCTGCTTTCATGGCGCGGTCGCAGGTGCTGAACAAAGCCGAAAATTTCAAAGCGGTCATCACCACAGCTGCGTGGAAAACCAAACCGAGCTGGATGTTGGTAGCGGGAGCAGACAGAACTATTAATCCCGACCTCGAACGGTGGTATGCCACACGGGCCAACAGCCACAAGGTCGAAGTCGCGGGCGCCAGCCACTCGGTCTACGTCTCGCACCCGAAGGAAGTTGCTGCTCTGATCGAAGAAGCTGCATCCCACGCTCAGTAGAAGAGGGTGTAAAAGGTTCGTTAGTAACCGCTACGCCGGCTTGCTCTCATTTTCGATGCGCGGCAACACTGCTCGCAGCAGCGCCTCGAACCTGGTCTTGACGCGCTCGCCGGTTTCCATCACCTCCTGGTGAGACAGCGGCTGATCGAGAATTCCGGCCGCCATGTTGGTGACGCACGATATGGCCAGCACTTTAATTCCCATGTGACGCGCGGCGATCACCTCGAAGGCCGTCGACATTCCGACGAGGTCGGCGCCGATGGCTCGGAGATAGTTAATCTCTGCGGGGGTTTCGTAACTGGGACCGAGGAGGGCGGCGTAAACGCCTTCGTGGAGCGTCATACCCAGCTTGCGGGCTTCTTCCTGGGCCAGTTCGCGATATGGCTTCGTGTAGGCGTGCGTCATGTCGGGAAAGCGCACGCCGAAGCGGTCATCATTCGGGCCGGCCAAGGGATTCGCTCCCTGCAGGTTGATGTGGTCGCGGATGAGCACCAGCGCTCCTTGCTGAAAATTCAGATTAATGCCGCCCGCGGCATTTGTAAGGATGACCGCGAGAATTCCCATGCGGCCGAAGACTCGCGTGGGGAACGCGACCTGCTCGGCGGAATATCCTTCGTAGAGATGCACGCGGCCTTGCATCACGGCGACGGGAACGGTGCCTGCTTTGCCGATTACCATTTGTCCGGCGTGTCCGATGGCGGTGGAGCGCGGGAAAGCGGGAATTTCGGCATAAGGGATGCGCGTGGCGTCGGTGAGGGAATCGGCGAAGCCGCCGAGACCGGAACCCAGCACTAAACCGATCTGTGGCCGCAGGGGAGCGCGTGTGAGCACAGACTGCGCGGCCGTTTCCGCGAGTGTGAATTGATTGTCCATGAGAGTCACAAGTCGTCGTCCATTAGAAATCGTCCGTGCCCGTTGCGTTCCAGCCAATCATATAAGAACGTTTGATACAGATAGGAAGCTACAATTTCTTCTCCCAGTTCGTGCGTTTCAGTACAAATAAAAGGCAGGCGCAAGCCGGCCAACACGGCGATCAGAGACTGCGTGACCCGGTTCGGGTTGCCGCGACCGTAGGGATAGGCGCTCTTGATCTGGCTGAGCGGCGCGGTAATGACGAGCAGACTGTGAGGAAGCACACTCATGCGCCGCAGGCGTTTTACGAATACCACACGATTCTCGGTGAAGGAACTGACCAGGTCGGAAAGATCTTTGCGTTCGACCGCGCAGGAATCTTCCATCCCGGCTACGCTGTAATCGCCCAGCGCCAGCGCGCGCATCTCGACCCCGGCAAACCAGCCTTTGAAGCGCCGAAACGAAAGCGGGATTTGCTCGCGTGTGTCGACCACTACGATGGGCAGCGGCGAGCGCAACTGCGTGCCCCCGCGCTCGGCCAGCACGGGAATGATGGGATGGGCAACGGGTGCCGCGCTCATCTGCCATTCCAGGGGCGAGGTTATTAACGTTCGCGGCTTGCGGGGCATTGGTCTCCAGATAGCGGCGGTGTATCTTAGCCGCCGGGACGGCGGCGCTACATTTTTGCAAACTAGTATTTCTTTTCGAACTTTGCGAACTCGGCTTCCAATTGCCACTGCATGTGCGCGCGTTCGTTGGCCGCGAGGAATTGTTCGCATCCCACCGATGGTTTGTCCGGAGTCACCGCGTCCGCCACGCATGCCGGCGCCATGCGAAAGACGAGTTTTGTGTCCGTCCACAAACTCGCGCCGGGCAGAAAGCTGTGCTCCAGGCTTTGGCGCGCCATGCGCTTCAGATCCGCGTACGACAAGCGGTAGCTTTCCACTGCCCGCAGATATTCATGGGTCAGGTCCGTGCGCGACACGCCCTCGTCGTCGGTCGCGAGCGCGACTGGAACGCCGTACTTCATATAAATCGGCAGAGGATGGTCGTCCCCGCTGACGCCGAGGATCATGTCGTTCGAGGTCAGCGCGATTTCAACCAGCACGTTGCGCTCGGCCATTTCATGCAGCAAGGCGAGGGGATCCTTTTCGTTCATCACGGAAACGCCGTGGCCGATGCGCTCGGCGTGGCCGCGTTCCACCGAAGAGCGAACGTGAAACGTGAGATCCTCCGGCGGAACGAGTCCCATTGCGAGTTCGCCGGCATGCAGCGTGATGTGCACTTTGGGATACACCGTGTGCAGATAGTCGAGCATGGCCATGTGCTCGTTGAAGTCGTGGAGGGGAACGTACCAATCCTCGGGCATCACCAGATTCAGCCCGACAAAGGGCGGATCGGAGGAGGCGAGTTCGAAGCCCAGCAGGATCTGCGCGAACACGATTTCATGGCGCAAGCCGCGCAGCACCTGATAAAGATAGCGCACGGTGACGTCGCATCCGGGAGCCGCGTCCGCAGTTCCGCACTTTAGAATTTCTTTGGCATGGGCATCGTCGGCCGCGAGTCGCTTGCTGGTCTCCGCGGCCACGTCTTTTAAACCCGCGGCCAGCAGTGCATCGCGCATCTTGGCGAAGTCCTGTATCCAATCGACTTTTCCCGCCAGTTGCGCGGCTGCGCCAGCATCGGCGGTGTGCATGAACTCAACGTATTGCAGGTGATCCATGCCGGCGCGATTCGTAGCTGCGGCAATCGCCTCCGCTACATGGGTGTGCGAGGCCAGACCGAATTTGTCGAAGGTTGCGAAGAAGTGATCGTGACCGGATTCGTCGCCTGGCCGCCAGTTGCGCATCGACCAGGCGTCGATCATCTGATTGTAGAGAACGTGATCGCCATAGCTGCAGCGGGCCCCGGGCTTGGCCGTGTAGTTCTCGCAGGAATCGCAGGGGCCGGGGAGCAGCCGGGAAGAAGTGCGGTCCACGCAGAGCTGGCCGTCGGCGGCGAAATCGATTAGATCTTCGGCGTAGATCGCGCCATCCAGATGATTGTGCAGGTCTCCGCCCTTGGGCAGTTCGCGCACAAAGGCGAGGAGCAATGGCGGCTGTTTGCGAACAGACTCCAGATAGCGGGACGTGCGCTGCTCAAACGTCTGGGCTGCGGCTAACGCGCTCAGCAGCAGAAGAATCAGGTAACGGCACAGCACCACGCGCTTGGTTGGTGGCACGATCGGCCCTCCGGTCAGTTCTGCAAAGTCAGGAAAGGAATTGTAATCTGTCGCGCGGGCAGCGTTCACAGAAAAGAAGTGCGGAAATGAAAAACGTTGACGCGGGAGTCTCAGCGCAGCCAAGCGACGGCGGCGATGATGATAGCAACCACCAGCAATGCTCCGAGTATGTACTTATTGGCGGCGAACCAGGATTCTGACGGCAGAGCCGAGCTAAGGAATGGAGTTGAGTTGTCGGTGGCGGGCACCTCCACCAACACTTCAGAAGCGGGTGGAGTTGAGGTGGTTGCGATGGGTGCTTCAGCCGTGGCCGGCTCGATCGGCTGGGAAGTTAAGTCCAGCTTGCCAACCGCAGAATCGGGAGCGGCACCCGCCACGAGCGTGCCTACTGGTTCGGTGGTTAGGCCCGAAACTTGAGCTGAAGGATAGTCCTGCACAAAAATACCCTGCGCCTCGCGGACCGTGGCATCCATCTGTGGTGGCGGAGGCGGATCCGGTTGCTGGCCGGCCGCAGGCTGCGGAAGGTACTGGCCCCGCCATTGCTTCTCTTCGCATTCCACACAGAAGGTGCGTCCCTGCGATACGGGGAATCCGCAAGCCTGGCATTTCTGCAGATTTCTCAACACCGGCGGCACTGCAATCGACTCAGACACCGCCTCGGGCCGGACAGCGGCGGGTTGGGTGTGCACGGCCGCGGACCAGAAGAGCGGCTTCTTCGGCAGGGGTTGTGGCTTGGTCTCTTCTGGTTCCGTCTTTGCCAGTTCGGCCTTTTCCGGCTCCGTCTTTTCCGGTTCCGTTTTTCCTAGTTCTTGCGGCGGAAGTTCTTTCACCGACGGCGTGGGTGCAGCAGCCGGGATCGCATCAGTACGCTCCGCCACGATCACGCTGCTGGGGGATGCAACTGGCGCGGTCTCAGGTGCGGCCACATCCACAGGCGGCTGAACTTCTACGGCGCCAACTGCCGGGGCCGCCGGCACAACCTGCGCAGCCGCAGCATGCTTCACGGCAGTTTCCACCATTTCGCTTAGCCTCTGCAGGGCAGAAAGAGAGCGCTCATCGAAAGCGCGGGGCTCGCCGGAAAGAAGCTCGAAGACACCGAGCACCTGCTCTTCACTGACGATGGGCATTACGACCACGGAAGCAATGCCCAGGTTGCGGCAGGCTTCGCGGTTCACGCGGAGATCGCGTTCCGCGTCGTCACAGCGCAGAACCTGGCGCGTGCGAACACTTTCCCCGGAGAGTCCGTATTCCATGGAGAGCAATGCGCCCAGCTCAGGGGCGTTCGAGCCGGTGGTGGCGCGGCAAAGCATATCGTTGTGCTGGCCGCGGCGCAGAGCGATAGCGGCGCCGCTGGCTCCGGTGATGTACAGGGCGCGTTCCGCCAGCAATTGCAGAGCGGCATCGAGATCGCGATAGGCCATTTCGGCCAAAGAGCGCCCGCCATCTTCCCCGGGAAAGCGCGGGCCCGGCTCCGCAGGCTTGGGCAGGTGCGCGTTGGCAGCGGCAATTCCCGCGGAGACGCTCGCAATTGCGGATCGGCTTGCGCTGCTGCCCGGCATCGTTCCCTCCACCGCAGGGGATGCAGAACTGCGGTCGAGAATTGAGTAATGATCCATGACGGAAGCGGTAATTGCAGTCTCGCTCGGAGGGAGGATGGTGTCAAGGTCTCGGCAGTTAGCAATTGGCAATTAGCCAGGACCGGGAACGCACGAAAGTCTCGACGGCTAAATGCCAATTGCTAATTGCTAGTTGCCCGCTACAGCCCGCTCCCGCACGGCCGCATTGGCCAAGCGGTTCGCCTCGGCATTGCTCTCGCGTGGGACGTGCGATATGGAGAACTTCAGGGCGCGCGCCAGCTTGCGGCAAGTCCAGTGCAGAGAGTAGAGGCGCGAGCTGCGGCAGGTATATTCGCCGCTCATCTGCCGGACTACGACCTCGGAATCGGAATAAACATGCAGTGCCTTGGCTTTCAAGGAGACGGCGCACTGCAGGGCTTCCATGAGGGCTACGTATTCGGCGACGTTGTTATCCTGGTGGCCGATCCATTTGGCGATGCGGATGGGGCCGCTCTCGCAGCCATCGATCACCACCCCAATTCCCGACGGCCCTGGATTGCCCAGGGAACCTCCGTCCACATAAGCCACGAGTTCTGACATCGCCACTTCTTTTCGACTATTAGCAAGATGCGCCGAGAACGATTCTGCGTCAAGATGAATATTTGGTTCGATTGTGGATTTTTCCTTCGCCGGGACGCTGTGACATTTTGTGTGTAAAAGTCGTCCAGAATTGAGGTGGGCTATTCATAACATGCACCGCGACAATAAGTTACACTTTCTGTTATTCACAGGACGAATGCGATGCAGTGCACCATTAGTTTGCGTTGACATTTATGAACGGTCTGTTAAGGTTGCTTCCGTCGACGGTCGAAAGGGACAGCGAAATAAAACTTGCTGACCCGAAGTAGACTGGGTGATCAGCCTAGCGGGGCAACCTGAGAGGCAGCCGGACCTGAAAAAACCGACGGCGCTGCGAGGTGCAGTTGGGGTCTGGGACTGTGAAAACAGTGATCGCATCAAGGGGCTGTGACGGTACATGCGTCCACGCTGTTGGCTCCCTCGCAGGAGGCGGCAGCTAGAGCATAACCAATGTCACGGCCCTTTCAATTTTTTCCCGCCTTTTTTAGTGTCCGCTTCGAACCTCTCGGGCTTCCTGATTGTTTAGGATTTTCCTACCCGTCCACCTCGCCCGCAATCATTTCGTCCACGTAGCACCAGATCCATTCTTCTCCCGGCTCGATCGAGCGCATCACGGGATGGGCGGCGTCGTGAAAATGTTTGGTGGCGTGCTTGTTCTTCGACGAATCGCAGCAACCCACGTTTCCGCATACCATGCACATGCGCAGGTGAACCCATGTATCGCCGATCTTCACGCACTCTTCGCAGACGTGCGTATTGGTGGTGGTGAACTTGATTTGATTCAGGTGCTTGCACTTTTTCGCCATTTTCATCTCCCCATGATGGCTCTGTCATCCTGAGCGGAGGTTGTGCTTCGCGAACGCCAAGCACAACCGCAGTCGAAGGATCCCTAGTGTCTCTCCAATTCCTTCCTATCCCAGCGCGCCAGATTCGCTCCCGCCTCGTAGGTGCTCTGCAGGAAGCTTAGCAGCGTCTCCCGTGGCGATGCGGCACGGCGTACATCGTCATACATCAGCAGGAACTCGTGCAGTTGCGGATGATAGAAGGCCTCCACAGGTTCAACTTTTTGCTCAGCAAAGCCAGCAGGCTCTGGCGCCGCGTAGGCATAAAACGCCGGACCTTTAATGTCTCCGCCTCCCGGCCAGAACCCCGCGCTGATCACCTCATGCGAATAAGCCTCGCGTGTTATGGAATCTGCTCCCACGCGTTCGGGGGCGCGGCGCCCGGAGAAGCGCGTCACGCACAGGTCGAAGCTGCCCCAGAAAAAATGTACCGGACTATCCTTGCCGATGAACTTGGCTCGGAATTCCGCGAAGACGTTTTCGCACAAGATCAAGATCTGCCAGAAACGGTGTGCATATTCGCGGTCGTAGGATGCGTGCTGCGTGTCGCTTTCGAAGCGCACCGGATCCGGCACCTCGACCGGCATCGTCCAGATTTTCACTTCGATGCCCAGCGTCCGCAAGGCTGCCATAAATTCCACGTGGAAGTTAGCGACAGACTGCGGCTTCAGCGGAAAGGTCTTCGACGGACCCCAGTTGGTCTGGATGATCAATGTGTGATCGATAAAGTCGAACTGAATCTCGAAAATCCCATCGCCGTAGGGGATGGCAGAAGTGGTAAGACCGCGCGCATTTACATACAGCGGAACCTCCCACCAATGATTGATGCGAGGGCTGAGCGCCAGCCGCACCTTGCCCACGATCTGCGTCCACATGTGGAGCGTGGCGTAGGTATCCTGCCAGGCCTCGAGCGGCAACTCGGGCCAGGGTCGCGGGTTCGGGAGAGTAGGGAGCGCGGCCATATAGATACATCAGCTGCGGATCAGGGAATGGTAACACCAGACGAGGGCCTGCGTCGGCAGCTGGAGAGTTTGCGAAAAATCGTGAGCAGCGCAACAGGCTCACCTCAGGCGCTAAAGCGCGGCAGATTCAGCGACTAAGCGGCACAGTGAAACTCGTGCCCTTCCCGTTCGTTTGGAGAATTGAGTTTTTCAAACTGCACCGACCGCTTCAGTTTTTCTTCGGCGGCAAATACTTCTTCTCAATCGATGCGACCACCACGTAATTTGGGTCGACCATTTCGTTCAGATGAATCCTCGCGACCTTCGACAGAAGCTCATAAGCATCAAGTTCCGATAATCCGTAGTCTTTGTGGATCCAATGCACAAGTTCGGTGAAGGCAATGCGCAAAGCGTCGTCCAGCGGACGGTAGGCGCCGACGGTCATGATGGCGTCGTCGTTCTCGAACTGGGGCCACGCAATAGTGCGGCCCTTGATCACGCTCAACTGCACGCGCGCCTTCAGCGGAACTTCGATGGCGGTGCCGGCGATTTCTCCATCGCCCATGGCGGCGTGGCCGTCGCCTATGTAGAAGAGACCACCCTTTACGTTCACCGGAAAATAAACCGTGTTGCCCACGCTGGCTTCGGGCGAATCCATATTGCCGCCGAACTCGGCGGGAACCACAGAACTGCGCGCCTCACCCTCCGCCGGCGCAACGCCGATGCAGCCGAAGAAAGGATGCAGCGGAATCTTCACCGAGAAATCGGTATCGAGCGCCTTGAACAGGGCCGTGTTCGCGGCGTGGTCGATGTGGTAGTACCAGATGCGCTCCGGCAACGGCGGATGCAGCATGGGCGTGTAGTTGGTCTCATTGAGCGCACCAAATCCCGGAGCGAACGCGCCCACGCCGGTGTCGCCATCGACATCGAGAGAGAGAATCTTGACGGCCAGCGTATCGCCGGGCTCCGCACCTTCGACGAAAAATGGTCCGGTCAGGGGATTGTCGCCCTTCACCATGCTGAGCGTGTCTCCCGGCTTCCTGAGCACGTTGCCGAAGCAATCGAGCGTGTTGGTGTCAAGAATGTCGCCGGATTTTAAATGCGCGACCGGTTCAGCCGTGGCGAACAGGTACTTCACGTTGGCATTGGTGGCGGTATATTGAACTGTATTCTGGGCAAAGGCTGATCCGGTCAAAAGCGCAGCGGCTAACAGTCGAGCGATCACGAGAGGCCTCCCGTAGGGCGCTCTACGCCGTCACCATGTCTCTCGCAGACCCGAGAGGCAAGCACGAGGAACCACCCTTGGTGACTAGGATAAAGCAAGAGGCCGGACCCACGACACGACCTCACCTTACTTTGGAGATTCCCCCGACTGTTTACTGTTCTCCATTTCGTAATATCGGTTCACCAGCCCGCCGAAGGCAAGGACAAATGCGAACGCGAGAACCGCCTTGGCGATCCATCCGATCGGTCCCCCCAAAACAACGAAGATGGTGGCCACCACGAACTTGAAGAAGGAACTGGCGATCAGGAGAATGCCCAGGATAACGCTCAGCTCGCCGGGACTAAACGGGCGTTTGTTGATGGTCGACAAATGGAAAACCATGACCACTTCAAGCGGCATCAGGATTAGAAAACTGAGTGGAAGCAAGCCGATGAATCCAGCAGCAATGGCGTATTTCCAGACAGTACTCATTCAACGACCCTCCGGTGAAGTTTCAGATCGTGGCAGGGCAGGGCAAGCCTACATCGATACGCTTTGGATTCATCACTGACTGGGGCTTTGTTACGGAATCCGAAACCAGCAGGGCCGGTGAGGCAGCTACAGCAAAAGCACTCCTCGGCCTCTGGAAAGATCGGTGATGTTAAGACAGAATTTCACGATCATTATCTGGTATCTTGCTTGATGGAGGATCTTTCTTGAAGGTGCTTCAATGATTCCGATCCTGTTGCTTTGCGCAATGCTGTTCCCGCCCACCCCGCAAACGGCGCCGAAGCCGCTGATTGAGAACGACCGCGTCGCTGTGTGGGATGTGAGCGGTCCGACGACTGCGCAGCCATTCGATGCAGTGGTTGTGTCCTTGTCGGGGAGCGCTGCGTTCCTGCGCGAGGGCAGCACGCCGAACCTTGCCGGAAGATCGATCATGATCGATCTGAAGGACCATCCGGTAGCTCCCATCGCCAACGCTTCCGGCTATCCGCTGGCCTTTCCGCGGCCCGGATCGAAGAAGATCCTGGAAAATGACCGCGTGATTGTGTGGGATTACAGCTGGACGCCGGGCGTGGCCACGCCCATGCACTTCCACGATAAAGACACCGTGGTTGTATTCCTCGACGATGGCGATCTGAGTTCTACCACGCTGGACGGGAAAGTCGTCGTGAATCCATATACGTTCGGTACGGTCCGGTTCAACCTCCGCGATCGGACGCACACCGAAACGCTGGTCCGCGGAAAACAGCGGGCGATCATTACGGAGCTGAAGTAGGCAAACTCGCGGAAGGTTTTGCCGCCGTGCGGCATTGTCCCCTTAACAATCCCTGAGCGGTCTTTTTCTTTGCCGGGTGGCCGCCGTTAAAGGTCCGAAGAAGGTCCCGGCAGCGCCTGAAATTCGGACCTCCGAGGAATGCGCCTAAACAGCGCGGCTAAAAGTGGAAAATTAGATCGCTCGCCACGGTGAGTTGATTCTGCCGTTGACCGTTGTCATACGCCTTCCGATCCCAGGCACGCTCGAAGCGCACCTCCGGACGCAACTGGACCGTTGTGCCGATCCAATGGCACCACATGATCGTGTTCTCTGAGTATCGTGTGGCGTAGCCGGTGCGCTGGCCTTTCTTGTCGTCGAGAAAATCGCTGCGAAACGACAGGAAGTTATGCGCAGAGAGTTCTTTCTGCAGGAAGTTGACTATGGCGTATTCGGGAGCGGTGCAACGCTGTTCTCCGGGCAGGCAATCGGCGGCATTCGCGTTCGTTTCCGGCTGGATCGTGCCTCCGAGAGCGGGCACGTCGCGCTCATACATATACCAGGCCTCGGTTGCCATGTGCACCGACTTCGAGAACTTGTGATACCAGGTGGTGTCATATTGCTGCAGATTGTTGTAAGCGTATTTGCCGTTGTTGATTCCGTTGGCGCAGGCATAGAAATTATCGTTCACCGACTTTGTCGTATAGCTCAGGCATGCCGTGCCGGAAGGCTTTGCATCGGAGGTCCACGGGGCAACATCTTGGCCAGCGGTGATCCCAAGTTGCAGCAGCCACTGGTCGTTCAGCTTAATTGTGGCAATCAGGCCTGTATCGGTAAACGGGTCAATTGCGTAAAGCAGCGAGTGGCTGAAGATGTAGTTGTTCGGCGCCAACTGTGCTTCGATCCCCGGTACGGAGATGAAGCGCCCTAGCCTCAGGTTCATGCCCTGCGCAACCTGAGGAATGTAGATATCGACATATTCCAGCGTAGGATCGAAGCCATATTCGCGATGATGGTTCACCCACGGGCCGCTCAAGTAACCCTTCGCCGTCGTGAAGCGATAGTCCGTGCCGTAAAGAGCCGTGAGGTGGTAGCCCCAGTCGATGTGGTCGCGTTGCACAGAGTCGGGCAAACGCTCGGCGTAGAGGACGAGTTGGTTCAGCTCGAAACGATTCGCGTAGACATCGTTCGCCTCGGGTGCATTGCTGTGTGTCGACGTGCTGAAGTTCAGAGTCGGATCGATCCATCCGTACAGTTTGGTGCGGCTTCTGGCCTGGTTGATGGCCGTCATCAGCGGATAGCTGTTCGTGTCCGGTTCCCCGATCACCGGCGACCCACCATAGGACCAATCTGAATTCGGAAAGGGCGGCGAATCCAGTGGCGAGGGCAGGCCGCGGCGCTCCGGAGCAGGCGAAGAAGCAGTGGTGGCCGACCAATCTTCGCGATAGAAATCCGCCCAGCGGGCAAAGAAGCTCTTCGAATCGGCGAGGCCTGGCTTCGGTGCATCGATTGATGGATCAGCGCCTTTATCGGTCTGTTGTGCTGGGGAGAAATCAAGTACTGAGAACATGAAGCACAGCAATACCGGCAGGAAGTATCGACGGCGGCGTGAATGATTCGTCGGACCCATAGGAATGGCGCGTTCTTTCAGTCTACAGGCTCTCGCTGCGCTCCCGGCTCGCTGTGGCCCGGCATTCCTGTGATAGGCGAGAACTGCGAGACCGATTACTACCTGGATCGCAAGCCTTCTTTGAAACTTCGCTGAACGCGTAAACTAAATGCAGGCTGAGGCCACGGCGGGCTCTTGCCGGGCTTCGCGATGCTTACCACGAGGGGCGGATTGATGATTCCTGTGCATGAAGAACTGCTGCAAGAATTTCAGGACTTTGCCCGGACTGCTCCCACGGCGAACTCCGTCATGGAGCACATCTGCCAGCGGTTGCACGAAACGATGACGCGCTACAACTGGGTAGGATTTTATCTTGTGGACCCGGCGGATGCAGGCATCCTGCTGGTCGGGCCCTATGTGGGCAGCTTTACGCCCAATGCCCGCATTCCACTCAGCACTGGACTCTGCGGCGCAGCAGCGAGCAGCGGGCAGACCGTGGTAGTGGACGATGTTTCGAAAGACCCGCGGTATCTCGCGGGGTCGCCCCTGGTGAAGTGTGAAATCGTCGTTCCGATCTTTGTGAAGAACAAACTCGTGGGTGAGCTTGACGTCGAGAGCTACTTTACGAGCACGTTTAGTAGAGCGGAGCAGGAGTTTGTCGAAGCGTGTACGGTCGTGGTAGGTGAGTACTTGAGGAGAGGATAGTGGGATTGGAAAAACCGAAAAATCGGCGTCGACGGGACAGACAACGCGTTACCCCGGCGGCATCGCGGCACACCTTTTCAAAAGACGCAAAGGTGGGGCATCCTCAGTTATAACGCTACAGCAAAGGTGGGCCAACCCCCATGCGTTCGTCATCGGTCATCGTGCATGAGAATAGCCGATTCTGAATCTGGGCGAACTTCCACAGGTCGAGAACACGCCTCATCGTCGTTCTCAGCGTGGTTGACGCGAGTGCTTACGAATGGTCGAGCTTAGTCAGAATAGGCCCGAGCACGTAGGCAACGAAGACGCCGACCACGTAGATACCTGCCGAGACCCAAAGAATAGCTCTACTGACCGCGCTCGCATCCTTACACGCGGACGGATCGTCAGGGCTGCACTCGGCTGGTCTCAATCGGGGCGCAAGGTAGTACGTGTTCACGAAGCTCAGCACGATCAGGACGCCGGAAACTGAGAACGTCCACTGTTTGTGCCGCGAGAGCGTCACCAGCCACGGCATGAACGAGAGCGCGGAAGCGACCGACGCTCCCAAGCCGAAAAGGACGAGCAAAAAAGGAAGGGCACAGCAAAGCAGCGTGCTGAGCGACGTGAACAGGGAGAAATAGCTGAGCAGAGCCGACCGCCTGCGTGTGGTTGTTGCGACATCATTCATTGTGGCTTCTCTTCCGCGATCGACTGATAGCGAATGGAGGCGGGTGCCTTGCCTTTCCCCGCCTCGGGAATCGTGCCTTCTACCAAAACGGTTTTGCCGACCATCGAGGTTGCATTCGGCGCGGACGCGGACTCAGGCACGAGTCGCAGCATGTCGTCGGAGCCCGACACCTTCAGCATCGCGTCGCTATCCGTCAAAGTGACGGCGCCAGCGACGGTCGCCATCGAGTCTTTCATGGTGAATCCGTTCTTGGCGATGGCCTCGTTCAGTTGCTTGAGCGTAGCCGTGTTCCCCGGTTTCATCTTTACCACCGCCAGCCCCTTTTCGAGGCTTACGTCAACCGAGTCCACGCCTGACACCGACTTCAATGACACGCGCACGGCGTGTGCACAGACCTCTCAATCCATGCCAAAAATCTTGATATTGATCGACTGGATTTCCGCCGAGGCGAAAGATGTGAATATCAAGAAAGAAGCGAGCAAAGCAGATAGTTTTCTCATTTGAGTCTCCCTAGTGTGAATGTCCGTGTTGAAAAAGCAGATAACTAAAATTCACCGCAAAGCGAACGTGCTCCTTGGGGAACGCAGACCCGACATCCTGATAGATCGGGAACTGAGCGCCGAAGCTGACGGTGTAATTGTGAAAAATCCCGAGTGCTGTCGGCCCAAGGAAAACTTGGTGCGCTTGTGTGTTTGGTACGGCGATGTTCGCTTGAAGAAACCTGTCAGAACGTTCTCCGACTAGCTCGCCAAAAAGCCTCCAGTCCCATTTGTCAGGTGGTCTGCGCCATTTTGGAGGGCGATAGCCGTACACCAGACTGTAGTCGAGTACGTCGGGACGCTTGTCGCCATCGTGCTCGTAGAACTTCGTGTAGGTGCTCCCAAGCCAGACGTAATTGCTACGAGATGCCATACCACTGACCACGCCGAGCATCGTGCCGGGGACGTTTGTGGTGTGAGCGACACCCTTGAACCCCGACTGCGGTCCGGGAACGGCGAGACCAGCGAAGGCTGTGCTTTCAAAGCGGGTGCCAACCCTTGTAGCCCTGTGCTGGAAGCGCCACGCGACCGTAGTGTCAAAATCATCTCCCGGCTGGATTCGAGTGGGAGGAAGCGTGGTATCTCCGACGACGACTGGAAGGGTCAGAGAAAGTGTCAGGTGCGGGGTGAACCCATACGCAATCAACTCTCGAACTGACGCTTGCGTGCCAAAGGGCGTGTTGCGACCAAATATCCCCTCGTCGAAGCTCCACTCGCCTTGCGAATTTGTGGGGGTCGCAAGCCCGAAAACTGGCCCATGCGCCGCAGCAGCGGCAAACAAGGGCAGTCCAAATACAACGAGCAACACTACTGCACGTTTCATATTTCCCTCCGCGATGGGCTGAAACACACACGTGGGCATTGCCTCGTGTGCTGAAGCAGACAACGCGGAGTTCAGATTCTCAGAATTGAATTGTGACCGGGTGGCGCGGGAGGGGGCAGACCCAGACCTATTTGCTCTGACTCTGCCTCGGATACGGACGGGACAAGGGTGACTATGGTTTCGGCAACGACGGCGAAATCGGGAGAAACCTGCGAAATCGGCTGCACCGACGCGATGGAACCTGGAGCGTTAGAAACAGTTTTGCAGCAAGGATGCTGCCCCGTTCCCATGTTGCAATCTCCTGCCATTTTCTTGCAGCACGCCATTTCAGACGGCGTCATTTGCGTATTCGGCAGACAAGCGAGCGCAGGGATCGCGAGCCAGAGGGCAAGCAAGCTCAAGACCACAACGGAGCGACAACGCACCATGACTAGATGCTATCCCCCAACTGCCTGTCGCTGCAAGCTGCAAGTGAAGGCACAAAGAGTCTCGTCCCTTGGACGCATTCGAGGGTGGATACTTCTCGTGAGGGCGACGAATCGAGAAAACTCTCCATTCCGGGGACTCGCGAAAGCGACAGGCATAAGCCCGGACACGATCCGGCACTATGAAAAGATCGGCCGGTGCTGGATAGAGGCGGAGGAGTGCCCACCCCACACGGTCAGTGGCCTTCCCGCCTGCGGAGGTAATCAATGAACATCTGTTCCACGGGTTTGTCGTAGGCCATGAGGACGTGGCGGACGGTGTGGCCGCTGACTACGTGGCAGACTTCCTCGGCGAGGTTTTTGGCGTGATCGCCGGCGCGCTCGAGGGACTGGGTCATGAAGATGATTTGCAGGCTGGCCTGGCGGGCGATGTTTTCCGGATTCTCGATGTGGCGGAGAAAAATGAGGTTGCGCAGGCGATCCATCTCGGAGTCGGCGCGGAGCACGTCGACCGCCTTGCCGACGTCGCGCGTGGAGAAGGCGTCGCCGGCGTCGGTGAGCATTTTTTCGAGGATGGTAGCCATGTGAGTGAGGTCGCGGGTGTCTTCGGAGTCGATTCGTCCCGGCATGCGGCTTGAGCGCTGTTGGCGAAGCTGAGGAGCAGGTCGCCGATGCGCTCCAGGCTGATCATGAACTTCATGCAGGCGAGGAGTTCGCGGGCTTCGTGCGGGCTCGACTTCGGTGATGGCGAGTGGTTACAGCGCTGTCGATTTCCATGTCGAAGCGCGTCGAGTTCGCGCTCGCGTTGGCGAAGAGAGTTCAGCAAGGTGGCCGGAGCCGGTGGCAATGCCTTCGGCGGCAGCGCCAGCGGCTTCCTTGGCGAGATGACAGGCTTCGATGGTGCGCCGGACAATGTGATGATGCGCCGGTTCCGGGGTTAGGCTTTCCAGACGTGCGGTACTCATGAGATCTCCCTGTGGCGTAGACGGGGGAGTGCGCAGTGCTATTGATTCTAATTTTGCCGTACGCATAACTAAATGGTCAACGGTTAAGGATAGAATTTCTTTTCCCGAAGTGGGTTAAAGTGGCGTGAATTTTTGGTTGTTTGTGTGTCTCGGCCTCACTGAATGCAAGTCTCCCCTTCGTCAGACGCCAAGGTGGTGCCGAGCTTCGCCAGGCTTGGACGCCTGAGGCGGCCGTCGCTACATGGGTTGTCTGCTCACGCGGTCGGCAGAGTGAATAAAAACGTCGAGCCGTGGGCGAGATCGCTTTCGGCGCGGATGGAGCCGCCATGGGCGAGCATGATGTGTTTGGCGATGGCGAGGCCGAGGCCGGTGCCGCCGGATTCGCGGGAACGGGCTTTATCGACGCGATAAAAGCGTTCGAAGAGGCGCGGAAGGTGCTCGGAAGCGATGCCGGCGCCGAAGTCCTGTACGAAGAATTCGACGGCGTGGGGAACTGAGCGCGCGCCGAGGACCACTCGCCCGCCGGAAGCTCCATACTTCAGGGCATTGTCAATCAAGTTGGCAAACACCTGATGAATCGCTTCGCGGTCAGCAAGGACCTGTGGGAGACCTTCGAGGAGAGACAGGTCCTGAATCTGCAAGTCAATGCCGTGGCTGCGGGCAATCTCGCGGAAACTCTCTTCGGCGTCGTGGAGAAGTTCGGCAGGCGGGACGGGTTCGGACTCGAAACGGGTCTCGCCGGATTCAACCCGGGCCAGCGTGAGCAGATCCTCGGTAAGGCGGGCCATACGGCCGGAATTCTTGCGGATGATTTCCAGAAACTCACGAGTCGGCGCGCCGTTCTCGGGGGTGCTGTCGAGCAAGGTCTCCGCATAGCCCTGGATGGAAGTGAGCGGAGTGCGCAGTTCGTGGGACACGTTGGCGATAAAATCACGACGAGTTTTCTCAACGCGCTCGGTTTCCGTGAGATCGCGGAGCACGGCGACCGCGCCTCCGTCGGGCAGGGGGGCAGCGGTAACGTCGAAAGCGCGGCCGGGAACGATCGAGGTAGCGCGTGCAGTCTTGACTTCGTGGGTGGTGGTGGCTTCTTTAACGGCAGCCAGGAAGTCGGGGTCGCGGACGGTTTCGACCACCGGCTGTTGCAGGCGGGTGCCTTGCGGAACCAGGCGATCCATGGGTTGGTTAGCCCACTGTACGAGGCCATCGGCGCTGACGGCGATGACGGCGTCCTGCATGCTGTTGAGCAGGGTTTCGAGCTGGCGCTGGCTGGAGCGGACGGCCGCGAAACTCTGTTCAACGCGGCGGGCGGTTTTGTCGATGGCCCCGGCTACGCGGCCGATCTCGTCATGCGAAGTCTCAAGAATACGCGCCTGAAGATCGCCATCGGCGATGCGGGCGGCTCCATCGACAATGCGTTCCAGGCGGCGAGAGGTCCACTGGGAAGCGATGGCCGCGACGAAAAGCGCGAAGAAGAACGCCAGTCCGGAAGCCAGTTCCAGCCTGCGCCGAACCTGCAGGGAAACGGCCTCGACATCGGATAGAGGATAGGCAAGGCGGACCGCGCCACCGGAAACCGGCGCGGCAACATAAAGGAACGGAGTGCCGATGGTCGCACTACGCCGCTGGTCTTCGCCCACGCGGCCGGAAAGAGCGGCGGCGAACTCCTTGCGCTGAGCGACGTTTTCGACTGCGCCCGCGCCGGATTCGGAATCGGCGAGGACGTTTCCCGCTGGATCGATGATGGTGACGCGAGCACCGGCGGACTGTGCTTCCTGAGCGGCGATGTCGGCAAGGGAGTGGCCGCTGCGGTCGGTTTCAACCCGGTGAGCCAGAAGCTGGGTTTTTTGGACCAGGTTGCGCTCGATCTCGTTGCGCAGCGAAGCTTGCCAGGCGCCGCCGAGCGTCACATCGAAGGTTACGGCGGCGGCCAGGATAACGACGAGGAACGCCGCCATCAGCTTCAGGAAAATCCCGCTTCTCACTTCGGAGCCTCGAAGCGGTAGCCGGCGCCGCGCACAGTCTTAAGGTAGCGTGGGTTTTCAGGGTCGGGCTCGATTTTTTCGCGGATGCGGCGAACATAAACGTCGACGGAGCGCGGGGTCACGTAAGAAGTGTCACGCCACACAGAATCAAGCAGATGGTCCCGGGAGAAAACGCGCCCGAGATGGCGGGCAAAGTAATCGAGCAAGCGAAACTCGGTGGCCGTGGTAGGAACGAGTTCTCCGCGGACCGTGAGCGTCATGGCGGATGGATCGATCGCGATTTCACCAACGGTGAGCGGGCTGGGAGGAAGCGGGCGTTCGAAGCGGCGGAGTACGGCCTTTACGCGGGCCACGAGTTCGCGGGGGCTGAAAGGCTTGGCGATGTAATCGTCGGCTCCGATCTCAAGACCGAGGACGCGGTCAGCTTCACTGCTCTTGGCAGTGAGGAAAATTACCGGCACGGAAGCGAGTCCGGGTGTTTGGCGGACCGTGCGGCAGAGTTCGAGACCGTCTTTGCCGGGGACCATGATGTCGAGCACGAAGAGCGCTGGACGCTGGCGCGAGGCGTCCGCGATCACTGTGGAGCCGTTGGGATAGACGCGGACGGAAAATCCATCGTTCTCCAGGTGGTGGCGAACCAGGCGGGAGATATCGGGATCGTCTTCGACGACGAAGATGCTTGGTTTCACGGCTTTATTGTAACGAAGGGGGTCGCGAGTACCTAGTACCGAGTAGCGAGGATGGAGTGTGGGGTGCGATTTTTACGGGATTGTAACAATCAGGTTGGAAGAACAAGGTATTTGCTCCACTAAACGAGTTGCACGAATCGGAATAGACGACCGTTCTCTAAAATGCGAAGGTTTCATCCTGAAATGGAAGGCATAAAGGCGATGCCGGCGAAAAAGACATCTCGCATTTCGATTCTTGTTGTCATGGGACTGGTCCTTGTTGCGTGCGTCTGGATCACAATCTATTATCTTCGCCCTGCGGTACGTCTTGCGTATGTTGACTCCGCGATCAGCACCCTGCGAATGGTGAATAGCGCAGAAAAGCATTTTGCTCAAACGCACCCCGAGCGTGGATATGCTTGTGCGTTTGCGGACTTTGCCGCCAATGAATTGCCTTCTGGAATCGCCACGAGCGGCCAGAGAAATGGCTACGCATTTGAACTTACTTGTCCAGGTGGAAACGGAGACCCTCCCCGTCGAAGCTTTCAAATCACCGCACGTCCGCTGGAAAAAGATATGCCAGCGTATTGCTCCGATCAGTCCGGCATTGTGAGGTCAGACGAAAGCGGATCAACGGCCCGGTGCCTGCTGAGTGGAACTGGGTTCTGATTTTGTCTAGCAGAGCCCCTTAACCACGTTTCAGTCAATTATCAGGTTGGCTGTGCGGTCAAGGTGAAACCGATTGCCGGGCGGGATGACTGTGGTAGCGCTGTATTCGGTGATGATGGCGGGACCGGAGTAGTTTTTGCCGGGCTTCAATGCGTCGCGGGAATAGATTGCGGTTGTGAGTTTCTTTCCGTCGAAAAGGACTGGGGCCTTGGGCATGGAAGGCGAGCCGAGCTTTGCTCGGCTTGGACGGGCGTGGGCGGCCCTCCCCACATCGACTCTGGTGATTTTTAGTGGTGGTGATTTCACAATGGCGCGCAGGCGCAGGGTTACCAACTCCACCTCGCGCCCGGGGTGAGCGTAGCCGTAGCGGCGCTGGTGTTCCTGTTCGAATTCCTTCAGAAGATTCTTCGTAAACGGCAAGTTGAGTTCGTATCCCTGGCCGCGATAACGTAGGTCGATGCTGCTCTGGTATCGCACTCGTCCCCGCCAGGCTTCTTGCTGAAAATCCTTAGCGGCCTGTTTCCCTAGCGTGGCGAACTCTTGCCTCAGCCGCGCGCGCGGGAACTTGCCCGCGATGCGCCACAGAATCGTGCGCGAGTAATCCTTGACGACGTCGCTGACCAGAATACCCAGAGCGGAAAGGGCGCCGGGCAAGGCCGGCACGATCACGTGCGGGATGCTAAGCGCTTCCGCCAGAGCGCAAGCGTGCAGGGCTCCAGCGCCGCCGAAGGCGACCAGGGCAAAGTCGCGGGGATCGCGTCCGCGCTCGATGGAGACCACGCGGATGGCTTTTTCCATGGCGGCGTTGACCACGCGAATCACTCCGGCGGCAAACTTTTCGAGAGTCAGCGGACTTCTCTGCCGCTTCAACCATTCGCGAGTGACGCGGCGGGTCCGGTCGAGATCCAGAGCGAAATCACCGCCCAGGAAGCAAGCGGGCTGCAGGCGGCCTAATAAGATGTTGGCGTCGGTGACTGTGGGCTGGGTCCCGCGGCCGTAGCAGATGGGACCGGGATCGGCGCCGGCGGATTCGGGGCCGACGCGAAGAACGCCGGCGGCGTCGAAGCGGGCGAGCGAGCCTCCGCCAGCTCCGACGGTGTGGATGTCGAGCATGGGGACACCGATGGGGAGTCCGGCAACTTGGGCGTCGTTGGCGGTCGTAGGCGCGCCTTCGACGAGGGAGACGTCGGTGGAAGTGCCTCCCATATCGAAGGCGATGATCCGATCGAAGCCGCTGCGGCGGGCGCTGGCGGCAGCGCCGACTACGCCTCCCGCGGGGCCGGAGAGGACGGTGCGAACGGGCTCGCGGGCGGCGGAAGCGAGAGCCGTGATGCCGCCGCTGGATTGCATAACGAAGATGCGCGGAGCCACAGGGGTTGAAGCCTCGTTCTTGTGGAGCCTTTTCATGCTGAAGCGCCGCTCTTCCTCCAAGTCCTGCGCATGAGCTTCTAGATTTCCCAGGTAACGCTGCATTACCGGTTGCAAGTATGCATTGACCACTACGGTTGAGGTGCGCTCGAATTCGCGGAATTCGGGGAGGATTTGGTGAGAGATGGAGAGCAGAACGCCAAGCGGCTTGAGGATTTTCGCGACGGCTATCTCATTTCTCGGATTGGCGAACGAGAACAATAACGAGATGGCGATGGAGTCCGGGCGCTTCGCCACTAATTGGGAGACTAACGATTTCAGGTTCGAAGCCGTGGGCGAGGTCAGAATTTCTCCATCGCTGGCGGTACGCTCTTCGATGCCGAAACGGAGGTCTTTAGGAACCAGCGGCTCGACGCGATCAAAGAAAAAATCGTAGAGCTTGGGGCGCGCCTGGCGTCCGATCTCGATGGCGTCTTCGAAACCGGCGGTGGTCACGAGAGCGGCGCGCGCCCCTTTGCGTTCCAGCAGCGTATTGGTGCCGACGGTCGTGCCGTGCAACAGAACAAGTTCACCTTCGTAATTGATTTTTCGAAGAGCTTCGACGATGGCCTGGGAGGGATCTGCCGGAGTAGAAAAAACTTTCAGCATGCGCAGGCGTCCGTGTTCGATCCAGACGCAGTCGGTAAAGGTGCCACCGGTGTCGATGGCGATGCGGAGGGGTTGGGGGCGGCTGGGCATGGCTTGAATTCGGAGAATTAGAGTAACATTTGCGGCTATGAGATACGCATTTCTCGTTGAAACGTATGCCACCGAGCGGGTGAAGGTGGTCAGCGTGTGGAGCGAGTTCCGGGACGCGGATCTCCCCGTGCGTCCGCGCGAGGGCGATCCGCGGGGACGCAGTGTACATGAGCAGATGGTGCATCAGTGCGTGAGCGAAGATTTGTGGTTTCGCAACATGCTGGGAATCGATGTGGGCGCGCCTCCATTGCCGGAGCGGGAGACACGGCTGGAGTTTATGAAGCGATACGCCGAGGACAGCGGGAAACGGTTGGCGGCGCTGCGGGAGAAGAGTGAGGCGTGGTGGGAAGAGGATGTGACGTTTTTCGACGTGCAGCGGTCGCGAGCGTGGGTGATGACACGGCGAATGACGCATACCTCGCATCATCGGGGACAGTTGATGGCAATGTTGCGCATGCTGGGGCGCGATGTGCACAGCAATTATGGGCCGACCGCGGATACGGGCGGGCTGATGCAGAATCATGCGCCGACGATTTATGCGTACGAGAGTTTGGAGGAGTTGTTGGCCGGGGAGAGCGCGGGAGGGCGGAAGGCGGCGTTGCCGGGGAGTGGGGGAAGGCGGTGACGGAAAGGCCAGGGTAGTGCGGATGTTGAAGCAAGGGCCGAGGCTTAATGCTGTTTCATCAATTGATGAACACGGCCCTGAATCTGCTGGTCAAACCATCCGAGTTCAGAAAGGGTCCCGATCCCGAGCTCGACGCCCATTGCACTAACCTCGGCAGTCTTTATATTCGGCATATTCGGCCCAATGACCTCAGCAATTGTCTGCAGCGCGCCGTGTTCTCGCTGTTCTCTTGTCATGTCCACTAGTATAGAACCATGTGTCAACTCTCCCGCGCGGACTTGGCCCAGGTAGCACCTATCTGCTCCACCCGCACGCTCCGTGATCTCCAGCCTATCCCTTTGTCGTGAATGCCAGCGTCAGCAGCGTCCTTTGTTCCACCTCATGAGCTTTGGCGCTGCCGGTGGCGGGGCTGGCGCTGGAGCTGCGTTTGACCGACATCACATGGCGTTCGCCGGCGATGCGCTGCAGGCGCGGCAGCATGTTGAAAAGTGCTCCCATATTTGCTGGTTCTTCCTGCACCCACACAATGTCACCGGCTTCGCCGTGGCGGGCGAATTCCGCGATGAGTTCGTTTTCCGGGAAGGGATAGAGCTGTTCGAGAAACACGATTGCGGTGGAGTTGTCTTTTCTCTTCTTACGTTCGGCCTGGAGTTCATGACCGATCTTTCCGGTGCAAACCAGAATGCGGTCGGCATCCCCGATTTCGGTGTCGGGAATTACGTTCAAGAAATTCTTGTGGGTAAAATCTTCGATCGGCGACGACGCATCGGCATGGCGTAACATGCTCTTCGGCGTGAACACAACCAGCGGTTTGCGCCAGTGGCGCAGGGCCTGGCGGCGGAGCAGGTGAAAATATTGCGCGGCGTTGGAAGGTTGCGTGATCTGGATGTTGTGCTTCGCGGCGAGCTGGATGAAACGCTCGATGCGGGCGCTGGAGTGTTCCGGTCCCTGGCCTTCGTAGCCGTGCGGCAGAAGCAAAACCAGGCCGGAGAGCAGGTTCCACTTGGCCTCGCCGGCGGAGATGAACTGATCAATGATGGCCTGTGCCACGTTCACGAAGTCGCCGAACTGGGCTTCCCAGAGCACGAGCGCTTCAGGATAATCGCGGCTGTAGCCGTATTCGAAGCCGAGCACGCCTTGTTCGGAAAGAGTGGAGTTGTGGATTCCGCAACGGGCCTGGCCGGGCGCAATGTTTTCCAGCGGAACGTATTCGTTCTCATTTTCGATGTCGATTAGCACCGAGTGGCGCTGGTTGAAGGTTCCGCGCCGGGAGTCCTGGCCGCTGAGGCGAACCGGGATGCCGACCTTTACCAGGCTCGCGAAAGCGAGGGCTTCAGCCATGCCGTAATCGGCGGGGCGTTTGCCTGCGCCCATCTCGGCGCGCTGCTCGAGGAGCTTCTTTACTTTCGGATGAATGTGGAAACCCTCGAGATACGCGGTGAGATGTTTCGTGAGCTCGGCTAACTCTTCGGACGAGAGTCCGGTTTCCACTTCGAATTCCGGCTTGTGGCGGCCGCCGTAGTATTGATCCCAATACTTGGGCAGGTCGCGCATCAACGGCTTCTTGGTGACCTTGCCGGCATCTTTCTGCGCCGATTCGAATTCGGCTTTGATGGCAGCGGTCTGCGCGGGAGCGTCGGTTGCGCCGATGTCGTCAGCGTAGATTTCCCACAGCGGCGGATGCTCTTTGATCTTCTTGTAGAGCAGCGGCTGGGTGATCGTTGGATCGTCGACTTCGCTGTGGCCATGGCGGCGGTAGCCAATGAGGTCGATGACCACGTCGGTGCCGAAGCGGTACCGGTATTCGGTGGCGAGGCGGGCAACGCGGACGACGGCATCCACATCTTCGCCGTTGACGTGGAAGATGGGAATCGACTGGCGGCGCGCGATGCAGGCGGCGAAGCGGGTGGAGTGCTCTTCCAGATAACTTGTCGTAAACCCAAGCAAATTGTTCACAATAACATGAATCGTGCCGCCGACGGTGTAGCCGGGAAGATCGGCGTAATTCATGGTTTCGGCAAGAATGCCCTGCCCTGCGAAAGCGGCATCGCCGTGGATGAGGAGCGGAAGATACTTTTCGCGTCCACCTTCGCCGGTGCGGTCCTGCTTGGCGCGCGTGCGGCCGACGGTGACGGGATCGACGGCCTCGAGGTGGCTGGGGTTGGAAACCAGGTGAATGTGAACTTTGTTGCCGCTGCGCGTGACGTACTCTCCGGTCGCGCCCATGTGGTACTTCACATCTCCGGAGCCGAGAACGCTGCGCGGGTCAACGTCCTCGAAGCCGGCGAAGATTTCCTCCAAGGGTCGCTTGGCAACGTGCGCTATCACGTTCAGCCGTCCGCGGTGACTCATACCCATTACGAGTTCGGCTGCGCCGAGGCCAGAACCGGTATCGAGAATCTCATCGACCAAAGGAATTAGCGCGGTGACGCCTTCGAGCGAGAAACGCTTGCTGCCGAGATAACGCTGCTGCATGACCTGCTCGAAAATATCGGCGCGGATAAGCAGGTCGAGAATGCGCTGCTGGTCTTTTTCTGTCACCTCGAAACCCTGAGACGGCGATTCCATTTGCTCGTAGATCCAACGGCGGCGCTCGGGAGCATAGATGTGGTTGATTTCGACGCCAATCGTCGAAGAGTAAATGGCGCGGGCTTCGCGGGCGTACTCGCTGTCGATCTGTAGTTCAACAGTCGGGCGCGGGCGGAGAAAACCGAGGGGGTCGAGATCGCCTTCGAGATATCCCCATTGCCGGAAGGCGTTGAAGACGCTTTCGCGCTCCAGGTTGGAACTCTTGGAAGTTTCGGCAGCGCCGGCGCCGCCGTTGGCAGTCTTGGATTTCGGGGTCATGGGAATGCAGGTACTAGGATAAAGGATGACAGGACCGCGCGCACGATTCGCGACCATTCGATCGTCATTCGCGGGAGGCTCCCGCCAAGGAAAATCTGCTTGATCCAGTTCAACCGCGATAGGTTCAACCGACAATTTTGTAGGGCCGCATCATCTCGTTGTCTTCGTGCTCCAGCACGTGGCAGTGCCACACGTAACGGAATTCGTCGCCCGGTTTCACCGCTGTTCCCGCAGGAAGATCGAACTTTGCGATGACGCGAGTGATGTAGCGTGCGTAGGTCTTGACCGTGTCTTTCCAGGCCGGACGTTCGTTCGATTCCGGCGGCATCGGGATTCCCGTGTAAACAATTTTGCCGGTCTGCACGTAGGTCTTTGCATCGAATGGCTGGCGATTGAGCACCTGGAACCGCACCAGATGAAGATGAATGGGATGCACATCGCCGGTGGTGTTGGCGAACGACCAGATTTCTGTGGAGCCGGCTTTAGGATCTTCGGTGATTGGATCGTCCCAATGTTTCTGGCCGAGCAGTCCGATCATGGTGTAGCCGTCGGATGGGCGATCCATTTCCGTGAGAGCCAGTGTTCTTTCACGCACAGCGTGGGCGGGGTCCATGGGCGACCAAGAGACAAGTGTTTCTGGAAGTGAACTTGTGTCCTTCTCGGCGAGCGGCTTCGTGACCTTGAAGAGCATGACATCGGTGGGAACGATTTCTCCGCCGCGCGCGTAGGGCGCAGGCGCATCGTTGACGAGGGCGAGGTTCATGCCTTTGTGTTCGGAAAAATCGATGACGATGTCGAAGCGCTCGCCGGGAGAGAAGATGAGGTAGTGCAATCGCAAGGGCGCTGGCAAAAGGCCGCTGTCACTGCCAATCTGAATGAAGGGCGGAGCATCCACAGGCTTGCCGCTGCGCTTGCCGGAGGCATCGGCGGGCACGAGCGTGAAGTGATAGAAGCGCGAGTTGGAGCCGTTCACCATCCGAAAACGATACTTGCGGGGCTCCACTTCAAGAAATGGAGTGGCTTTGCCGTTCACACAAATGGCATTGCCGAAAAATTCCTGCATCCATACCGGATGCGTACCCTGCGGTGCCGCGGGATACAGCAGTGAGCCATCCGCATTGAAGCTGCGATCCTGGATCATCAGCGGGATTTCGTAAGGTCCGCTGGGCAGGTTGAAGCTGTCTTCTTCCGGATCGCGGATGAGGTAGAAACCGGCCAGACCCGCGTAGACGTTCAGTCGAGTGATGCCGAGAGCGTGGTCGTGATACCAAAGAGTGGTAGCCCTTTGATCGTTGGGGTAATGGCAGGGATCGGCAGGGCGCACCGATCCGGAGCGTCCGTCGGAGGTAACCCAGGCATCGGGATAGCCGTCGCTATCGGGTAGGACCTGCGCACCGTGGACATGGGTAACGGTGCGCACTTGCGGCCCGTTCTCTTCTTCGCCGTGGATGGTGTAATCGAGCGGCAAGAAATGTTTAGTGGGAAGCCGGTTCATCCACTTCACGGAGATGGGCTGGCTTTTGAGTACTTCGAAGGTCGGTCCGGGCCACATGCCGTTGTATCCCCACATGGTAGCGGCCGGAAGATCGCGGTGCGCTTGATGGCGGAACGGGCTCATGTGAATCTGGACAGGCGGTGCGCCAGCACGCGGACGGATCACTGGCGGAATCGCCAACGGCGTTACGTAACTTTCGAGTGCGACCGGATGCGGCTGCGGCATTGCCGGGACCGACGGGACTTGCGCGCCGGCGACAGGCATACTCATGCCGGAATGCGGAGCCGATTGGGCAAGCAGCCTCCGCGCAGCGGGCAATAAGCCCGCACCCGCGCAAAGGCCCACTCGCAATAAATCGCGCCGATTCAGACTCAAAAATGGGCTCCCTTTGACTGTTAGCCGCGTTCAAGCGGTAAGTTTGTTAACGCCTTTTGAATCTTCGCACTGAATTCCAGTGGCGGCCCTGGGGTTTTGTGAAAATCTGATTAAAAAGTGAGCAACAGCGCCCGGCCTTGCCGCAAAGAAACCCGGCCAGGAAGAGTTTTCCTGGCCGGTATTGGTTGGAATGGAGCTACTCAGGTCCGGTTAGCGAGCCTGAGGAAAACTGAAAGCGTCAAACAAGTCGTCAATCGCAGGGCTGTTTGTCGGCACGTACGGATTGTCGCTCGCCGCCGTCGGGTTCGGGAGGTTGTCCCGGCTCCGGATGGTCAACGGCGACAGGCCCCAGTTCCGTTCAATGAATTTGATGATCGAGACATGATCACCATAGGAATGGTTGACGATGCCTCCGGTGCTGTAGGGAGAAACGACGAGCAACGGGATGCGCGTACCATCGCCGAAGAAGTCGACGGGCTGGATGTAGCCGGAATCATAGTATCCGCCGCCTTCGTCCTCGGTGATGAATATCGCTGTGGTTGCCCATAACGTCGGATTTGCCTGCACCGCATTGACAATGTTCTCTACGAAGCCCTCAAAAATCTGGAGCTTGGAAGAGGCCGGATGGCCATCAGACGGCCAGCCCGGTTTCACGATCGAAACCGACGGCAGAGTATTTCCTGCTATGTCGGTATAGAGGTTCTGCGAATCCTGGATGTGATCCTGACGCAGGGTTGCGTTGGTCATGATGTCCGTAGCGTACCCGAACGGATTGCAGATCGTGCAATAGGTATCCAGCGGGTTGGTTTGGAGCGGGTCCGTGACATAGATATCCCAGCCGTCACCGTAATACCTCCACGAAATGTCCTTCTCCATGAGGGCATCGCCGATATGGCGAACGGAGGTTCCGGGAACGGTGAAGGGCGAGTTGCCAAGCGCCGAGGAGCCATCGCCGTTGTAGCCTGGATTGTAGTTATTCAGGATGTAGTAGTGTCCAGACTCGCAGTTAGGCCCGACCGGGCGGGGCAAAGCTTCGAGGTAGTTCACGATGGCCGGCACGCCGGGCTGGCTGACGTCGGAGCAGTTGACGTAGCTGCCCCCGCCGGTTCCACCTGAGCCTCCGTAGCCGTCATCGTCGTACCAGTTATTGGTACCGGGCTGAGGATTCGGATTTTCAATCTGATTGGCAGGCGGAGTGAGCGCGTTGCCCTTGCCATCGCTGTACCAGATCGAATCTGCGTAGCCGAATTCGATGTGGTTGGCCATGGTGCCGCCCATCACCGATTGATGGAAGTTGTCGCTCAGCGTGTAGGAATTGGCCAGGCTCGTCAGATACGGAACATCGCCATGCTGCACGTTGAAAAATTCCATTGAGGTTGAGCCCTCCCCGGTCGAGAGGTAGTTGGTAGGCGGCGTGGTGTAACCGCTGGAGCCATCGCTGCCAGCGCCGATGGTGATTTCCACCCATGGAAATAGGTCACTCAAGCAACCGCTCGGGTTTGCGGCAGTCGCATGCGACACGCTGCAGTCGGTCTGCTGCCACATCTGGTAGAACCGGTGCACCGGACTGTTGGCATACGAGCTGTAAGGGACAAACGGCGTGAGCCCGAATCCACCGTTGGGCAGGTGATAAACGTCGGGAAGACGGGTGTCAGGGACGACATAGGCGGAGAGGCCGGTGCCACCGATCGTCAGATCATAGTAGTAGCCTTTGGCCAACTGGCCTGGCTCGGTTTCGCGAGCCAGCGTGACGCTCGAAAAGTATGCGTCGGTCGGGCCACCCGCCACGACGGGAGGATTGTGTTCGAAGACCTTTTTTTCGGTCGGACTAATCGCGTACGTGGTTGTATCGATAGCGCGGTACTGGGCGGAGAGAGCATAGCTCGGGCCGGGCTGTCCGCCGGCAGTGATGATCCCCTTGGAGAGCAGGTTCGAAACCGTCTGCCCGTTGGTTGGATTAAAAGTGGCAAACACGTGATCGAAGCTTCGGTTCTCGCCGATGATCACGATCACATGTGTGATGGGCGACGAAGTAGGAGCTGGTTTCGCTGGGGTTTTGGCTTCCGAAGCGGTTGGAGCTCCAAGGTTGACGAGCAAAGCGAACAAGCTTGTGCCCACCGCAACGTGCTGTCTGGCTTTCGCCAGGAAACTCGGTGAAGACATACATTTCCTCCTGAGACTTGCAGAGACGTCCAGATGCCAAGGTAGCTAGGTGTTTGTCACCCTCAGGTGACAGAGAGATGAATTTTTGGTGAAAAAAATTCCACAGGGCGGCAATGGCTCACCGGGTAATCACCGTATTGACTAGTTACTGCGGGAGGCTCTCTTTTCTCCTGGATTCTGAGTGCTCTCGGTTGGAGGCTGATCGGGCTCGCGAACCGCGGTCCATGAATAATTGGTTGGACGGACATTCTCGCCATGCCAGTCGTAGCCATC
Organism: Acidobacteriaceae bacterium; assembly: GCA_003140075.1. Lineage (GTDB taxonomy): Bacteria > Acidobacteriota > Terriglobia > Terriglobales > Acidobacteriaceae > Sulfotelmatobacter. The sequence continues at coordinate 103,615 of PLIO01000068.1, read as the reverse complement.
GTTCATACCCTGTATCTCAAACTTGCCCGCCATCTTGTCGCCATCAACGGCCCCGGTGCCCCTCAGGAACTGCTAGAGTAGCCTCGCAAAGGAGACATTCATGCCAGCCAACGGCCTGTTACAAGTCGCAAGCCCTTATTCGGTGGACGAAACGCTGCAGCGTCTGCAATCGCTTCTCTCCGCGCGCGGAGTGCAGCTATTCGCCCTGATCGACCACAGCGGCGAAGCCGAAAAAGTCGGTCTGAAAATGCGCCCCACCAAGCTGCTGATCTTCGGCAATCCCAAAGGAGGCACTCCGCTCATGGTCGCCGCGCCCGCGCTCGCCATCGATCTGCCGCTGAAAGTGCTGATCGCGGAGGATGAAAACGGAAAGACTCAGGTCTCCTACAATAGTCCGGAGTACCTGCAGCAGCGCCACGGCGTGCCCGAGGACTTAATCAAAAACATCGCCGTCGTCGGCCCGCTGGTAGCCAAGGCCCTGGAATAAGGACAGCATCGTGTTACCGGCAATCTGTACGACGCAGTCCGCCTACCTAGCTGCCGTTCTAGCATTAGCCACAGGACAGCCGAGCGGAACTAGCACGCTTACTGGCAACGCACGCCTAACGGGAAAAGCCACAATGTTCTAACCGACTTTGAAAATGAAACTTTGGCTTCGCCTGCTACCGGCTCTCTCCGAAAATGTAAATCGCTCCGTCTTCGCCTTGCCAACCACTGGCGGAAATCGCCAGTACGCCGCCGCCAATTCCCACTGCATTTCCGAAACCATCGTTAGGCGCGGCATCGGATGCAGTTATTGCTACTCCGCCTGACGCTGTTTGCCAGCCGCCAGAAGGTTCGCTAAACACGTATGAGACGCCATCGTGGCTGTGAGCAAAAGGTGCCCCAGCCAAAAGCGTCGTGCCGCTGATTGCTACCGAATATCCTAGTTCGCTACCAGCCTTTCCGTCGACAGCAGTAAGCTCGGCTGTCTCTGTCGACGCTTTTGGCCACCCAGACGAGGGCCGAGTATAAACGTAAGCTGCTCCTTGCGTCCCGTTCGACCCAATCGTCTGCTGCGGTGCGCCTACCACCACGTTGCCGCCACTAATCGACACGGAGAGTCCAAAATAGGCCTTCTTGGTGCCATCGGAGGGGTCAAGTTCTGCCGTCTGTCCTCTGGTCCCACTCCATCCTTCGGCAGGTTCGACAAACACGTAAGCGCGACCACGCTGCACGAGCCCGTTCGCCTCGGAACGCGGCGCCCCGACTACGACGGTATTTCCGCTTATGCCAACCGAGTTGCCGAAATAGCACCCGATAGATGCATTATTGGCCACCAACAGCGCAGTCTGGGTCATGTTTGCCCAACCCCCAGGAGGCTGCACGTACACGTAGACGGAGCCGAGCTCCTTCTCATTGCCAACCTGCGCGAGTTGGCTCCCAGCAACGATAGTGGTTCCGTCAATGGAAACAGAATTGAACGTTCCGCTCGGAGAACCGGAGGTAGTAAGTTCCGCGTTTTCGTAAACCGTTCCGGACGGGCTAATGTACACGTAAGCAGCGCCCATCAGGGCGTCGGAATCGTCGCCGCCGACTACAACCGTGTTACCGCTGACCGCCACCGAGCTACCGAATTCGTCGTCGGTAGTGCCGTTTGACGGCTCCAAAGTCGCAGTCAGGGTCAGGTTTGTCCAGTCGCCGTTAGGGGCTGTATACACGTAGGCCGCACCGCCGCTGTTGTTTGCCTCCGGCGCACCAATCACCAAAGTGTTCCCGCTGATCGCAACGCTGGTTGATGAAAGAGCATATGGCTGCGAGCCAGTTAACTCCGCCAATTGTTGGAATGTTTCATAAGTCGGGCGGCCAAGTCGGCTCTGCGCGGACGCACCGAGGGAAAGCAGTGCGAGGGTCAAGCCCAGGATAGTTTTCATAGGACCTCAAGCGAACAAGGGTGGGGCGTCCTGGGGGGAACGGCAAAAGAACGCAGAGAGAACTTACGCCTTTACGGGGGCCCTGTCAATCTGGCGCTGGTGGGCGCCTGGCCCCAACCCTCGTTTCTCGCCTGCATTACTCCGATTGCCCCATCCTTGCGTTTTTTGCAAGGGTGGGTACTCCGAGTCTATCCCTGTGGTTGGATTTGTCGAGATCGTTTCGATTCCCGTCTGGAAGCGACAGCAAATCGGTTGTGTCGGCATTCGTGGTGCCCATCCGTCGAAAGCCGCGACGGATGGGGCAGCCTCGTTTGCCGTAGCGTAAAGGTGGCCAGTCCCCCCTTTCAATGCCAAGCTTCACCACGGGCGCACGCTCACGGAGGCTCTGGTGTCCTTACGAAGAATTGCTCGCCTGGCCGTTATGTTGGCGGCCCTCCCGATGTCGGGCCCCGCAGCCCAGGCGCAGTTCGAGACGCGAGCAATCTTTCCCGTGCCCTGCCGCCCTTACTCCCTTATGGCCGGCGATTTCAATCGCGACGGCATCCCCGACGTAGCAGTGGTGGATGATAGCGGCAGCGGCAGTGTGGAGATTCTGCTAGGCAACGGGGACGGGACGTTATCCTGGTCTACGGCACCGGCGATTAGGGTTCGCTTCCCCGCGCTGGCCGCCGGAAATCCACAGCCCCATGTGACATCTAACCTTGCGCCTCACCTCAACTCGTCGCATAATTGTCCCAGCAAAGTGAAGTAACCGTATCCAACCCGACCCAGCCGCACCCGGCCACGAATCGGGCCCGAACTCCTTTGCCCTCTATATTTTGACCCTAAGTCCTTTATCCGGCGTATTTTGCGGCCAATTTCGCGCTAACCCGATGATTCTTAAATATCGAGGGGGGTGGGGGAGGGTACCGCTCGTTACGCTTCCCAATGCAGCCACCCCCACGCGGAACCAAGATTCAACCTCCCAACAAATGCCCCGCCGCCCTCCCTCGAAAAATATTTTTCCTCACGGCTGTGGAATAATGCTCGCGTCCTGAGAAAACGCCGTGGTTGAAGATTCCAACCGAGCCCGCGATCATCTCGCCAACGAGCGCACCTTTCTCGCTTGGGTGCGAACCAGTGTCGCGATCGTCGTATTCGGCTTCGCCATTGGACGCTTCGCCGTCGCAATGCGCCAGTTCACCGCATTTCAAGGGCATGAATCCAAAGCAACCGGCTTCTCGGTCTGGATGGGAACCATCTCGATTCTTGCCGGAGTAGTAATGGTAGTCGCGGGATTGTTGCGCTATCGCAAAACCCGCGCGCAACTCGATGAAGGCAAGTTTGAGCCCGCGGGATTTATCGTCGATCTGGTGACGATCCTGACCGTGCTCTTCGGTCTTGCGTTGGCGGGATATTTGGTCTACGTGGAGAAGAGCTGGAGTTAAGAGCGCTGCTGGTTGGCGAAACTCCAGAAGCAGTCCTCGGCATCGAAAACCTATGGCGAACGATCAGGAAAAAGAGGCAGCGGCGCGCGCGAGTTTGCGGTTCGTGAAACATGGTCGGGTCGTCGGCCTGGGAACAGGCTCGACGGCGAAGTACTTCATTCAACTGCTGGGCGAGCAGGTGAAGAATGGATTGAGAATCCGCGGCATTCCCACCTCAGACCGTTCTGGAGAATTAGCCGCCAGTCTGGGGATTCCGCTCACGACGCTGGATGAATGCCCGGAGATCGACGTGACCGTGGATGGAGCGGACGAGTTCGACCCGCAATTGCGGTTGATTAAAGGTGGCGGTGGAGCTCTGCTCCGGGAGAAGATTGTGGCCTCGGCAACCCGGCAACTCGTGATTGTGGCCGACGCGACGAAGAGAGTTCCGGTGCTGGGAAGGTTTCCGCTGCCGGTGGAAGTGATTAAGTTTGCGCAGGCGGTGGTGCAGAAGAAGATTGCGGCTCTGGGCGCGGAGGTGAAGCTGCGGCAGGCGACGGATGGCAAGCCGTACTTGACTGACGAGAACAATCACATCCTGGATTGCCACTTCGGGCAGATTCCCGATGCCGATGGGCTGGCGCGGCAACTCAGCGATATGCCCGGGGTGGTGGAACACGGGCTGTTCATCGGTATGGCGAGCGTAGTACTGGTGGCGAATGGGAGTGAGGTAGTAGAGCTGCGGCGGCAAGGGGTTGTTAAGTCCTAAAGAGGGCCATTCACCACAGAGTCACAGAGTCAGAGGAACCATAAAGGGGGCTTCTCTGTGTCTCTGTGACTCGGTGGTGAGTTAGCCTTTTCACCGTTCTTCATCCGAGCATTGCGATGGCAGCAGGAGCACAGGGTTCCGGTCAGGATCAACCGACGCGGCGTCGTGCTCTGCGCTACCGTGTGCAGGCGCCGCTGGACGTGACCGTGTTGCGTTCGGGCATTCCCGATACTTTGCCGGGACGGTTGGTGAACCTGGGCGCAGGCGGCGTGGGCGCAGTGCTGGCGGGTGAATTGTTGCCAGGTGAGGCTGTGGGAGTGGAGATCAGCCTGCCCATGGTCGAGGGTCTGCTGCGCGCGCGGGCGCTGGTGCGGCATCACGACAAGTTGCGCTCGGGAATGGAGTTTGTGGGGCTGTCGGCGGAGCAGCAGGCGGCGATTCGCGATTGGGCGGGAGCAGCAAAAGCGGAACTTGAGCCGAGAGTACGCGCGAAGACCGCAACCGCAGGCACTGGGAAGGGTTCTGAAAGTGGTGGAGCGGGCGGGGATCGGCCTCCGATCCGCAAGCGAAGCGTCCGAGGATGGATTTTCCTGCTGGTGTCGGCCTCAGTCTTAGTGGCAGTCTTGTGGTGGCGGTGGAATCGGGGGTGGGAGGATCTGGAGTCGCCTCTGTCGGGGCGCGAAGCGGCGTCAAAACAACAGCCTCAGGCTCAGGTTCCAGCCGACGTAATGGAGAAGCTGGTGACTCATCGCGTGGATCCTGATTACCCCGAGGCAGCCCGGCCAGCGAATCTGCAGGCAGTAATCGTGCTGGATGTAGTGGTCGGACGCGATGGATCGGTAGCGGATGTGCATGCGCTGAATGGTCCGGATGTTCTTGCCCAGGCGGCGATGAATGCCCTGCGCTGGTGGCGGTTCGAGCCTTACCGCGTGGATGGAAAGCCGGTGGTGGTGGAGACCACGGTGGCCGTGGAGTTCAAGCCGTAGGGCTTCACCCGCGCCCGCGTAGTGCGCTGAGGACGATGATGCCGCTGACCGCAAAGGACACGACAGCGGCAAGGGCAGCAATCAGCGTGAAGACTTCGTTGCGGTGAAAAACATCGGCAAATACGGCTGCAACGGCGCAGATAACTCCGAGCGCGTTGAGCCAAAGCGGACCTCCAACCAAGGAAGAGCGCGCGGAAGAAGAAAGATTGGGACGCAGGCGAAGCTGCAAGAGCAGCGCGGCCAGCCCAATGGCGGCGACCACTACCAGCGCCACCGGGCTGAGGAATGCTCGACGGCTGGTGTAGAGGACGACCAGGGCAAGCCCAGCGAGCAGCAGGCCGGCGGCGACGAGGGTCGCACCGCGCGGCTGAGGATTGGGGCCGGGGTTGGAGGGGTTGTCGGGCACGGAGTTCCGTCCCCAGATTTATACAGGTGCTGGGCAAGGTTTTCAAATTCAGGCGCGACGAACCCGCTTCCGAAGCAGTCTCAAGAATCCGGCGTGGAATGGCTCATTCCTATGAGCCATTCGGCCTGGAGGGGATCGCCATGGTTGACGGCGTAGAGGACGAGTTCGACGCGCGATGAGATTCCCAGTTTGTCGAAGATGCGGAACAGGTATTTCTTAATAGTGTGCTCGCTTAGGTTGAGTTCGCGGGCGATGTCGCGATTGCTGAGGCCTTCGGCCACGAGAGCTACCACCTGTTCTTCCCGCGGAGTGAGCAACTGGTGGCCGCTGGAGTTGAGAACGCGCAACGAAGGGACTTCAGAGATCAGGTCGAGCAGGAAACTTAGTTGCTCGGTATTGGCCCAGATCTGACCTCCGGCAACCCGCTGAATGCACCGGCAGAGCAGCCGAAAATGCGTGTCGGAAATGCAGAAGATTCCGCGGGCGCCGGAACGGAACGCTCCGACCACCAGTTCGCGATCATAGGATTCCACCAAGAGAACTTTGGCCACGGCGGGATGGGAAAGATGAATGCGGCGCATGGCCGCCATCTGGTTGGCAATGTTGACGGAGTGATTCAGCGACAGAACAACCACTTTAGCCGGAGTGGAGGCAACCGCCTGGAGGATTGAGGCAACATCGACCGGACAGGTGGAGATGCGGAACTCGGAGCGACGGCGCAAGGCGCTGGTCAGTAGCTGTGCCTGCATCCGATTGGAGTCCGCGATGAGGACAGTAATCGCGGGTGAAGCGGCGGCCAGAGACGAACTCATGAACAGGGCTCCAAAGAGGTATTGAGTAATGTGATCTTAGGGGGAACGCGAGGAGGTACTCAAGGAAACATGTCACATTATTCGGTTGAGCTATTCAAATCGGGAAAACAAGTTTCTACGCTGTGGAAAAGTAAAGCGTAAACCTCCGGTCCGGAAAATCCTCCGGCGGTTTCGCGGGAATATTGAACAGTTTGGCTTTAACGCTGCCCATCCAGCCGCAGCTGCTTCAGCACAGTGTGATTCCGCAAACATGCAAGTCTACTTTTGTAGGTAGCCCGTGAGGGAACAGTCTTGCGGCTTCATCGAAAAATCCCCAACGCGAAGAAGAGCGTTACTACGGGGTTCGTCGCCTTACCGGCCTGAATCGGACGTACTCCGTTAGTGGACTGCACTTCCCATGTCTTGTTGTGAAAGCGGCATCGAGATAACTTGCACAAAGAGAGCCGCGAATCTGAATGGCTTCTCGAAATCCAGGAACATAGAGCCCATCACGCAATGAAGCCCTTCGTCAGCTGGACAAGAGTTGCAATGGTGGCGCTGTTGGCACTGCAGTTTTGCGTGGCCGCATTCGCCCAGGAAGAAAAGAGAGAGCAGAGCCTGGGAACAAGCGCTCAGGTTTCTCAAACTGGCCAAACCGGGGCTGGGGTGGGAAGCATAGGAACGGCGGCTGCAAAACCCGGGCAAGCGGGCGGCATAGGAAACCTCCGGCTCGGAGGGGAACGCCGTCCGCTTTACCGGCTGACTCGCAGTGACGTTGTGGCGTTGAGTTTTACGCTTTCGCCGGAGTTCGACCAGACGCTCACCATACAGCCGGATGGCTATGTCACTCTCAAGGACGCGGGCCCAGTACTCGCCCAGGGATTGACGGTGGAGGAATTCCGCCTGGCGGTGGGGCAGGCGTATACCGGATATCTGCACGATCCGCAGGTGGCAGTGGCGCTGAAGGAGTTCGAGCATCCTTACTTTGTGGCGGGCGGAGAGGTGGGACATCCCGGCAAGTACGAGTTGCGGGCGGACACAAGCATCATGGAGGCAATAGAAATCGCAGGTGGCTTCACCCACGAGGCCAAGCATTCGCAGGTGCTTCTTTTCCGGCATGTTAACGATGATCTGGTGGAAGCGCGCATTTTCGACCTGAAGAAGATGTTGAAGGAAAGAAGCCTGGGCGAGTTCCCCCAACTGTGCCCCGGTGATTTGGTGTTTGTTCCCCAAAATTCCATCTCGAAGATTGGACAGTTCCTGAGCAAGCCCGCCTTAAGCATGTACGTGAGTTCCACACAGTTCTAGTAGGACACAGTTCAATCTGTATGTCAGAACAAGATCTAATGCGCAATAAAAAAGAAGAACCGGTATCGCCGACGATTCGGGAGCTGGCGATGGTGCTGTTTCGCCAGAGGAGACTCTTCGTCGGCGTCGCAGGCTTGGTCTTTGTCCTGGCTGTGGTCTATGCATTCGCCGGGGCAGCGTATCGTGCTCACCTGCGTGTATTGGTGCGTCGGGGACGCGCCGACCCTCCGGTGGCAGCACAAGAGAATGCCCCCCCCGATTTTTCCCGAGTGGAGGTTACTGAAGAAGAACTGAATTCAGAGGTGGAACTGCTGAAGGACGATGATGTTCTGCGTCGCGTGGCCGAAGCCAACGACTTGGCCGCACATGATTGGCTGCGATGGCTCCGTCCACACGAAGAACAAGCGGCACGGGTGGAGCGAGCGGCCAAGAGGCTGGAGAAACGGCTGGATGTTGAGCTAATCAAGAAAACCAACCTGATCGCGGTGAGCTACGATTCGGCCGATCCTCGACTGGCGGCCCAGGTGCTGCGGTCGGTAGCCAGCGTCTACCTGGAAAAACATATGGAGGTTCACCGGCCCGCGGGCCAGCTTCACTTCTTCGATCAGCAGACCGGAGAATCGCGCCAGCAATTAGAGGACGCCAAGCGGAAGCTGGTGGCGTTTACGGACGATCACGGCGTGGTAATGGCCGCGCGGCAGCGTGACCTCGTGTTGCAAAGGCTTGACGCAGTAGAGGCAAGTTACCGGCAGACGAGGGTGCAGATGTCGGAGACGGCGAATCGAATTCAAGAGCTCGATTTCCAGCTGGCGAAGTTGCCGCAGCGTACCATCACGCAGGTTCGCACGGCGGACAATCCGGAATTGTTGCGGGCGTTGAAGGCGAGCCTGCTGGATCTCGAGTTGAAGAAGACACAGTTACTGACCAAGTTCGAGTTCAGCCACCGCCTGGTGCAGGAGGTGGAGCAGCAGATACTTCAGGCTAAGTCTGCGATCACGGCCGAGAGCGTGACGCCGGTGCGCGACGAAACAACGGACAAGGACGCCGATTACGAATGGGCCCGGGCAGAACTGCAGAAAGCACAGGTTGAGATGAAGGGGCTGCAAGCGCGGGAGGCAACCACCAGCGCACATCTGGCGGAGTATCGGACTCTGGCTCGCCAACTTGGGAACGATGCGATTACCCAAGACGATCTGGCCAGCAGCGAGAAGGCAGCAGAGGAGAATTACTTGCTTTATGTGAAGAAACGCGAAGAAGCACGCATGGGCGATGCTTTGGACGAAGGCGGCATCGTCAATGTTGCCATCGCTGAGCAACCCATAGTGCCGGCACTGCCGGTGTGGCCGGCCGCGGTGGTGGTGCTGGTGGGCCTTGTCGCGGCCGTGACCACGGGCACGGGCGCTGCGTTCGCGGCAGATTATCTGGACCCTGCTCTGCGCACGCCTGAGGAAGTGTTGACATGTTTGGAGATTCCGGTACTGGCTTCCTTGCCGGGAGGAACGTGCAAGCGGTTATCCGCCTGAAGGAGATGATATGAGCGCGAATGCGGAGGTGCTGCAAGGATCCGTATTAATAGGTTCACCTGCGCAGGAAACGGCGTTGCCGCAGGTTTTGGTTCTTGGCCAGCCCGATTGGAATCCGGAGAGCTTTGCGCGCGAGCAGATTCGGGGGTTGGTGCGGCGGGTGTTCTTTTCCCGCCGGGAGCAACCCATAAACCAGGTCGTCTTTAGCGCGGCGGAACCGCACCTCGATGTTGCAAGTATATGCGACCAGGTGGCGCAGGCTCTGGCCCTCGAGACGAGCGCTCATGTCGCCATCGCAGACCGCGGGCATGGGATGGGAGAGACGGTAAGCTCGTTTCCTCATTCTCCCGGGATAGCTGCGATCAAATCCTGGTCCAATCAAATGGCGATCAACCTGTGGCGGGTGCCGGGGATCAGGAACGGCGAATATGGCGAGGAATCAGTGAGCGGACTCCATTGGCTTTCCCACTTGGCGGCGCTGCGAAATGAGTTTGAGTTTGCCGTGATTCACGGGCCAACTGCAGGAACATCGAGCGAGGCCGCGTTGCTGGGCCAGTTGACGGACGGAATCATTCTTGTACTCGGGGCTCATAGCACACGGAGAGCGACCGCTCGCCAGATCAAGGAAACCCTTGAAGCCGCGCACTGCCGAATTCTGGGAACAGTGCTGAGCCAGAGAACGTTTCCAGTCCCGGAGCGGATTTACCGGCGGCTGTAGACAGTTGCGGCTGAGCGAGTACGGGTTCCAAATCGGCGGCCACTGTATCCGCAAGAACCGTGGTGCCTCAACAAGAAAGCCGTGCAAACTGAGGAGCAGATGAGTAATGGGACTCAATGAGCGGTAGCTATGGTGCCTCGATCACAGGGGTTGCGCGTTCGACGCTGACCAACCAGCAGCCGAACCCTGCGGTAGAGCCGTCCCTACCACACTGGTTTGCGGTCCAGACACGATACCGATTTGAGAAGAAGGTCGCTGCAGAGCTTACCCGCAAGAACTGCGAAGTCTACCTGCCAACGCTGACCGAACATCACACCTGGAGTGACCGACAGAAGGTGGTGACGACTCCTTTGTTCCCGGGATACGCGTTCGTGCATATCGATCAATCCCGAAACGCGCGGCAGGCGGTATTGCAGACCGCGGGAGTAATCGGCTTCGTGAGCTTTGGAGGGGTCGTTGCCGCGGTGCCCCCGAAGCAGATTGAAGATCTGAAACTGCTGTTGCAGCAGAAGGGACGCTTCTCTCTGCACCCGTTCGTGAAGACGGGACAACGAGTGCGGATTCGGGGCGGTAGCCTACACGGATTAGAAGGAGTGCTTCTGCACCACGAAGGCGAAAAACTGGTGATCTCGATTGAGTCGATCCAACGCTCGTTGGCAATTGAGATCAAGGGGTACGAGTTGGAATTGGCCTGAAGTGTCTTCCGTGTCTTCTTCTTTTTCCATCCAATATGCAGACGAAAGCAGAGGTCGGGCTGCGGCGGAGCGGGGATTAATGTCGACCGCCTGGGTGAGGACGACGCTGCCCGCTGTTGCGGCAGGAGAAGTAGCGCATAGATGCCTTGAGTTGTGGCTGCGCCTGCTGCAGGTAATAACGGCGGCGCCTACCACGCTGTTCCTGGCGGCACTGACGGCCATGCTATTGCGTCATCCCGATGTGCCCTTCTACGAGATCGATCGAGTGGCGTTTGCGCTGCTGGTGATCGGCGTAGTGGGACGAGCGGTCTCGATGCGGCAGAAGTTTCTGATGGTGGAGCGGGCCACGTGGCCGATGATCGGGCTCACACTTCTGGCGGTCGCGAGTGTAATAGATCAACCCTTCGACAACCAGACCTGGTGCCTCCTGGCGGCGAAGTTTATCGTGCCATTTGCACTGTTTCATCTGGCGGGCATGGTCTTTCGGGAGGAGTGCCGGCTTCGCCGGTTCGAGTCTTTCACTCTCGTCGTGCTTGCCTATCTCTGTTTCACTTCGATTGCGTTCATGGTTGGCGCCAAGTCCTTGATTTTTCCCCGCTTTATCCTGGATGAAAGCCTGGGCTACCACGCAGACCGGGCGCGGGGACCGCTGCTGCAGGCCGTGGCGAACGGCGTTTCGTTGAACCTTTTGGGCATGCTAGCGCTGCACGCGTTTTTGCGCGGAAGAATTCGTGGTCTGAAGGCTGCAGTCTTACTGGCTTCCGTGCCATTCGCAATTCTGGCGACGATGACACGCGCCGTCTGGCTCTCATTCGCTGCCAGTGTGGGGGCTCTGATCCTGCGCTCGAACAACCGGCGGCTCCGGCTCGTCTGCGTTGCCGTGGCGTTGGTGGCAGCTGTGAGCGTGGTCATCACGCTCAGCTTTGACGATCAGCGGCGTGCCCTCACGGACAGGATGCAGGAATCTGGCCCAGTAGATTTCCGCGAGGCGGTATACGCCGGGGGGTGGCAGATGTTCCTGGAAAAGCCCCTCACCGGGTGGGGAATCAATCAAATGCCCGCGGAATTGGCGCGGCACGTCAGTGGCTACAAGGAGAAGGAATTATATCCGCATAATACTTACCTGGAGCTGCTGGTGGAGCACGGTATTTTTGGTTTGGCCCTCTATGTGTGGCTGATGTGGGAGCTTTGGAGACTTGCGCGCGGAACAATTCCGCGGGCCGAATCCAGCGGTCTGTTAAATAGTCAGTTCCATGCCATCTGGCCAGTTTTGCTCGGCATCTATTGGGTGAATGCAGCGGTGGTTGTAATGAACTATCAGTTCGTGAATGGCCTCCTCTTTACCTTGGCAGGGATGCTGGCGGCGCAGCAACGCCGCGCAGTTGAAGACTCGAAACGCGACTTAAGTCCGCCGCTGCGAGCACTTCGCGTTGCTGTGGATTAAGCCCCGCCCGATTCCTTATCTCACACAATGCTCACGGTTGCTTATCTCGCGAATCAATTTCCTGCTGCCGTGGAGCCCTATGTGGGCGAAGAGATTCAGGAACTGCGGAAGCACGGCGTGAAGATCATTCCGGGAAGTGTACGAAGGCCGGACGAGGCACAACAAGAATTGGTCGACTCACCGTCCGGCACGGAGATCCTTTGCCTCCAGCCGCTTCAAATGCTCACTCTTCTACAGGCTGTTGGGCTGGCGGTGACGCGCTGGCAGCGGATCGCCGACCTGCTGAAGCGTGTGCTCCTGACTGGAACGGAATCGCCGATGCGTCGACTGAAAGCTCTGTTGCACACATGGTTGGGCGCGTATTACGCCGTGCGGTTGCAAGAACGGGGAGTGGATCACATCCATGTGCACCACGGCTATTTCGGTTCGTGGATCGCGATGGTGGCGGCCCGGTTGCTGGGTGTGGATTTCAGCTTGACGCTGCATGGGTCCGACCTGCTGGTCGACGGAACCTATCTCGACGCGAAACTGAAGAATTGCCGACTTTGCTTCACGATCTCGGAGTACAACCGCCGCTATATTCTGGAACATTTTCCTGGAGTAGACCCTGGCAAAATCGTCGTGTCAAGGCTGGGCGTAGATGCCAGGGTGCCTTCGAAATCCCCGGGCCCGGTTTCTCGAAATGAGCGCCGGCGCTTGACTTTGCTCGCCGTAGGACGCCTGCATGCGGTGAAGGATCACGAATTTCTGATTCGCGCCTGTGCTCGATTGCGTGATCGTGAACTCGACTTCGAGTGTCTGATCGCCGGCGATGGCCCCGAACGGCAACATCTGGAATCTCTGATCAGAGAAAACCGTCTGCAAGATCAGCTCAAGCTTCTCGGCCATGTCGGCCGATCGCATCTGGATTCGCTCTACCGGCGGGCCGATGTGGTTGTGCTCACCAGCCGCAGCGAAGGAATTCCGCTGGTTCTCATGGAAGCACTGATCCGCAGGCGACTGGTGCTCGCGCCAGCGATCACCGGGATCCCGGAGATCGTTATTCCCGGAAAAACTGGATTCCTCTATAAGCCCGGAGCACTGGAGGATTTGGTTGCGAGGATTCTTTTCCTCGACACACAGATGCGCTCGGAGGATCGATACCCAGTGAGTCGGCTGGACTGGGTCCGGCACGCCGCGGAAGCACACGTTTTTCACAACTTTGATCGCAGGAAAAACCTAGTTCACTTTGCCGACCAGTTCCTGCAGTTGATCGCAACCAGGGATGTCACAGACCAGAATTGGAGACCTCCTCATGAGGATCTTGTTTTGCAACAAATATAACTACGCTTTCAGCGGGACCGAGGTGTACTTGTTCGAAGCCATGGAACTAATGCGGTCCCGGGGACACGACGTTGCCTTATTTTCCATGGCTGATCCGAGAGGTCAGTCCACTCCCTACGACCACCATTTCATTCCGCACATTGACTTCAAGAAGCGGAGCGGATGGTTTCACAAGGTTGGGCTGGCAGGGCGTGCGATTTATTCCTTCGAGGCGAGGCGCCGGATTCGTGGGATGATCGCAGAGTTCCGGCCTGACGTGGCCCACGTGCGGAACATCTACCATCACCTGTCGCCCTCGATTTTGTGGGAACTAAAGGCGCAGAAGGTTCCCGTCGTATATCACCTGAACGACTTCAAGGTCCTGTGCCCCAGCTATAACCTGGTGTTGCGTGGAGACGCTTGTGAGGCGTGCAAGGGCGGCGAATTCTGGCACGCGCTGAAGGAGAAATGCTATCCGGGATGGGGCCAACGGATGACGCTGGTGGCGGAAGCTTACCTCCACAGGTGGCTGGGCACCTACCGAAAATGCGTGGGTTGCTTTCTCGCGCCCAGCCTGTTTGTGCGCGACAAGTTTGTCGAACACGGCTGGAGCCCGGACAAGTTCAAAGTTCTTCCCCATTTTCAGCAGGTCAACGCGGTCCCCGCACGCGTTGCAGAAAATGCTCCGCTGCTGTACTTCGGCCGCTTGTCGCCGGAAAAAGGCGTGGACGACTTGCTGCGTGCTATGCAGCGCTTGCCAAATCTTCGCCTGATCGTAGCGGGAGACGGACCGGAGCGCCGCAATCTGGAGCACCTGGCTACCGAACTGGGATTGGTTAACGTGGAATTTGCCGGCTACATGCAGGGAACGGACCTGCGGCGCGCCATTGTGAACTCGCGCTTCACCGTGCTGCCGTCGCACGCCTATGAAACGCTGGGTAAAACGATTCTTGAATCCTATGCGGAAGCACGAGCCGTGGTGGCCACGGACCTGGGATCGCGACGGGAATTGGTGCACGAGGGCAAAACGGGGCTGCTGTACAAGACAGGCGATGTGGGGCAGTTGGTGTCGGCTATTCAGTTTCTCAGCTCACAGCCGGAACTGGCTGAGAAAATGGGGCAAGCCGGCCAGGAACAGGTGCGGCAACGGCACACAGCTGAGCGGCACTACAAAGCCTTGGTTGCTGTCTATGAGCGCCTGGCCGGCGAATCCCGGCGCTCCGCAAGCGCTCGGAAGCTGTGGAGCACACAAAATACTACTCCGAGTGCGGCGCAAGCTCCAATCGATCGAACGGAGAGTAATGGTTTCGTTCCGGTGAAGCACCTGGCGTTGGCGCCAGCTTTGTTGGCAAGCGGCTCGCCGGCATATAAAGGGCCGCAGAAGCCAATGCTCCGGGTTGCATTCCTTGGCGGCCGAGGTGTGGTGTCAAAGTACAGCGGGATTGAAACCTACTACGAAGAGATTGGAAAACGCCTGACGGGAATGGGTCACCAGGTCACAGTGTATTGCCGGACATACTTTACTCCACCTGGGAAACAGCACAACGGCATACGCGTGGTGCGGCTTCCTACGATCCGGTCCAAACACCTGGAAACGCTGGTTCACACGTTTCTCAGCACCCTCCATGTTCTCGTGCAGCCCTGCGACATCGTGCACTATCACGCGTTAGGGCCGGCACTATTCTCGTTTCTACCACGCCTTGCTGGCAAGAAAACCGTGGTCACCGTGCAGGGGCTCGACTGGCAGCGCAAGAAGTGGGGCCGGATGGCCTCTGCCGTTCTGCGGCTTGGAGAGCGCGCGGCGATTACTCTTCCCAGCGCCACGATGGTAGTCTCCCAGACGCTGCAGCAGCACTATGGAGAAAACTACGGTGCCGAGACTTCTTATGTCCCGAATGGCGGCTTGCTGCGTGAACGGCGTTTGCCAGAAAAAATCCTCGATTGGGGTTTCGAACCGAGAAAATACATTTTATTTCTCGGGAGATTTTCGCCGGAAAAGGGCTGCCATCTCCTGCTGCAGGCTTATGAGCAGTTGGACACCGAAATAAAATTAGTGATGGCGGGAGCGTCGAGCTACTGTGACGACTACTCACGCCAACTGCGAAGCCATGCCAACGAACGGATCAGAATACTGGATTGGGTTTCCGGCGAAGCGCTCGACGAGTTGCTGACCAATGCCATGTTGTTCGTCATGCCGTCCGATCTTGAGGGTTTATCCCTTGCCTTACTCGATGCGATGGGTGCGGGGCTCTGTGTGCTCACGAGCGATGTTGCCGAAAACAAAGAAGCCATTGACGACGCGGGATTTACCTTTCAGCGTGGTAACGTTGCCGACTTGGCAGACCGCCTACGATTCCTGATCGCGAATCCGGCGGTTCGGGAGGCTGCGGGGCAGGCCGCGAAACGCCGCATTCGCGAGCATTATCAATGGCCCACCATTGCCGCCGAGATTGAACGGGTCTATTTCGAGATGATGGGCTGGGAATTGGCCGCAATGCCAGGAAAGAAACCGAGTGGGCGCGTATTGGCGCCAGCACCGGCTCAGCGAAGGGCGGGATAGTGGTCTCAGTGGCTGCTCCACAAGATGTGCTAGCTCACACAGAACCGAATGCACCAACAGAGGACGGGGTGAATCCCGTCCTTTTTGTTTACAATTGACATTCGCCCCATGTGCAGCGGCGAGGCAAGTGGTGTTCACGCAGTTGAGTCCGGAGCAATCTCCACGCTATGGAAAATACGATTTTCGTCACGGGTGGAGCAGGGTTTATCGGGTCCAACTTCGTCCTGCAGCGGATCGAGCGGGATTCGGCTTCGGTGGTGAACCTGGACAAACTCACCTACGCGGGGAATCTGCACAACCTGGAGGCTATCGCAAAGAATCAGAGGTATGAGTTTGTACACGGCGACATTGCAGACCGCGGGCTGGTGCGGGGACTACTGGAGCGCCGCAAGCCGCGGGCCGTCGTGCATTTTGCCGCCGAGAGCCACGTCGATCGCTCCATCCGCGGACCAGAGGATTTCGTTCGCACGAATGTGGATGGAACCTTCGCGCTTCTGGAAGAGGTTCGAACATATTGGGGCGGCCTAGCCGAGCGGGAGAAAACTGACTTCCGTTTCTTGCACGTCTCTACCGATGAAGTGTTTGGCTCACTCGGGCCAAACGACCCCGCTTTTTCGGAGACGACCCCCTATGCGCCCAATAGTCCGTACGCCGCGTCCAAGGCAGCCTCTGACCATTTTGTGCGCGCCTATCAGCACACTTATGGGTTGCCCACGCTGACCACGAATTGCTCGAATAACTATGGGCGCTTTCAGTTCCCGGAGAAATTAATCCCGCTGGTGATCCTGAATGCTAGTGACGGTAAACCGCTTCCCGTTTACGGAGATGGAAAGAATGTTCGCGATTGGCTTTACGTGGAGGATCACTGCGAAGCGATCGCAACTGTCCTCGCCCGGGGACGAGTGGGGCAGACGTACAACATCGGCGGCTGGAATGAAAAGCGGAACATCGACATCGTGGAAACGATCTGCGACATTGTGGATGAGATGGCCGGAAGCCGCGGTGCGCCGCGCCGCGGCTTGATTACCTTCGTGAAAGACCGCCCCGGACACGACCGCCGTTACGCCATGGATGCGACTAAGATTGAGCGTGAACTGGGATGGCGTCCAGTGGAGACATTTGAGAGCGGCATTCGCAAGACCGTCCAGTGGTACTTGGAAAACGACGAGTGGGTACGAGACGTTACCAGCGGAAGCTACCGCCAGTGGGTTGAAACGCATTATTCTTCTTGAATGCGGAAGTTGAATGCCAGCCGCAGCCCCAGAGCAATCGTCCTATGACGCAAACCTCGAGCACGAGCTACAAGGGAATTATTCTGGCGGGAGGGTCGGGAACCCGCTTGTACCCGGTTACCCATGCCATGGGCAAAAGCCTGCTCCCGGTTTACAACAAGCCCATGATTTATTACCCGCTGTGCACCCTGATGCTGGCGGGGATTCGCGATATCCTTCTTATTACCACTCCGGAGGACGTCGCCAAGTTTCAAGCGCTGCTGGGTGATGGAAGTCAGTTTGGCATCCGTCTGCAATACAAAGTTCAGCCCAAGCCGGAGGGAATCGCGCAGGCGTTCTTAGTGGGGGAAGCGTTTCTCGCAGCCAGCGCTTGCGCGCTGGTGTTGGGCGACAATATTTTCTATGGCCACGACCTCGCCAAGGACTTGCGCGAGGCCGCCGCTAAGCACGAAGGCGCACGCGTATTTGCATATCCGGTACACGATCCCGAGCGCTACGGAGTTGTGGAATTCGATAGCGCGGGACGTGCGCTCAGCATCGAAGAAAAACCCAGCAAGCCGAAATCGCGTTACGCAGTCACCGGACTTTATTTTTACGACGATCAGGTCGTCAAGATCGCGAAATCGCTCAAACCCAGTCCACGCGGTGAGTTGGAAATCACCGACGTAAACAAGGCCTACCTGGAGCGCGGGCAGTTGGAGGTCGTCGTCATGGGACGAGGTATGGCTTGGCTGGACACGGGCACGCACGAGTCGCTGATGGATGCTTCGAACTACATTCAAGCGATCGAGAAGAGGCAGGGATTGATGGTGGCATGCCCTGAAGAGATTGCATTCCGTTCGGGGTACATCGGCGCGGAGCAGGTTGAGAAAATTGGCAATTCGATGAAAAACAATAGTTACGGCGCTTACCTGCTGCAACTTTTGCGAGAGAAGGTATTCTGATGGAATCAGCTCAAGCCACGCGGTCCGCGATGAACGCTCTCAAGAAAATTCCGACAGCGCTGCCCGGCGTATTCGCACTCGAACCTAGGGTCTTCGGGGACGAGCGCGGGTTTTTCTTCGAGAGCTACAACCAGCAAATCATGGCGGAGGCGGGAATCGCCGAGAGTTTTGTGCAGGATAATCATTCCTGCTCCTCGCGCAACGTTCTGCGAGGCTTGCACTATCAGATAAGGCATCCGCAGGGAAAACTGGTGCGCGTCGCCGACGGGGAGATTCTAGACGTCGCAGTGGACATGCGTCGGAGTGCTCCCACCTTTGGGCGCTGGGACGCGGTGCGATTGTCGGGTGAGAATAAACGCATGTTGTGGATCCCCCCCGGTTTCGCGCACGGATTTCGAGTGATTTCGGACAAAGCCCACGTGCTTTACAAGGCGACCGATTTCTACGCGCCTGAGCACGAACGCACACTCGCCTGGAACGATCCCCAGCTTAAGATCAACTGGGAGTTGGACGGCGAACCCATCGTATCGGCAAAGGACCAGCGGGGCGTGGCATTCCGCGACGCCGAGAGTTACGGCTAAATCACCATGCGAGTGACGATTTTTGGCGCCTCCGGCCTGCTGGGCAAGGCGCTCATGCGCGAATGGAGCGGCGACGCCGTGATCGGGCTCGGTTCGCGCGATGCGGACATTCGCGATGCGAAGCGGGTGCAACAGGTAGTGCAGGAAACGCGTCCGGAATGGGTCGTGCTGGCCGCAGCTTATACCGATGTGGACGGATGCGAAAGTAATCCCGACCTGGCTTTTGCAGCGAATCGCGACGGCGCGGTGAATGTCGCGGCGGCAGCGAAAGGAGTGGGAGCGAAGTTGGTCTTCCTCAGCTCCGATTACGTGTTCGATGGGAAAAATACCACGCCGTACGAAACTGGAGATGCGCGCAATCCGCAGAGCGTCTACGGACGGACCAAGGCGGAAGGTGAGATCAAGCTGCTGGAGTTGATGCCGGATTGTTGCGTCGCCAGAACCTCTTGGCTGTTTGGAATAGGCGGCAAATGTTTTCCCGACACGATCTTGAAGCTGGCCACCAGCCGTCCCGCGCTCGACGTGGTCAATGACCAGCGCGGTTGTCCAACGTATGCGGTCGATCTGGCGCGGGCGATCACTCAACTATGCCGGAAAAAAGCGAGCGGAATTGTCCACGTGACTGGCGCTGGCGATTGCACCTGGTTTGAGTTTGCGCAAGAGATCGTCCGGAGAGCGGGGCTTGCCACAACCGTGCGGCCGGTAAGCAGTCAGCAAATGGCGCGACCCGCGCCTCGACCGGCATATTCGGTTTTGTCGCTGGCCAGCCTGCAATCCCTGGGAATTGAAGCGCCCTCCTGGCGCGATGCACTGCGGCGCTATCTGGAGCAGAGACTGAGTTAACCGTTACCGCCTCATTGCTTCCCTTCCTTCCCGCCTGCTACGATTGCCGAGCCCGCCTGGGTGTCTCGTGAAGATAGTCCAAAATTATATCGATGGCCGCTTTGCGTCTGGGAAGTGCGAGTTTGCGGACGTGAATCCCTCGGACGGGACGGTGATCGCACAGGTGACCGAGGCCGACGCGTCACAAGTGGACGAGGCCGTGGGCGCGGCTCGGTGTTCGTTGCGCGGAGAATGGGGTCGGATTGGAGTCCGCGAACGCGCGGCACGATTGCACCGGGTTGCGGATGTGATCGAGAAGCGCTTCGATTGCTTCGTTCAGGCCGAAGTCGCAGACACGGGCAAACCGATCTCTCTGGCTTCGAAGCTCGATGTCCCTCGTGCGGCAACGAATTTTCGCGTCTTCGCCGATTTAGTGAAAATGTCCGGACTGGAATCTTTTCAGACGGAGACTCCCGACGGAACAAATGCTCTGAACTACGCGGTGCGCAAGCCGCTCGGTGTAGTGGGCGTGATCACGCCGTGGAACCTGCCTTTGCTATTGCTCACCTGGAAAGTTGCGCCTGCGCTGGCATGCGGGAACGCCGTGGTGGTCAAACCTTCGGAAGAAACTCCAGCCACCGCGACGCTCCTCGCCGAGGCGATGCAGGACGCAGGAATTCCGAATGGCGTCTATAACGTGGTGCATGGCTTCGGGCCTGGATCGGCAGGAGAGTTTCTTACGCAGCATCCTGATGTCGATGCGATCACCTTTACCGGCGAATCGAGAACCGGGGCCGCTATCATGAGGGCCGTGGCGCCCACGGTGAAACCGGTGTCGTTTGAACTGGGTGGAAAGAATGCGGCGATTGTCTTCGCGGATTGTAATTTTGAAGAAGCGGTCAGCGGGCTGTCCGACGCTGTGTTTTTGAATACAGGGCAAGTCTGCCTTTGCGCAGAGCGCGTGTATGTGGAGCGACAGATCTTCGTCGCATTTGTGGAAGCTCTGAAACAGAAAGCTGGGAGCCTGCACTCGGGCTGGCCGAACGACGAACAGACCAACCTTGGCCCGCTGATTTCGGCGCAACATCGAGAGAAAGTTCTCTCTTACTACCAACTGGCTCGTGAAGAAGGCGCAACGGTTGTAACTGGCGGAGGGGTTCCTACGTTTAGCGACGACCGCGACCACGGCTTTTACGTGCAGCCAACCATCTATACTGGACTTGCGGAATCGGCGCGGTGCGTCAAGGAAGAAATCTTTGGGCCGGTTTGCCACATCGCGCCATTCGATTCGGAAGAAGAAGCCGTCGCCATGGCCAACGACACGAAGTACGGACTCGCGGCCTCGATTTGGACCGGCAATCTGAAGCGCGGTCATCGCGTAGCGCAACAGATGAATGTGGGCATAACCTGGGTCAATTGCTGGTTCTTGCGTGATCTGCGTACTCCGTTCGGCGGAGCGGGCCTTTCCGGCATCGGTCGCGAAGGCGGAATACATTCGTTGAACTTCTATTCCGAGCTGAACAACATTTGCATTCGGCTGTAAGACTTGTGGTTTTGCACAAAACAGGAACGATGAAGACCGGCGGAACAGAGAGCAGGGTTGTCGAGGGAAAAGCGAAGCCGCGCGGCAAGTATCCGCACGTCAAGCGAGCCGGTGACTTTTTGTTTGTGTCCGGAACCAGCGCGCGCCGCGCGGACAACACAATTTCCGGCGCCGAAGTCGATTCGTTGGGGACCACACGGCTCGACATCCGCGTGCAAACGCGCGCGGTGATCGAGAACATTCGCGACATTCTGCAGAGTGCCGGAGCGCAACTGGAGGATGTGGTCGAGGTTTCAACGCATCTGGTAAACATGAACGATTTCGCCGGGTACAACGATGTGTATGGCGAATTCTTCGGATACGATGGTCCGGCAAGAACGACGGTGGCCGTGCATCAGTTGCCGCATCCGCACTTGCTCATTGAGATTAAAGCCACAGCTTATAAACCGCTGAAATAGGAGTCGCGATGGCGTCCATCAAGAATCTGAAAGCTTTCAACTTTCAGGCGTGGATCGAGGAGAACAAAGAGAAGCTCAAACCTCCGGTGGGCAACGCGCAGGTGTGGGAAGATGGCGAGATGATGGTGACCGTGGTCGGTGGGCCGAACCAGAGGCGCGACTATCACGACGATCCGACGGAGGAATTCTTCTATCAGTTAAAGGGCAATATCTCCCTGCGCATCATGGAAACGCCCGGAAAACCTCCGCTGGAAATACCGGTCAAAGAAGGCGAGATATTTCTCCTGCCCAAGCACATGCGTCATTCCCCGCAGCGGCCCGCTGATACCATCGGCGTAGTTGTTGAAGTGCCGCGCCCCGAGGGCTCTCTGGATGCCTTTGAATGGTACTGCCCCAACTGCCACCAGTTGATCTATCGCGCGGAAGTGAAGCTGAAGAGCATTGTCAAGGATCTGCCGCCTCTGTTCGATCAGTTTTATTCGACCGAGAGCCGGCGGAAATGCAAACACTGCGGCACGATCCACCCGGGCAAGTAAAACATGCAAGTCATCGATATTCATAACCACTTTTTCCCCAGCTCGTGGCCCGACCTCGCTGCGCGCTACGGCACGCCGAATTGGCCCTGGATCAAACACTCCGAGCCGGGGAAAGCGGACATCATGATCGGCGACCGATTTTTCCGCCATATTTATTCGGCATGTTGGGATCCGGAAGTTCGGCTGCGGGAAATGGACCGCGACGGCGTTGACGTGCAGGTCATTTCTGCCACGCCGGTGCTTTTCGCGTATGAGCGGCCGGTAGAACATGCGCTCGATTGCGCACAGTCGTTCAACGATGCCGCGCTCGAGCTTTGCAGCCGAGGGAGAGGCAGGTTGAAATCGTTTTGCCAGGTGCCGTTGCAGGATATTGACGTGGCTTGCAAGGAACTGACGCGCTGCATGCAGTCAGGACATCTGGGTGTACAAATTGGCAATCACGTCGGCAGCAAAGATCTGGATGATCCGGGGATTGTCACGTTTCTGCATCACTGCGCGGATCAGGGCGCGGCGGTGCTCGTCCATCCTTGGGAAATGTTTGGGCGAGATCGCATGCCGAAGTACATGATGCCGTGGACGGTCGGTATGCCGGCGGAAACGCAGCTCTCCGTGGTAGCGCTGATTCTGAGCGGAGCGTTTGACCGGCTGCCGAGCACGCTCCGCATTTGCTTCGCGCACGGCGGCGGGAGTTTCGCGTTTTTGCTCGGGCGACTGGAAAATGCGTGGCATCATCATCCGGTTGCGCGCGGGGACTGCCAATATCCACCCAGCCACTATCTCAACCGCTTCTATGTCGACTCCGCAGTGTTCGACCAGCGATCGCTGCAATTCCTTGTCGGAACGATGGGAGCGGATCAGGTGATGCTGGGTTCGGACTATCCTTTTCCGCTGGGCGAAGAGCGCGTAGGCTCCTTAATCCGCCAGAGCAATTTGCCGCAGCATACGAAAGCCAAGCTGCTGAGTGGAAATGCGGCACGGTTTCTGGAAATCGAACGCGAGACGCGCGAAACCGGGAACGAGCGTTCGGGGGCAGCTCTTGCTTCGTCGCCCCTCCCGCCCGAGCCCGGACGGCTCACGTACAGCTCTTATCTGAAGGTTCCGGAGCTGTTGGAGTTGCAGCAGCCGCAGTCATTACCACCACATCACGACGAATTGCTCTTCATCCTTGTGCATCAGACCTACGAGCTGTGGTTCAAGGAATTGCTGCACGACCTCGACGCTGTAGTCGCGAATTTGCGAAAGGCGGGAGTGGCGCCGCAATCGCACGACGAGGTGTATGAGGCGGCGCGATTGCTGCGCCGTTGCACGGAGATCACCCGGGTGCTGGTTGAGCAGTTCACGATTCTGGAAACCATGCTGCCCACGCATTTTCTCGCCTTTCGCGGACTACTGGAGCCCGCCAGCGGATTTCAGTCCGAGCAGTTTCGCGAGATCGAGTTCTTATGCGGATTGAAAGACGAGAAGATGCTGCGCTATCACCGGCCCACTCCGGAGGCTTATGCGAGTCTGAAGCGCCGGTTGGAGGAACCCTCGCTGCACGACGTTTTCTTTGGAGCTTTGCAGGCGATGGGTAAGCTCGCACCCGCGGCCGACGGCACGACCGACAGGGAGCGTTTCGAGGCTCGGGCCCGCGCAGTCCACGAACTCTATAAGGATGAGCATCATCACCGCGATTGGATTGACGTATGCGAGCGGCTGACGGAGTTTGACGAACTTGTGGTGAGCTGGCGTTTGCGTCATATTCAACTGGTCGAGCGCATTATCGGCATCCGCATGGGCACAGGGGGAAGCACGGGAGCGTCCTACCTGAAGCTGACCCTCGACAAGAAATTCTTTCCCGAATTGTGGGAGGCGCGCACGTTGTTAACCGAGTGAGGCGTTTGCCTTCTCAGCTTGTTTTTCGAAAGATGATCGTCGAATCTCTCAGATGAAGCCCGCACCTGGCAAAATCACCCTGATCGGCGCCGGACTGAACGGTCCCCTTCTCGCCACTCTTCTGATGCAGCGCGGATTCTCAGTCGAGATCTACGAACGGCGGCCGGACATGAGGCGGGTGCGCATGAGCGCCGGGCGGTCGATCAATCTTGCGCTCTCGACCCGCGGTATTCACGCCTTGCGGCAGGCCGGCCTGTGGGAACGAATGCGGAGCATCATCATCCCGATGAAGGGACGGATGATGCATTCCATCGCTGGAGAACTTACGTTTCAACCGTATGGCAAGAATGAAACCGAGGTCATCAACTCGATCTCGCGGGCGGAACTAAATATCGCGCTCATGGACGCCGCGGAGGAACACGGCGCGACGATTCATTTCAGTCAGCGCTGCGCCGGATACGATCTGAGGACCGGCACGATACGAATTCGCCATGAGGAGACCGGCGAAGAGACGATCCGGGAGACTGAGGTCGTTATCGGCTGCGATGGTTCGGCATCGTCGATCCGGGGGGAAATGCTCAAGCTGAGCCGGTTTAACTTTTCCCAACAGCATCTCGACTACGGCTATAAAGAGCTGACGATTCCTGCCGGTTCAAAAGGCGAGCACCTGCTGGAAACCCACGCCTTGCACATTTGGCCGCGCGGCAACTACATGCTGATTGCGCTCCCGAATATCGATGGCACGTTCGCCTGCATTCTATTCTTGCCATTTGAGGGCGCGGATAGCTTTGCCAGTCTCACCACGCAGGCACAGGTGGTGCAGTTTTTCGACTCTCGCTTCCCGGATGCAGTTTCGCTGATGCCGCAATTGGCAGAGAACTACTTCGCAAATCCGACCGGCGCCATGGTTACGGTCAAGTGCTCGCCGTGGCACGTGGAAGGACGAGTATTGCTGCTGGGGGATGCGGTTCACGCCATCGTTCCCTTCTTCGGACAGGGATTGAACTGCGGATTCGAAGATTGTACTTGTCTGGTCGAATTGCTCGACCGGTACGGCGCGGACTGGCTGCGAGTATTCACGGAGTTCGAGAACGAACGCAAGGTCAATACCGACGCCATCGCAGACATGGCCATCGAAAATTTCACGGAGATGAGAGATCGAGTTGCCGATTCGAGGTTTCTACTTCGTAAGAAGGTGGAGTTGGCGCTGGAAGCGAAGTACCCGCAGCTCTTCGTGCCAAAGTATGCCATGGTGACGTTTCATCGCATTCCCTACTCCGTCGCACTGGCCCGCGGGGCCTTTCAGGACCGCATGCTGGAAGAACTATGCGAGTCCATCGGTCGCGTCGAAGATCTCGACTGGGAGAAAGCGGACAGGCTCATACGGTGCGATCTTGCTCCGTTGGAGCTCCGGCAGTGAGCAACTCCGTTTTTCAACCCGGGGAAAACTTTGCGGCCGCGATGGATGATCGCGATCCGTTGAAGCGCTACCGCGAGCGCTTCTTTATTCCTCAGATAGCAGGCGGCGATTGCGCGTACCTGTGCGGCCACTCACTCGGGCTGCAACCGAAGACGGCGGCGGGGTACGTCGAGCAGGAATTGGAAGACTGGGCCCGACTTGGAGTGGAAGGCCACTTCCGGGCCAGTAATCCTTGGATGCCTTACCATAGGCTGCTCACGGAACAGACTGCAGAACTGGTGGCGGCGAAACCTATCGAAGTGGTGGTGATGAATTCGCTCACCATCAACCTTCACCTGATGATGGTTTCGTTTTACCGTCCGACAGCGACGAGGCACAAGATTGTTGTGGAGCGCGGAGCCTTCCCTTCCGACCAGTACGCAGTCCAGTCGCAGATTCGTTTTCACGGCTTTGACCCCGCGACTTCATTCATCGAACTGACGCCGCGGCCAGGAGAGTCCTGCGTTCGCGATGAGGACATTGAGTCCTTAATCGAGCACGCGGGGGAGGAAGTTGCGCTGATCTTGTTGGGAGGCGTGAACTATGCGACCGGCCAGGCATTCGATATGGCACGCATTACGCGCGCGGGCCATGCGCAGGGCTGCGTGGTCGGTTTCGATCTGGCGCACGCGGCCGGCAATTTGCTTTTGAAACTTCATGAGTGGGGTCCGGACTTTGCCGTGTGGTGCAGCTACAAGTATCTGAATGGCGGTCCGGGATGCGTTGCCGGTTGTTTTGTCCACGAACGGCACGCGCGCGCTTTTGATTTGCCGCGGTTCGCGGGCTGGTGGGGTCACGACGAAGAATCACGGTTCGAGATGGGCCCGGACTTTCGCGCGATGCGTGGCGCCGATGGCTGGCAACTGAGCAATCCATCGATTGTCAGTCTGGCTGTGCTGCGCGCATCGATGGATATCTTTCACGAAGCGGGCATGGAACGCCTGCGAGCGAAGAGCGTGTCGTTAACCGGCTATCTGGAGTTCCTGTTACGTGAGAAGGCCGCTCCGGGCTTCTCAATCATCACCCCTCATGAAAAAGATCGGCGCGGCGCACAGCTCTCTATTCGACTCCATCAGAACGGACGGGCCCTGTGCCAACGGCTGGCCGAAGAGGGCATCTTCGGCGATTGGCGGGAACCGGATACTTTTCGAGTTGCGCCCGTGCCCCTTTACAACTCATACCAGGACGTCTTCCGCTTCGTTCGGCGATTCATAGCTGCGATTGGCCCGAACACGTAGCGCCAAGTTTCTCTGAACTTGTGCGATTACTTCCGTAATATCCTTGGCACCTCAGCGTGAACATACAATCCCGAGGTGGGCTTAATTCCTTTACGACGGCCGAGCAGGTGGACAGGACTCGTGTGCGCGGTGGTTTGCGTTCACGTTCTCGTATCTCTGTTGGTCCGGCGCGGGACCGGATTGACCGCTTTCGGCGATCTGACGCAGTGTGCTCTGCTTTCTTGTGCAACATTATCAATCCTCTCCAATATAAGGACCAGCGACAAAAAAGCTCAGTTCTTCTGGGCGCTCATGGCATTAGGTTGCGGAATGTGGCTTTCCGCGCAGGTTCTGTGGACTTGCTTCGAGGTCTTTCTTCGCCAGGAAGCGCCCAACCCGTTTGTCGGAGACGTGATTCTGTTCCTGCATGTCGTTCCCATGATGGCGGCCCTGGCCTTGCAGCCGCACATTCATCGCAACAACCAGTCCCTGCGGCTTGTAACCCTCGACTTCTCCTTGCTGCTCACATGGTGGCTTTACCTATACCTGTTCATTGTGATTCCCTGGCAGTATGTTTCGGCAAACGAAGTGGCATACAACCGCAGCTTCGACCTGCTCTACGCTTGTGAACAGTTCGTCTTGATTGTTGGCGTAGGCATGGTTTGGAAGCGCAGCGTCGGCCCATGGCGTGCAATCTATTCGCAACTTCTCAAGGCTGCCATGTTCTACAGTGGGGGCTCAATTCTGGCCAGCGTGGCGATCGATTGTCACCAGTACTACACGGGTAGTCTTTACGACGTGCCTTTGGTAGCCGCTATGGCATGGTTTGCGGCCGTGGGTTTTATGGCGCGCGGATCTTCTCCCGACACGCCTGCTGACCAAGTGCCGCTTCCGAGCCACAGCATGTGGACCGCACGATTGGCCATGATGGCTGTATTTTCCACGCCGCTCATGGTGGCATGGGCGCAGTTCGGAGGAGGAACTCCAACCCGAGTGCGCTCCTACAGACTGTTGCTGACCGCGGCCGCCATGATCTTCATGGGCGTGATGGTGTTCCTAAAGCAACACTGGATGGACCGCGAAATGCTCCACTTGCTGCGCCTGTCGCGTCAGAATCTGGATGAAATGTGCAATTTGAAGGACGAACTAGAAAACAAAGAACAGTCTCTCCGCTGGCATAGCCTGGAACTGCAGCGTAAGAATCTTGAGCTTCAGGAAATTTCCTTTACCGATCCCTTGACCGCCGTGTGGAACCGGCGCTATCTGGAAGAGATTCTGGCAGCGGAAGCTGGCCAAGTCATGCGAAACTACGAACGGGCTCGCGGTAATGAAATTCGCAAGATGGATCATCGCGATTTAATCTTTCTCATGGTCGATGTTGACTTCTTCAAGCAAGTAAACGACGTACACGGCCATCCGGCAGGGGATCGCTTGCTGCGCTTAGTGGCGGAGCGTTTGGGACGGGTTGTGCGCAAGTCCGATGTTCTGGTCCGCTGGGGAGGAGAAGAATTTCTTATTATGTCCCGCTCCGCAGACCCCTCCGGTACGCCTGCATTCTGCGAGCGCATTCTGGACATCATGGCGTCGGAGACTTTCGATCTAGGACACGGCGTTCATGTCCGAAAAACCTGTTCGGTGGGCTGGGCCAGCTTTCCCTGGAGCCGCGGCGCTTATGACGCGGTTTGCGCCGAAGAGGTGATCGAACTCGCGGACACCGCGCTCTACCGAGCCAAAGCTGCGGGGAGAAATCAGGGAGCAGGAATTTTGCCCGCGGATGGAGCTACTGCTGCGGCCCAGGCGATTTCGCTGCGAGCTCTGCAGAACGATACCGGCGTTGTGACGCGCACGCTGACTATTCAAAACCCTGGCTTCAGGGGCTTTACTCAAACTCATGCCCCAAATGTGGTTCCTGAACAACCACAGGGCGCCTGATTTCCTCTATCCCGCACCTGCAAACCTGCTTGGACGCCAGCCGGCACCGTCTTTATCCTCTTGCGAGGCCAGGGTCAAGCCGAATAAATTGGCACGCCGCCTTGCAGGTTTGCCGTCTTGGCACTAAAGTGAAATCACGCTGTACGCTGGCGAACAACCGAGTGAGGCACATTCGACGATGAACGCAAGAACTTCTCTCCGCAAAACAGGTTTGCGCCAGAAAGCGCAACTGATGTCCGCATCAGAAATTGAGCGCACGCTCGTCCGCTTGGCCTACGAAATTGTGGAGAAAAACGGTGGCGTTGATGGTTTGGGGCTGGTCGGCATTCGCCGCCGGGGCGTACCCATTGCGGAGCGCCTGGGCAAGATCATCGCGCGCATCGAAAATGCTAAGGTCCCCGTCGGCACGTTGGACATCACTTTCTATCGCGACGATCTCTCGACGCTCGGACCCAAGCCTGTGGTCCAGGAGGGGGAGATTGGATTCTCCATTGAGGACAAGAATATTGTTCTGGTCGACGATGTTCTTTTCACAGGACGTACGACACGGGCTGCGCTGGACGCGTTATTTTCGCATGGCAGACCACGAAGGGTGCAGTTGTGCGTTCTGATTGATCGCGGACATCGAGAACTGCCGGTCGAAGCCAGCTTCGTCGGCCGCAATGTTCAGACCACCATGAGCGAGGTAATCGAGGTCAAGTTAACTGAGATTGACGACGCCGAAAAAGTGCTCCTCATGGAGAAGTAGGAACTCGGAACACGGCGCTACGCCACAGGCAAAATAAAAGGACGGCAGCAAAGCACCGCCGTCCTGAAGTTTTTCTCGCAACAGGCTAGGCGATCTTGGTGCAGATCGCTTTCGTCTGCGTGTAAAGGTTGAGAGCGTCGTGTCCCATCTCACGCCCCCATCCAGATTGCTTGTATCCGCCGAAAGGCAGCGCGGCGTCGAAGATGTTGTAGCAATTGATCCACACCGTCCCTGCGCGCAGGTGCTCTGCCATGCGGTGGGCCTTGCCGATGTCCTGCGTCCAGACGGCAGCGGCCAAGCCGTACTCGCTATCATTGGCGCGCGGCAGAATTTCTTCGGGATCGTCGAACGGCATCGCGGCAACCACCGGCCCGAAGATTTCCTCCTGCACCACCTTCATGTCTTCGCGAGCATTCACCAGAACGGTGGGCTCGACAAAATAGCCTTTGTCGCCTTTTTTGTGGCCGCCAGTCACGGCAGTAGCGCCTTCCGAGAAGCCCGCGTCCAGATAACCACAGACCCGGCTTAACTGTTCTGCGGAAACGAGTGGTCCCATGCTCGTTTCCGGATCGAGACCCGAGCCCACTTTGATTTTCTTCGCCTGATCGGCGACACCTTCCACCACTCGATCGAAAATCGGTTTCTCGACGTAGAGTCGCGATCCCGCACAACAACACTGACCGTGGTTGAAGAAGATTGCGCTTGCGGCGCCCGGAATCGCGGAGTCGAGGTCCGCATCCTTGAACACGACGTTGGGAGACTTACCGCCGAGTTCCAGCGAAACTTTCTTCAAGTTGCCGGCTGCGGCGTGTACGATCAGCTTCCCAACTTCCGTGGAACCGGTGAAAGCTACTTTGTCCACGTGCGGATGAGCAGCCAGCGCAGCGCCAGCTGTCTCGCCGTAGCCGGGCACAATGTTGACTACACCTTCAGGGAACCCGGCTTCCGTAATCAGTTCGCCGAGGCGCAGCGCCGAAAGCGGCGTTTGTTCCGCCGGTTTCAATATCACGGTACAGCCGGAGGCCAGCGCCGGCCCCAACTTCCACGCTGCCATCAGCAGAGGAAAGTTCCACGGAATAATCTGTGCCGCAACACCGACCGGCTCGCGCAACGTGTAAGCAAGATATTTTGCTCCGGGCGTGTATGGAACCGAGATCGGAATCGTATTGCCTTCGATCTTCGTGGCCCATCCCGCCATGTAGCGAAACAAGTCTACGGCCAACGGCACATCGGCAGCTCTCGCGATGGTAAGCGGTTTGCCGTTGTCGAGGCTCTCCAGATATGCGAACTCTTCGGTATGGGCCTCCAGCAGGTCGGCAAGCTTCCAAATGAGGCGTCCGCGTTCGGATGCGGTAAGCCGCCGCCACGGGCCCTGGTCGAAGGCTTTGCGTGCGGCCTTCACGGCTTGTTCAACATCCTCACGATCGCCTTCCGCCACCTGTGCCAGAATTTCGCCGGTAGCGGGATTGTAAGTGGGAAAGGTTTTGCCGGAAATGGAGTTGACCCAATTTCCATTGATCAACATTTTGCGCGGTTTGTCGATGAAATCAGCCACTTGCGGATGAATTTGCGGTGACACTGCGATGCCCATACGTCCTCCTTAGATCAAGCGCGAACTTGGTGATGTGACGCTAAAGATGCCGGGCGGAGAATGATCTCGAATATGCTAGTCCCGGGCCGGAACAAAAGCAATTCCCATTCGGCAAGCTGCGTGGCGCTGGTTAGATTTCGAGACAAGAAGCGAGGGCGCTTCTCGCAGTAAGCCGCGACTCCGCTTGCCCCATATCAGAAAAAGCCCTGAATTGTTTCGACAGGGTTTACAATGGCCCTCGATTTCCCCGTCTCGTCGCGAGATCTTTTCCTCTATGTCCGAAAAAACTGTGCCCGCCCGCATGCGAGCGAAGCTGTTGCGCTCCGCGCAGAGAGCCATGAAGAACGCACACGCGCCCTACTCGAAATTCCGGGTCGGGGCCGCTATCCTTCTCTCGAATGGCAAAATCTTTTCCGGCTGCAACGTGGAAAACGCATCGTATGGACTGACCAACTGCGCCGAACGCGCTGCCATTTTCTCGGCTGTCGCGCAGCTAGGGCCCAGGATCGAGATCCGCGCGGTCTCAGTGGCCGCCAAGCCTGGGGCGCCTTGTGCCCCCTGCGGCGCGTGCCGTCAGGTCATCTACGAGTTCGGCCCCGACGCAACCGTCTTCTTCCANNCTTCATCGCAGACATTCCGCGCCATCGATGTGATTCGCAAGAAGCGGGATGGCGGCGAGTTATCGCGGATCGAAATCGAATCCCTGGTGAACGCATACACTCGCGGAGATATCCCCGACTATCAGGTCTCGGCGTGGCTGATGGCGGTGGTGCTGCGGGGTATGACGCGCGCCGAAACTGCCGCACTAACGGATGCCATGCTGCGCTCGGGTGAAGTGCTCGATCTCTCTTCTCTTCCGGCGAAGAAAGTCGACAAGCACTCGACCGGAGGCGTGGGAGACAAGACTTCTCTTGTCCTGGCGCCGCTTGCCGCCGCCGCGGGGATAGTAGTTCCCATGATCAGCGGCCGCGGCCTGGGGCATACCGGAGGAACGCTGGACAAACTCGAGGCCATTCCCGGCTTCAACGTGAATCTTCCCGTCGCTCAGTTTCGCCGCGTACTCGAAACCTGCGGTTGCGCCATAATTGGCCAGACCGCCGAAATCGCTCCCGCCGATCGCAAGCTATACGCATTGCGCGACGTGACCGGAACAGTCGAAAGCCCTTATCTCATCTGCGCTTCCATCATGAGCAAGAAACTTGCGGAAGGCATCGACGCTTTGGTGCTCGATGTAAAAACTGGTTCGGGGGCATTCATGAAAAGCGACGAGGACGCCGCGTTTCTTGCCGAACTCATGGTGGAAACCGGGGAGCGGATGGGCAAACAGGTTGTGGCGCTCATCACGGACATGGATCAGCCGCTGGGAAACACGATCGGCAATGCGCTTGAAGTTGTCGAGGTGGTCGAAGTCCTGCGCGGGCAGGGACCGGAAGATTTGCGTCAGCTTTGCCTGGAACTTGCCGGCTGGATGCTTTACTTGGGCGGAGTTTCCGATACGGTTGCGGAGGGAAAAAAGCAGAGCGGAAAACTAATCGTTTCGGGCGAAGCGCTCGATCGCTTTCGCCAGATGGTGAAACTGCAGGGTGGGGATCCGCAATCGATCGACGATCCCAAGAGACTGCCCCAGGCTCAGCGAACGATGAAACTCTCCAGCTCCATGGACGGATATATCACATCGCTGCAATGCGAGCAGGTTGGTACCGCGTGTGTAATTCTCGGTGGCGGCCGCGAACGCAAAGAAGACTCGGTCGATCCCGCGGTGGGAATCGTGCTCCACAAGAAACTTGGAGACGCTGTTTCGGCTGGCGAACCGCTGGCGACGATCTACTACAATGCAGAGGCGCGAGCGGTTCGCGCCAGGCAACTGCTCGAAGGGAGTTATCGAATTACCGATTCTCCCGCGCACGAGAAAAGACCGTTAATCCATCGTGTGATCGGAAAGCCCGGAGAGAAAAACTGAATGGGACGCTTCACTGGAATCCTTGGCCTCCTGACCATGCTGGCATTGGCCTACATTTTTTCGACCAATCGCCGGGCAATTCGATTGAAAACCGTAGCCTGGGGCCTGAGCTTGCAGGTCGCTTTTGCGGTGTGTGTGCTGAGAATCGACGCCGGGCGGCGAATTTTTCAGCGAGCCGGCGATGTAGTCAGCCGTTTACTCAATTATTCTTTTGCCGGCTCACAGTTTGTTTTCGGCGACTTCGGAAAACAAAATTCCCATCTCGGCTTCGTTTTCGCCTTTCAGGTACTGCCGACCATTATTTTCATCTGCGCATTTTTCGCCGTGCTCTATCACGTCGGCGTGATGCAGTTCGTAATTAAGATTGCCGCCCGGGTCATGACCTGGGTAATGGGCGCCAGCGGCGCCGAGTCGCTCAACATCGCGGCCAGCATTTTCATGGGACAAACGGAGGCGCCGGTAACCATCCGTCCGTTTCTACCGGATCTCACCCGCTCGGAACTCATGACCGTGATGACCAGCGGCATGGCCCACGTCTCCGGCGGAATCATGGCCGCCTACATCGCGTTCGGCATCGAACCCAAACACCTGCTCAGCGCTGTCATCATGACCGCACCCGGGACACTGTTAATGGCGAAGATGCTCGTGCCCGAGACCGAAGAACCGAAGACCGCCGGCAGGGTCGTCATGCCCGAAGACGAAGAGCAAGCCGAGAAGAAAGAAAATCTGCTCGGCGCGATCGCGCGAGGAACAAGCGATGGCCTTCATATGGCTTTGAACATCGCGGCCATGCTGATTGCGTTCCTCGCGCTCATCGCCTTGGCGGACGGCATTATGGGTGGAATTCACCATTGGGTAGGCTGGTTTCCGGAAAGTCTGGAAAGGGTTTTCGGAGCTGTCTTTGCTCCGGTTGCCTGGGTAATTGGCGTTCCCTGGCGTGACTGCGGTGTGATTGGCTCTTTGCTCGGTACACGCATGGTGCTGAACGAACTGGTGGCATTCTCGATGCTCGGACCGATGAAGGCTGTGCTCGACCCGCGCTCTTTCACTATCGCCACGTTTGCGCTTTGCGGATTCGCCAATCTCAGTTCGATCGGGATTCAGATTGGCGGCATCGGAGCGTTAGCGCCGAACAAGAAGAGCGAACTGGCGCGACTTGGTATTCGCGCGATGCTGGCGGGAACCATGGCCAACCTGATGTCCGCGTCAATCGCGGGCATGTTGCTATAACTCGAATTGACTTCTCGAAAAAGGAGTTCCTCCGGTGAAACAACTTCGCATTCCATTCGGTCTGAGTCTGCTTTTCGTCCTGTCTTCTTTGACGAGTGCCCTCGCGCAAGCCGCGCCGCGGCGAGTGATCATCGACACCGATCCTGGCACCGACGATGCCATGGCGATCATCCTCGCGCTGAATTCTCCGGAGTTCAAAGTGGAAGCGCTGACGGTGGTGCCCGGCAACGTGGATGCGCGCCAGGGACTGGAAAACGCTCTGAAGATCGTTTCGCTGGCGGGGCGTTGCGACGTGACGGTCGCCGGAGGAGCGCAGCATCCTCTGAATCAGAAGCTGATTACGGCGCAGTTCTGGCATGGAAAGAATGGCCTGGCGAACGTCGAATTGCCGCCCACTAAGTGCAAGGCGGATCCCCGCTTCGGTCCGGATCTCATCGTCGAAATGGTTCACAAGTATCCGCATGAGATCACACTGATTCCGGTAGGGCCTCTCACCAACATTGCGCTGGCGGTTTCGAAAGATCCTTCGATTGCATCGTTAGTCAAGGATATCGTGATTATGGGCGGTTCGATTTCCGGTGGAAATGTGAACGGCGCCGCTGAAGCGAACATCTATAACGACCCTGAAGCGGCGCAGATTGTGTTCAATGCCGGCTGGATGGTTACCATGGTCGGCTCCGACGTGGGCGAGCGAACGTTGATCACGCGAAAGTATCTTGCGGAGCTGCAGTCGTCCCGCGGGCCGCAGAGCGACTTCATCGCCAAGATTGCCGACTTCTATTTGACCCGCAGCGAGAAGAGCGGATACAGCGGAGCCGCGATGTATGATCCGCTGGCGGTGGGGATTGCGCTGGATCCGACTCTGGGTACGCTTGAGGAAATGCACGTCGATGTCGAAACCAAAGGCGAGTTTACCCGCGGAGAGACCGTTGCGAACCGCATGGGATCGAACGAAAACAACGTTCTGCATGGAGACCACTATGAGATCGAGGGCGTGATCGACCTCAAGCCGAATGCGCGAGTTTGCCTGGCTTCGGATGCGGACCGATTCTTGAATCTGTTCATCAGCCGGATCAGAGGTAAATAGCGCGTCTCATCCATTCGACCGCGCCACCAGGAAAATTGCCAAGCCATAGAAGACGAACATGAGGCCAAGATACGCTTTGGCCCGAGGTCCCGAGTTTGCAAACTCTTTCCACGCGAGAATTCCCCACAGCGCCGCCACCATGGGAGCGCTCTGGCCGATCGCGTAAGAAATCGCGACACCCGTAAAGCTCGCGGCCACCAGGTTGAACACCGTACCTACGCCCCAAATGCATCCGCCGAAAAGCCCCAGCAGGTGCCCGGTGGCGGGCCCGCGGAAAAATCCACTGAAACTTACCGGCTCTCCTACCAGCGGATGCTTCATAAAATAAAAATTCCAGATAAAGCAAGAGAGGAGTGCTCCCAGCGTCAGAAACACGGCGGCGCTATAAGGTCCCAGCGTGTTGCCGCGCGTCATCGCGTGCGTCATGAAAGGGGCCCACAGGCCCATCAGGATCCCGGAAACTACGCAAGTGATCAAGCTCTTCTTTGAAACGGTGCGTCCTGTGGCTGCGAGACAGCCATATGCCTTGCCATCCAACAGCACCGCAATAAAAGCGCACGCAACACCAAACGCCAGGAGAGTGGCGTTTCCCCTGGGCTGCAGAGCATAACTCAGCACAGTCCCGACTACCAGCGCGATTCCAATTGAAATAGGAAACGCGACGGCGAGCCCAGCCATGTCGATTGCGGCCACGAGCAACAGATTGGCCAGGTTGAACAGCGCGCCTCCGATCAGCGCGTTAACAATGTTCGCAGTATCCGCCGCGCGAACGTTGTTGAGAAAGCTGGAGGAATTATTTCCGGTGCTCCCCATCGTGAACGCAAGCACAAGGGATACCAAGAAAATGCCGATGGCATAATCCCAATAAAAAAGCTCGAAGCGATAGCCTTTGACACCTTTGTAAGTGTTGGCCCATGAGCCCCAGCAAACGGCGCTCGTGATCATCATCAACAGCGCAATGCTCAGGCTCGAGGGTGTGAACATCAATTCTCCTTAACAGTCTGTAAGAGCGAAAACTCGTAACTTTACTCTTCTTATACCAACCCCACAAGTTGGCAAGCGCCGAAATTCGCGCGACTAGCTATTTTGCCTGCGAGTAGGTTGCGCGCCTTAGAAACTCGCCCTGCCCGGCACGGCCCAGAAACTTATCCCCATCCACCACGACGCGCCCTCGACTGAGAACGACGTCGGGCATGCCGGTTACCTGGATACCTTCGAACATCGAGTAGTCAACGCGCATGTGGTGAGTCTTGGCACTGATCGTATGCTTACGCGCCGGATTGAAGATCACGAGATCCGCGTCACTGCCCACAGCGATCGTTCCCTTGCGCGGATACAAGCCAAACAACTTGGCCGGGGTCGTTGAAACCAGTTCGACGAATCGATTTACGCTGAAACGCCCCTGGGCAACACCACCCGAGTAAATCAGGCTCATGCGATGCTCCACGCCCGGTCCACCGTTCGGTATCTTGGTGAAGTCGTCGCGACCGAGCTCTTTCTGCTCCTTGAAACAAAATGGACAGTGATCGGTAGAGACAACCTGCAGATGATCGTGCTTGAGGCCGTTCCAGAGCTTTTCCTGATGCCACTTTTCGCGAAGCGGCGGCGTAAAAACATACTTTGCGCCTTCGAAATCCGGCACGTCAAAGTTTTCTATCGAAAGATACAAATACTGCGGGCAAGTCTCGGCATATACCGGAAGGCCGCGATCGCGCGCCTCACGAACTTTCTCGAGAGCTTCATTGCAGCTCAAATGCACAATGTAAATCGGAGCCCCTGCCATCTCTGCCAGAGCAACTGCACGGGACACGGCTTCCGCTTCTGCCGTTGTAGGCCGAGTCAGAGCGTGATACTTCGGAGCCTTTTTTCCTTCCGCCAGCGCCTGTTGCACGATTACATCGATCGCGCTTCCATTTTCCGCGTGCATGCAAATGAGGCCGCCGTTCTTCGCAGTTGTTTGCAGCGCGCGGAAGATGCTGGCGTCGTCGAGCATGAAGACTCCGGGATAGGCCATGAAGAGCTTGAAGCTGGTCACGCCTTCTCCGATCAGGGAATTCATCTCCTGCAATTGACCGTCGCCGATGTCAGTAACGATGCAGTGAAAGGCATAATCGCAGACGGCCTTCTTCGAGGCTTTGTCCATCCACGTATCGAAAGCTTTCCTCAGCGGCTGGCCTTTGTACTGGATGGCGAAATCGATCAGCGTTGTCGTTCCACCGAAAGCCGCCGCCCGCGTGCCGGTTTCAAAATCGTCGGCGCTGGTCGTTCCGCCAAACGGCATGTCCAGATGCGTGTGGACATCGATGCCGCCGGGGAAGACGTACTTTCCCGACGCATCCAGCACCGCTGTGGCATTCTCTCGCGGAAGATTGTTGCCGATGGCCACGATTTTCCCATCTGTAATCGCTACGTCTGCCGCGTAGGTGTCGGTCGCGGTTACCACCGATCCGTTGCCGATGATCGTATCGAAGCCCATCGATCCCTCCAATCAAAACTGACTGAAGCCTGGTTGAGATGAAGAAGGAATTTTATGCTAAACTGCCGCACTTCACTTCCTCATAATTCTTGGCAGTGAAGAAAGGGGCTGCGCCATGCAGTTCGGCATTACGCTAAAGCCAGACATTTCAGTGGAGCGCATTCTCGGTTTGACGCGTCAGGCCGAAGCCGCCGGCTTCCAATACGGATGGATCTTCGATTCCCACGTTCTGTGGAAAGAACCGTACCCGCTGCTGGCACTCATGGCCGCGAACACGCAACACATGCGGTTTGGCACGTGCGTGACCAATCCTGCAGTTCGCGATCTCACGGTGACGGCCAGCTTGTTCGCAACCCTGAATCTGATTTCTGGCAGCAGGATGGAACTGGGCATTGGGCGCGGTGACAGCTCGAGACGTGTGCTCGGAAAAAAGCCAGTCAGTTGGTCGCAGTTGGAAAGTGCGGTGAAGATTTTTCGCGATCTCACTGCCGGCCGCGAAGTTGAGTACGAAGGTCAGCCCACTCGCCTCACATGGGCGACGGTCTCGCCGCGAGTTTGGATCGCGGGATACGGACCGAAGGTTTTGCACATGGCAGGGCGCGTCGCCGACGGGATCATTCTTCAGTTTGCCGATCCCGATCTGATTGCATGGTGCCTTGGTTTCGTGAAAGAGGGTGCTCGCGCCGCAGGCCGGGATGCAAACCAGATCGAAGTAATGTCGGCCGCTCCGGTTTGGGTTTCTGGTGATCTGGCTGTGGCACGCGAACGCGTGCGCTGGTTTCCGGCGCTGGTTTCGAACCATGTGATGGATCTCATCCGGCAGTACAAGCCGGAAGATCTGCCTGCGGAGCTCACTTCATACGTGCGGGACCGTGGCGGGTACGACTATCAACATCACTGCGTGGTCGAAAGCGATAACGCGAACTTTGTCTCTGACGAGGTGGTCGATCGCTTTTGTCTGGTCGGGCCGGTTGAAGCTCATCACGAAAAGTTGCGCAAATTGGCGAGAGCAGGAGTCACGCAGTTCAATGTGTATTTGATGTGCGGGGACGAGGAACAGACACTGGATATTTATCGGCGCGAAGTTCTGCCGGCGTTTCAGGAAACCGCGAAGCTATAAGGTTCACTCTAAGAGGCTCCCGTCGTTGAAAGCACAGCCGAGCGCTGGAATTTCATCATCACGTAATAGAAGGCAAAAGAAACGGCAAAGCCTACGAACCAGGAGTAATCGTAAAGAACGCGCACCGCCGGAACTTTGAGACCGACGAGCGCCGTCCCTGCTCCCAACGCAAGCGCAACTATCGCTCTCCAGTTAAATCCCTTCGAATACTCATAGATTCCGCCGCGAAGGTAGAGGTCATCCACCTGGAGAAGACACTTTCGCATAACAAAATAGTCGCAGATCATGATGCCCGCGACCGGCCCGAGAAACGCGGCATACCCACCGAGCCAGCCGAGGATAAACGTGTTGTAATCAGCCAGCAGCTTCCACGGCATTAAAGCGATACCCATGAAGCACGTAATCACGCCACCGGTGCGAAAACTGATTCGCCGCGGCCACAGGTTCGAAAAGTCGTTTGCCGGTGAAACGACGTTGGCCCCTATGTTGACGTTCAGCGTAGCCAGCAGAATCGCGATCAGCGAGATCACCACGGCCACGGGCGAATGAAAGCGGCTGAGCAACTGCACCGGATCCGAAATGGCTGTCCCGTAAATCACAACCGTGGCCGAGGTCACGGCGATTCCGATAAAGGCATAGAGCGTCATCGTTGTCGGCAAGGCCAGCGCTTGACCAATAACCTGTTCTCGTTGGTTCCGCGCGAATCGCGTAAAGTCTGGAATATTCAACGAAACCGTGGCCCAGAATCCCACTGTCCCGTTCAGAGCAGGAATCAAGAATTTCAGGAAATCTGCGAAGTTGTTGAACCGCGAAGGCGCGGCCAACATCGGACCGAAGCCGCCCGCTGCATGATAGGCCCATGCTAAAAGCAACAGCCCAACTCCTAACAACACCGGTGCGCTGATCCCCTGCAGGATCCGAATATATTCAATTCCCATCACAATCACCGCAAGGTTGATCAGCCAGAACAGAAGAAAGCAAACGGCGGTGGCGTAGGGAAGATTACTCCATCCCGGTGCAAGCGTGGCCAGCAGAGTGCTGATCGCCTCGCCGCCGATCCAGGTCTGGATGCCGAACCATCCGCACGCCACCAGTGCCCGCAGCACCGCCGCTACGTTGGCGCCCAGTACTCCAAACGACGCGCGCGCCAACACCGGAAACGGAATCCCGTACTTCGCTCCGGGGTGCGAGTTCAACAGCATCGGCACAAGAATAATCACGTTGCCGATAAAAATTGTCGTCACCGCCTGCTTCCAGTTCATCCCACCCTGAATCAAGCTCGCCGCGAGCATGTAGGTGAGGATGTTCACCGACATCGAAATCCATAACGCCGCAAAGTTGTACGTTCCCCAGTGCCGGCGCTCGGCCGGTGCGGGCGCAAGGTCAGGATTGTAGAGGGGACTGGATTCGATGCGGGATTGGAGAGACTGAGATTTGTTCGTGGTCATGGATCTGTTCAGAATCGCCGCAAGGCGATGTTGCGACCAATTTGTGCAACGATCGCGCTTCAGTCTGCGGCCGCGGTCCCTCCAGTTTGCGCAGTGAGGGGTCCATAGCTTTCCGGCCGGCGATCGCGAAAGAACTGCCAAACTTTGCGCACTTCCGCGATCATTTCCAGGTCGAGGTCCGCTACCACTACTTCGTCTTTATCGCGGCCGGCCTGGGCGATAATTTTTCCGCGCGGATTGCAGAAATAGCTCTTGCCGTAGAACTCGCCAATACTCCACGGCTTCTCGACGCCCACTCGGTTGACCGCGCCGACAAAATAGCCGTTGGCCACAGCATGCGCGGGTTGCTCGAGTTCCCACAGATATTCCGAAAGACCGGCAACCGTGGCCGAAGGATTAAACACAATCTCCGCGCCGTTCAATCCCAGAATGCGCGCGCCCTCGGGGAAATGTCGGTCATAACAAATGTAGACGCCGACCCGCGCATATTTCGTCTCAAACACGGGGTACCCAAGGTCACCCGGGGTGAAGTAAAACTTCTCCCAGAATCCGGGATGGCAGTGCGGGATGTGATGCTTGCGGTATTTTCCCAGATAGCGGCCGTCGGCATCGATCACCGCGGCGGTGTTGAAATAAACCCCAGGCATCTGTTCTTCATAAACCGGAACCACGATCACCATGCGATGTTTCGCGGCGACCTTTTGCATCAGGCGCACCGTCGGGCCGTCCGGCACACGCTCCGTAAGCTCATACCAGCGCGCATTCTGCTCGGCGCAAAAATAAGGGCCGTAAAAAAGCTCCTGCAGGCACAGGATTTGTGTTTTCTTCTTCGCAGCCTGTTCTATCAACTTCAAGTGCTTGTCGATCATCGCCTTCCTGATCTGCGCAAGCGGCCGCTCGCTGCCGAGTTCGTTCCGCGCTTGAATCAAGGCACAGCGCACTGTTCGAGGCATGGGACGCGACCTCCAAGGAACGCAACTATAGCAGAAAACTCCGCCCGACCATCCGCACGCGTCCCACCTTTGAGCGGTCTCAACGCGGCGGTGTCGTTGGGCGTGGCGACTGCCGTACAATGCAAGACGGTGTCAGAGGAACCCAAAAGCCGTTACCGCATTACCGACCGTCTGAACAGCGGTCTCGAAGACCCAGCGCCAGATTCCGCTGCGCCCGTCGCCACCCTTGCTGGCCGGCCTCTGCTTTCCAATCGCGGTATTCCACTGAATCTTGATTGGGTGAAACAGGTTCGCGTCAACACCAGCGCCGTGGAACGTAGGGCGCAAACGCATGTGGCGCGAAAAACGGTGAAGAAGGAGTGGCAGGCCGCCTGGCATTTGCGCGCAATCTCCTGCATGGACCTCACCACACTCTCGGGCGACGACACGGAAGACCGCGTACGCCGCCTTTGCGCCAAGGCGCGACGACCGATTCAACAGGAGCTTCTGAAAGAGTTGAAGATCGAAGAACTCGATATCAAAGTGGCAGCGGTTTGCGTTTATCACCGGTTTGTCGGGACCGCAGTGCGGGCGCTCGCAGGCAGCGGAGTTCGAGTAGCCGCCGTTTCCACGGGATTTCCCGCCGGCTTGTCGCCGGTGGAGGAACGCGTCGCCGAAATTCGGCGCTCGGTGGAAGCTGGAGCGGATGAGATTGACATCGTAATCACGCGAGCTCATGTATTCGGCGGAAGATGGCAGGAGCTCTACGACGAGATTGCCGAGTTCAAGCGAGCATGCGGCCAGCGTCATATGAAAGCGATCCTTGGGACGGGAGACCTGTTAACCCTGCGCAACGTAGCGCGCGCCAGCTTTGTAGCAATGATGGCCGGCGCTGACTTCATCAAGACGTCGACCGGCAAAGAATCTACAAACGCGACTCTTCCCGTCGGATTTGTGATGACGCGCGCCATTCGCGAGTACGCCCAGGAAACGGGCATGGCCGTGGGCTTCAAGCCCGCCGGCGGCATTCGCACGGCCAAGCAATCCACGGAATGGTTGGCGCTGATGAAAGAAGAACTCGGAACGTCCTGGATGAAAGCCGACCTCTTCCGTTTCGGAGCCAGCGGACTTCTGAATGACATTGAACGGCAATTGGAACACTACGCCACCGGCCGGTACTCGGCAGATTACCGCCATCCGATTGCGTAGTCGGAGATGGAGGAAGAAAGCGAAACTACTAGAATGAGCATAGCTGAGAAATTCCTCACCATGGAATATGGACCGGCGCCCGAGGATCCGAAGGATGCGCTGCTTTGGCTCGACCGCCATCGACGACGCTTCGGCCACTTCATCGATGGCGACTGGCGACAGCCGGTCGATGGCGCATTTTTCGATTCGACCGATCCCTCTACCGGGGAGAAGATTGCGACCGTATCTCAAGGTTCGGCTGCAGATGTCGATGCCGCGGTCCAGGCCGCGCGGAATGCGCTCCCAAAGTGGCAGGCGCTCACTCCCCACGAGCGCGCCCGCTATTCGTACGCCCTGGCTCGCGCGGTTCAAAGACATTCCCGCCGGCTTGCAGTGCTAGAAACAATCGACAACGGCAAGCCGATCCGCGAGAGCCGCGACATCGACATCCCGCTCGTAGCTCGCCACTTCTACCATCACGCCGGATGGGCGCAGTTGCTCGAATCGGAGTTCTCCGGCTACATGGCTTGCGGGGTGGTTGGGCAGATCATCCCGTGGAATTTCCCGCTGCTTATGCTGGCGTGGAAAATTGCTCCCGCCATCGCCACGGGAAATACTGTGGTGCTCAAGCCAGCCGAATTCACCCCGCTTACCGCTCTTGCCTTTGCCGAGCTTTGCCAGGAGATCGGCTTGCCCGCCGGGGTAGTCAACATCGTCACCGGCGATGGTTCCACCGGCGAGGCTCTCGTGAAACATGCTGGCTTCGACAAAATCGCCTTCACTGGGTCCACGGAAGTGGGCCGTGCAATTCGTGCCGGGACCGCCAAGAGTCACAAACGCCTTTCGCTGGAACTGGGCGGCAAGTCTCCCTTTGTCGTCTTCGAAGACGCCGACCTTGACAGTGCAGTCGAAGGCCTGGTGGATGGCATCTGGCTGAACCAGGGACAAGTTTGCTGCGCGGGTTCACGCCTGCTGATGCAGGAGAGCATCGCCGAAACGCTGATGGAGAAGATTCGCGGCCGAATGACCCGGCTTCGCGTTGGTTCGCCGCTGGATAAATCGATTGACATTGGCGCCATCGTTGCCCAGGTGCAACTCGACCGCATTCGTCGTCTCGTCGACGAGGGAGTTGCAGAAGGCGCGACCTGCTGGCAACCGCAAATGGAAATGCCACCGCGCGGACTCTATTTCCCTCCAACGCTGCTAAGCAATGTGCATCCGGCTTCGGTGGTCGCGCAGCAGGAGATTTTCGGCCCCGTGCTCGCCGCCATGACATTCCGCACGCCCGCCGAGGCCGTCGAACTCGCCAACAACACGGTCTACGGTTTGGCCGCCTGCGTGTGGAGCGAAAGTATCAACGTGGCTCTGCAAGTAGTGG
The DNA here is from genome assembly GCA_003140075.1 of Acidobacteriaceae bacterium. Classification (GTDB taxonomy): domain Bacteria; phylum Acidobacteriota; class Terriglobia; order Terriglobales; family Acidobacteriaceae; genus Sulfotelmatobacter. The sequence goes on along the minus strand of PLIO01000068.1, from coordinate 60,037 downwards.
CGCAGATCAAAGCTGGCGTGGTCTGGGTGAATTGCACAAATCTTTTCGATGCCGCGTGCGGCTTCGGAGGCTATCGCGAAAGCGGCTACGGCCGCGAGGGCGGCCGGGAAGGCTTGCTGGAGTACCTCGAACCGTCGTGGTTCAAACACGCTCCTACGCTTCCCCCATCGGCGAGCACGCCCAGCGATTCCACGGATGAACAGCCCCAGCCAGATCCAACCATCGACCGCACCGTGAAACTTTACATCGGCGGCAAACAGGCGAGACCGGATTCCGGCTACAGTTTCGCAGTGCGCGGCCAGCATGGCGAGTTGCTCGGCGAAGCGCCCCTCGGCAACCGAAAAGATATTCGCAACGCGGTTGAAGCCGCGCGCAAGGCACCGAGTTGGACCAAGGCCACGGCCCACAATCGCGCACAGGTTCTCTATTACATGGCGGAGAATCTTTCACTGCGCCAGGAAGAAATCGGCCACCGGCTGGCGGCGAGTCTTGGAGAATCGCACTCCACCAGGGAAGTAACGGCCAGCATCGAGCGGATATTTTCCTACGCCGCCTGGGCCGACAAGTTCGATGGCGCTGTTCATAACCCACCATCGCGGACGATCGCGATCGCGATGAATGAGCCGATCGGAACCGTTGGAATCATCTGCCCGAACGAATCGCCGCTGCTCGGCCTTCTCTCTCTCGTCTTGCCGGTTCTGGCAGCCGGAAATACTGCCGTCGTTGTGCCCTCGGAGACCTACCCGCTGATCGTGGGAGATCTCTACCAGGTGTTCGACACCAGCGATCTGCCCGGCGGCGCTGTGAACATTGTGACCGGCAAAACGTCCGAGCTTCTCAAGACCCTCGCCGAACACGATGACGTCGATGCAATCTGGTGCTTTTCGCACGAGTCCAACGCGGCGGCGGCCAAGTCGTTTTCGGTCGGCAATCTGAAGCAGGTGTTTACCAACGAAGGCCGCGCCATCGACTGGTTTGATGCGGCGCAAGGGGAAGGCCGATGGTTCTTGCGCCACGCCACGCAAGTGAAGAACATCTGGGTGCCCTACGGCGAGTAGAGGCGGATTATCCTGGCGTTCGTAATGAAGGGCTTGCCTGCACCGCAGGCCCGCCTGCATTGACACAGGCGGTGGCTCCAAATACACTCGGCGGTCGCAACTTTCTCCGATAAATCTATGTCCCGTCGCCCTCGAATCGCAGTCGTCGGCAGTGCCAACGTCGATCTCACAACTTTCACCGACCGGTTCCCAAGACCTGGAGAAACAATCTTCGGGCAGGAGTTCCACTTGGGATTCGGCGGCAAAGGCGCGAATCAGGCGGCCGCGGCTCGTCTCTGCGGCGCGGATGTGTTCATGGTGGCGCGCGTTGGCAGCGACCTGTTCGGCCCGGCGACCATCGAGAATTTCAAGACGCTTGGTATCGATACTACCCACGTCAAGCAGGTCGAAGGCTTGTCCAGCGGAGTGGCGCCAATTTTTGTTGAGCCCAGCGGGCAAAACCGCATTCTGGTTGTAAAAGGGGCCAACGACGCGCTGAAACCGGCTGATGTTGATGCCGCCTCGGAGATGTTGAAAACCGCCGACTGCATCGTCCTCCAATTTGAGATCCCTCTCGAAACCGTCTACTACACAGTGGCCTTCGCCCGAAAGCATGGCATTCGCTGCATCCTAAACCCGGCGCCCGGGCAACCCGTCGAAATGCGAGCGTTGTCTGACCTCGATTACTTCGTTCCCAACGAGAGCGAGGCCGAAACCATCACCGGCCTTGCTGTGCGGAACGTCGAGGACGCGAAGAAGTGCGCGGAGAAACTGGTGACCGGCGGCATTCGCCGCGTCATCATTACCCTTGGAGCCAACGGATCGCTCCTCGCCGGCCCCGGGGTGAGCGAGCACGTGCCTCCCTTTGCGGTAAAGAGTATCGACAGCACCGGTGCCGGCGACGCATTCATCGGGAGCTTCGCCGTATTCCTCGGGGAAGGAGTGCCGGAACGAGAGGCAGTGCGGCGCGCCAATCTCTACGCTGGTCTTTCGACCACAGGCATTGGAACTCAGAAATCCTTCTATGATCGCGCGCGCTTTGATGCGGAATGGAGTGTTCAAGGCATCAACCACCCCGATTCTCGACATTGATCCTAAGGGAAATCCAATCTGCGGAGAACCGCGCCGCTTTTGCCCCTTGATCCTGTGCCAAAAAAGAGAACGGAATCGCAACTAATATTTTTCTACGACCGAAAATTCTTGACTTCGGAAGTGGAGGAGATTTATAAGGCCGTTCTACGGTCCATTCACCACCAACCGTGCAGTGCAGTGCAGTGCGGAGACTTTTGTTCATCATTCGGCGCGGGGCTGCCGAAAAGGGGTTTTTAATGCTGAAGCTGAATAAGAGGGCGCTGCTTGTCGGGGTTGTGTGTTCGCTGGCATTTTCCATCTGTCCCATGCTGCACGGTCAGGCAACCGGCAGCTTTTCAGGTACCGTTTCTGATAAGGCCGGCGCTGTGGTTTCAGGCGCAACGATAAAAGCCACTTCGCAGGACACAGGTCTCTCCCGCGAAGCCAGGACCGACGATTCAGGACACTACCTCATTCCCCTCCTGCCCGTGGCTGTTTACCGGATTCGAGTGGAGTCCCAGGGTTTCCAGTCGACCGAACAGAAAGATATCCGTCTCCAGGTCGACGAGCACCGCGAAGTAGACTTCGCCCTCGTGCCCGCCTCCGTCTCCTCGACGGTTGAGGTGAGCGCTACGGAAGTAGCCGTGGAGACTGCGAATCCCTCGCTCGGCCAGGTCATCACCTCCGAGGAGGTCGCCGACCTTCCCCTGAACGGCCGCGATTTCGTTCAGTTGGCTACGCTTACCCCGGGCACCACGCAGGAGACCAACCCGCAGAGTTTCTTCAACGGCGGGGCCAGCAGCGAGGTCTCCGCCCGCGGAACGTTTTCGCTTTCCGTTGGTGGATCGCGAGCCCAGAGCACGGACTGGTTGCTCGATGGCAACGACAATAACGAACTGACTGCAGGCGGTATCGCGATTTTCTCTTCGATCGATGACATCCAGGAGTTTAAGGTTCTCACCTACAACTACTCAGCCGAATACGGCGCGCGTGCGGGTCCAACCGTGCTGGTGACAACAAAATCGGGATCGAACCAGTTCCACGGATCGCTCTTCGAGTACTTCCGAAACACGGATCTTGATGCCCGCAGTTACTTCGCGTCCTCGCGGGAAAAATTCAACCTCAACCAGTTCGGAGGCTCTCTGGGAGGTCCGATCCAAAAGGACAAAACGTTCTTCTTCCTGGACTATGAAGCCAAGCAGCAGCGCCACGGCATCCCGTTCCTGGGCCTGGTTCCGACGCAGGCCATGATGACGGGCGACTTCCGATTGGATCCATACGGCAATGCCCGAGGACCGGGCAACCCGTACGGTTTTGGCGATCTTCTCAACCCATATGCCACGGGCGCCGAACCCGCCAATTTCCAGTGCGTGTCTGGCACACAGAACCTGGCCGTTCCGACCCCCACTTCCGTGAATCCGGATGGAAGCCAGGTGCCGGGGGTGCTTTGCGACTACATCCCGCAGGCTCTGCGGGATAAAGTCGGCGCAGAGGTGATTCAGCTTTATCCCCAGAGTAACGCCAGCAACGCCCAACTGGGCTACAACTACACCAACGTTCCGGTGAGATCGCTCAACGAAGGCAAGTTCGACATCCGCCTCGACCACAATTTTTCCAGCAAGGATTCGATCTTTGCCCGCTTCAGCTACGATCAGGCGGTGACGTTCGATCCCGGCGGTTCGCCAGGATTTGCCGAGGAGAATCCTTACGGCAGCACCGAGTACCTTACCAACCACGGCCGTAATGTGGCCATATCGGAGACTCATGTCATTTCCGATCACACCATCAATCAGGCCAGTGCCGGCTTCAACCGGATCTTCAATCACATTCTTCCTTACGGGGTCTACGGCGGCCGTGCCTGCACCGCTGCTCTTCTGGGAATTCAGGGCGCCGATCTGTCGAGTCAGTGCGACAGCATAACCGGCTATCCGGCCAGCCTGAACCAGACCACGCTGGACTGTATGAGTTGCGGTCTCAGCTCGATCCAACTGACGGATTACTGGCCCATCGGGGATCGCGGATTTGCTCCCTTTCAAGGCGGGACCAACGTATACACCGCTTCCGACACGCTCGACATGATTCGTGGCAAACACAACATTCACTTCGGGATTGGAATTCGCATCAACCAGATGAATGTGCGGAGCAATGCTTTCCAGGACGGAGCCTTCTTTTTCCTTGGCGGCAGCTCGTCCTATACCGGAGACGATGCCGCGGACCTTTTGCTTGGCCAACCCAACGATGGCGCGCTCCACGACCAGACCTTCGATGGGGCCACCACTGGCCGCCGCTGGAAGATGTACCGGCCGTTTGTCCAGGACGATTGGCGCGTATCCAACAATCTTACTGTGAACCTCGGCTTGGCCTGGGCTCTGGTGACGCCCGAGAGCGAAGCCCACGGTCGAATGGCCGACTTCGATTTCTCCAATGGCATGTATTACGTTGCGGGAAATAGCCCGCAGGCGACTTGCGCCATTTGCGTTCGTAGCGGTGGAAGCGCAGGCATTCAATTCGACAAGACCGCTTTCGAACCCCGCATCGGATTGGCTTGGAAACCGTGGGGAAGCCAGAACACCGCCATCCGCGCTGGCTATGCCATCTTCCACGACTCGGCGTGGAGCCAGGGCGCGCAGGGACTCTGGGAGAACCCCCCCTACTTCGCGGAAACCGATCAGTTCAATTATTTTGCCGGCGTCCCCTGCCCGTTTAACAACGCTACCTCGGCCACCCCGGCGAACTGCGGCCTTCAACTTGGACTCTTGCTGCCCACCCTCGCGCCCTATGAAGCAGAACCGAATCCTGCCACTTTCACGGGAACGATCTATTCCCAGAACTTCAATTTCAAACAGGGCATGGTGCAGCAGTACAACTTGAACGTGGAACATCAGTTACCGGGAAGTGTGGTGCTGACGGCTGGGTATGCCGGTTCTCGCAGCTCGCGCATTCTGGTGGACGGCCTGAACTTGGACGTGGGATCTCCTGGGGCCTGCGGCGGCGTTGTTCCCGGCTACACTTTCGGTTGCGGCCCCGGTGGAGCGGCTTTTGCCGCACCGTACCCGTTCGATGGTCCCTTCACCAACATTTCCAATTTCAGCGACAATGGCCGCGCACGCTATGATTCCCTGCAAATCAAGGCGGAGACCAAGAGTGCGCGCCATGGCCTTTACGCCCTGATCGGCTACACTTGGGCGCGCACCTTCGACTCTGGGATGCCCGATGGCGCAGGCACCACGCCCGGGGCGACCTACTGGCCGTTGCCCGGAACTCAAAGAGCGGACTGGGCGCTGTCCCAGATCAACCTCAATGACTCATTCACCGCCAGCATTCTCTACGACTTACCATTCGGCAAGGGCAAGCGGTTCGGCAGCACCTGGAGCAGCCCCGTCAGCAGGATCTTGGGAAATTGGAAACTGAATGTGATTGAAAAGGCTACTTCCGGGTTCCCGCTCTTCATGACGGCGAGCAATAACGGCCCCTTCAGTGGCTCTGGAGTTTACTTCGATTGGAATGGCGCCAGCCTGAACCGTCCCAACGAGGTCGGCGATCCCAACCAGCCCGGACCCGTTGCCGCGAACCCGACCTGCACCGCGCCATCGAAGGTACATACGCTCGCGGATTGGTTCAACCCCTGTGCCTTCATGGACGCGCCGTCAGGAGAGCTTGGCGACTCCAACCGCGCGCCACTCTACGGGCCGCGCTTCGTCAATACCGATTTCTCCATCATGAAAGACTTTCCCTTGCGTGAGGGAATGTACGTGGCATTCCGGGCTGAGTTCTTCAACATCTTCAATCACCCTCAGTTCTACTTGGCCGGTACCAGCGCCACTCAGATGCAGGACGAGGACTCGCCCTCCAGTTTTGGTATCGTCAACGAGACGGTGAACAATCCCCGCGTGATTCAGTTTGCTCTGCGGCTGAACTTCTAGCAGCCAGATGCGGTCTCAACTCGGGCGGATTGGGGGAAGCTATACTAGGTACAGCTTTCACCCAGTCTGCCGTCAAAATTCCAATCCAAGAATCTTCTCGAGGACTGCGCTAGTGATAATGAACCGTGCTCTCGGCTGGCGCTGCATCGTGCTCGCTGGTCTTCTGATCTTCTTCCTCGACTGTGTTGCTTTTCCCGACGAGTGGAAGGCGAACCATGCCCTGGTCTCTCCAACTGGCGTTATGAATCTTTCTGAGATGCCCCCGCCCGGCGAAGTCTTTTTCTCCGGCCCGGAAGATCCAGCGAATGCCGCGCCCTGGCTCGATCAGCTCAAAGCGTGGCGAGCCGATCGGCGCATTCGCCTTCGCTACGACGGATCGCAATTCGAACGCCCCGAACTGGAGTGGACCCAGCATATCTTCTCCCAGGTGCAATTGCTCGTTTGGGATCGCAGTTTCTACGATCCGGAGAAGGGCGAATACACAGTGGACCGCTTCTTGAACGAGACCGAGAGCCGCATCGGTCCCATCGACACCGTTCTCATTTGGCACGTCTATCCCAACCTCGGTGCCGACGACCGCAATCAATTCGATCTTCTCCGCGATCTGCCGGGTGGCATCCCAGGGCTTCGGCGGATGGTCGAGCAATTCCACAGTCGAGGCGTGAAAGTATTCTTCCCCATCCTGGCATGGGATATGGGCACCCGCGATGAAGGCGCCTTCCCCTGGGTTACCATCTCACGACTACTGGCTGACATTGGGGCGGACGGCATAAATTTCGACACACTCGATAGCGTTCCCTTGGCCTTCCGGCTGGCCTCCGACGCCACTGGCCACCCGCTCGCTCTCGAACCGCAATTCGAGCCCCGTGATGAATCGCTCGCCTGGACCAACATCGGTTGGAACGACTGGGTCACGTGGGAGGGCAAAAACTATCCCTTCGTCCCCATGGTGGACAAAACCAAATGGCTGGAGCCGCGCCACACCGTAAATGTCACCGACCGGTTCACGCGGGATAAGACCGATAGCCTGCAACACGCCTTCTTCAACGGCGAGGGCTACGCTGTTCTGGAAAATCTTTGGGGATTCTGGTACGGAATGAATCCCAATGATGCGGAAGCTGTGCTTCGCTTCACGCGCATCGAGCGCGCAACGGCGGAAAACCTTCGCAGCCCCGGCTGGGAGCCCCATACTCCGACGGTTCAGCCCGGAGTTTTCTCCAGCAAGTTCCCAGCTGCCACCAGCACGCTCTGGACCTTGGTCAATCGCAACGAATACGACGTTATTGGCGAGCAACTGCGAGTGCCCTATCGGGCGGGAATGCATTACTACGATCTGTGGCACGGCGTGGAATTGAGGCCCTCCGTACAAGGCGGCGAAGCGGCTCTGAGCTTCGACCTCGAAGGGCGCGGCTTCGGAGCGGTCGTGTCCACTGACGCGAGTCCAGTCGCAGGCCCGCTCCGGGATGTGCTCGCGTTTATGGCGGATCGCTCCAAGCGTGCTTTGTCCACCTATTCGCGCGAGTGGAAGGCCGTGCCACAGACCATGGTAGAGATTAACCCGACCAAGCCCGCTGCGGCAGCCCCTCCCGGCATGATCCGCATCCCCGAGGGCGACTATGATTTCCAGGTCCGCGGCATTGAGATCGAAGGCGGCAACGACCCAGGTCTCGATGTGCAATATCCTTGGGAGGACGCTGCCCGCAGATTTCACAGCCATCGCATGCACGTTCGCAGTTTTTATATCGATCGCACGCCCGTCACTAACGCCGAGTTCAAGAAATTCCTGAGTGCCACTCTGTATCATCCAACGGACGACCACAACTTCCTGCGCGACTGGAAAGATGGAAGCTACCCCAAAGGCTGGGAGAACAAGCCTGTGACCTGGCTCTCCATCGAGGACGCACGCGCCTATGCTGCTTGGGCAGGCAAGCGCCTGCCCCATGAATGGGAATGGCAACTCAGCGCGCAATCCGGCGACCGCAGGTTGTATCCCTGGGGCAACGAGTGGAACGCGCATGCCTTGCCGGTCGCCGATCGCGGCCGCACGATGCGTCCACCAGCGAACGTGGACGATTTCCCGCAGGGCGCAAGCCCCTTCGGTATTCTCGATCTTGTAGGGAATGTCTCGCAGTGGACCGACGAGTACCGCGACCCGCATACTCGCGCCGCCGTCGTCCGCGGGGGAGCCTCTTACCAACCGCGCGGTTCGATCTGGTATTTTCCGCAATCCTTCCGGCTCGATGAGCACCAAAAGTATCTCCTTATGTCACCGGGCCGCGACCGCGCCGGAACCATCGGATTTCGATGTGTGGTCGATGCAGAATAAAGACGAGGAACAAATGGGAGAGGCCGCAGCAGGTGAGCTGCGGAAACACCAGCTTTTCTATCACGTGCACCAGGATCGGCCCATGACCAAACATAACGTCGGCTTCCTCGCAATCTTATTCTGGCTGCTTGCAAGCTCACTCACCGTCGCGCAATCTCGCCGAAAGGTCATCGTCAACGAAGATTTCTCGGGCCCCGGCGGAAGCAATATGCAGACTCTGCTGGTGTTGGCTCAGTCTCCGAAAGTCGAAGTGCTGGGAGCGACGGTGGTCAGCGGAGACCAGTGGCGCGACGAAGAAGTGGCACACGCGCTTCGCTTACTGGAAATCATTGGCCGCACCGACATTCCTGTCGTGCCCGGTGCTGCTTTCCCCCTGGTGCGCCGCCGCGAAGAAACCCAACTGTGGCAGGAACGTTATGGCAAAGTAGCCTACGCCGGTGCCTGGGACGACCGCTGGTGGCACGAACCCTTCGTTGTGCCGCCGCTCCCGGAAGGTCAGCCCACCACCAAGCCCAGCGGCGAAGACGCCGCCCACTTTCTGATCCGCATGGTGCACAAGTATCCGCACGAAGTGACGATTTACGAAGGCGGCCCCATGACCAACCTGGCGCTCGCCATCTCACTCGATCCCCAGTTCCCCGAACTAGCCGAGGAACTGGTCTTCATGGGCGGAAGCCTGAGTCCACAAACAGACAGCCCCGAGTTTGCCAACAATCCCCGGCACGAGTTCAATTTCTGGTTTGACCCGGAAGCGGCGGAGGTCGTTTTGCGCGCACCCTGGAAGAAGATTGTCTGCACCCCAACCGATATTTCGGTCAAGACTCACGTAACCCCAGCCATGATGAAGCAGATCGAAGCGAGCGGAACGCCGCTGGCCCACTACGTGTCTCATTTCGCCATGTATGCTCCCGGCGCCGATATTATGTGGGACGAACTCGCAGCCGCAGCCTGGATTGACCCGACTCTGATTACCCAGCGGGAAACTCGTTACATGGAAGTGGATCTCGATCGCGGCGCAGGATACGGCAACACGCTCACCTGGACCGAAAAAGACAAGCCGCCACTCGCCGCGCAGCCGGTCGAGATTCAGGTGGACCTGGATTTGGAAAGGTTCTACCGAATGTTCATCAGCTTAATGACCGCGCCCACTCCGGCTGCTCACTGATTAATCTTATGGCATTAATCTCGGCTGCGAAGCGGGCGTTCGGTCCCGCAACTCATATACAAACTGCTGCAGGTCGTGCCGCTGGCGCTCAAGCTCTTCGTCCTTCTCCTTCGAAATCTGGGCGTAGAGTCGCAGCTCTGCCTGAGCTTTCGCAGGTTCTCCCGTCTGCCGGTAAGCCTGCGCCAGGCGATAGTGCGCCTCTTCCAGCCTCGGCGTGGCCTCGACCGCACGCTGATAGGCGGAAATTGCGTTGGACAAATCTCTTCGCTCCGAATACAAAGCACCGAGTTGCAGATAAGCGCGGCCAAGCTTTGGATCAAGCTGGACAGCCTTCTCCAGCAGCGATTTCACTTGCGGCAAATCCGCAATGTCTTCGGGAGTCTTACGCCGTTTCCAAAGACTGACCGCGTAATAATAATTGGCCAGGGCGTTCTCAGGTTGAAGCCGGACAAACCGTCCGAGTCTTTCCACGAGTGCTTCCGGCTGATTGCTCTCGACAGCTTGCATTTTTCCCATGAAAAGGTAAGGGTTCGGATCGCTGGGATCCAGGTCCGACGCCTCACACAGACGCTGCACCGCCTGCTCGTAGGAGCCGCGAGCGTACCAAGCCGCCCCGAGGCCGGTCAGCATCCGAACGGAGCCCGGGAATATTCGATTGCCTTTTGTGAAAACTTCGATGGCCGGCTCCGCCGCACGATGCACAAGCAACTCCGTTCCCCAATCGAAGAAATTCGATTCGGTCGGATTCAGTTCCGCCGCTCGCTGATACTCTCGCACAGCGTCCAGCGCGTCGCCCCGCCTCTCGTCAGCGTCTGCGAGCAAGTGATGCCGTGCCGCTTCGCCCTCGTCTGTCTTACCCGGCGGTTCTTTCTTCAGCAAAGCCGTCGCGTTGGCAAGTTCTTCTCTATTCCTCATTATCGTATCGGAGCCGTGCCCGCCGAGGTTCGTGGTATCGGTAACGCCCGCCACAGTGAAATGGGGTTTGTCGAAAAACTCAGGCTGCCCCGCGGAAGAATTCCGGGTCTCGCGCATGTTTGCAGATTCGAGAATGAGGTCAATCGTCTTGGATTCTTTCTGCGCGAGAACAAACGATTTCGAAGTCGCTTCCGCGTAGCCAACCATCTCCGTTCGCAAAGTATAGACACCATCCCGCACCGCCGAAAAACGATAGGCTCCCGTCGAATCGGTGGTCGCTTTGAAGGTTCGCGCGTCCTTGGCCTGTAGGCACACAGATGCGCCGGCAACCGGACGGTTGCCCGAGTCTCGCACACTGCCTTGCACTGTCGCTGCCCCGGCGGATTCCGGCTGCGCGTCACCGACTGATCCCTGAATCGATTTCCCCTGACCAGATTGCGCCTCAACCATGAGCGAAGCGAAGAGGACAGTCACCGCCAGCATGCAAGTTACAATGCGAGTGCATCCAGACTGACTTGAAGTGACGGAGATCTCGCCCATAGAACAATCGCGAATAAGAGGGAAGCGAAATTAGGAACGCATTGGAACGACATTCTAGTCGTTCAGACCGTGGTCCGCAATGCACTTGAAAGCTTTGTGATCTCTACGTAGAGTCATGACGCAGCCGTTGTTTCGCTCTAGTTCGAGCGCAAATGATCTTAACTTCCAACCCAGGGGATATCGATGAAATCGAACCGAATGCTGTACATGGCAATGGCCTTGCTGCTGATCTCATGCCTAACGTGCTGGGCGCAACCAAGTGAAAGACGAAAGATCATCATCGATCAGGATGCTGCTGGGCCCGCCGGAACCGACCAGCAGTCGATGCTCCTGCTGATTCAATCGCCGCAAACGGAAGTCCTGGGCATCACGGTGGTGACCGGAGATCAGTGGCTGCACGAGGAGGTGGCGCACACCTTGCGCATGCTCGAACTCGTCGGGCGAACCGACATTCCAGTCGTGCCGGGAGCGGAGCATCCGCTGGTGAGGCGAAAGCAGGATACGGAGCAATGGGAACAACAATATGGTTCGGTGCCGTGGCTCGGTGCCTGGACACCCAAGCTTTATCATGCGCCAGACGAACTAGGAGAAATGCCGGAAGGCAAGCCTACCGCCAAGCCCTCCGACGAAGACGCCGCTCACTTTCTCTTGCGCATGGTTCATAAGTTCCCCAACCAAGTGACGATCTACGAAGGTGGCCCAATGACAAACTTGGCCCTCGCCATTTCCATCGATCCAGAATTCGCGCGACTCGCCAAAGAACTGGTGTTCATGGGCGCCAGCCTCAATCCACGAACCGACGATCCGGAATTCGTCAACGCACCCACCCACGAATTCAACCTCTGGTTCGATCCGGAAGCGGCCCACATCGTGCTCAGTGCACCATGGAAGAAAATCGTTTGCACGCCGGTGGATATTTCAGTAAAGACACGATTGACTTCCGATCTGATCGACCGCATCAAGGCGGCCGACTCGCCGGCGGCTCGCTACATCGGCAAATATGCGCGCCTGCGCGGCAACTACAATTATCTTTGGGATGAACTGGCGGCGGCAGCTTGGCTCGATCCGACCCTGATCACGAAGAAAGAAACGCTCTTCATGGATGTCGACCTCGATCGCGGCGCCGGCTACGGCAACACTCTGAGCTGGACGGAGCAGGACAAACCTAAGATTGATGTCCAGCCGGTCGAAGTGCAGGATGATTTGGATCTTGAGAAGTTCTATAAGATGTTTGTGGATCTGCTGACCGCACAAACGCCAGGCAAGAAGTAGCACGACTGGCGGGCTCATCGCGGGAGGTGTAGGGTTTCAGTGAATCGTCTTGGTCTTCCTCGACATGTAATCCATCAGCAAATACTGCCCCAGCGTGTACGGCGTGGTGAAGTATGCCTTCCCGCGGCACATCTCCGTAACTTTCTGTACGAATTGTACCAAGCCATAATCTGAAGCGAGCATGAAGGTGTTAATGAGTACGCCGGCTCGCTTGCACTTCGAAACTTCTTCCAGCGTCTGGCTGACGACCAGCGGATCGAGGCCGAACGCGTTCTTGTAAATCCGTCCATCCTCAAGCGTGAGGGCGGAGGGTTTGCCGTCGGTGATCATCACGATCTGCTTCATGTCTTTTCTTTGCCGCTGCAAAATCCGCTGCGCCAGGCGTAGTCCTTCGCGCGTGTTGGTGTAATAAGGGCCAACTTTCACGCGGGCAAGCTGCGAAAGCGGCACTTCTTCAGAGGAATCATGAAAGAGCACCAGCGAGAGCGAGTCGCCAGGATACTGCGTGCGGATCAGGTGCGAGAGCGCCATGGCAACTTTTTTCGCGGGAGTGAAACGATCTTCGCCGTAGAGGATCATCGAGTGCGAGCAGTCGAGCATGAGAACCGTGGCGCAGGAAGATTGATACTCGCACTGATGCACTTGCAAGTCGGAATATTCGATGTTGAGCGGCAGCGTGAGCCCTTCGCGCTGGATGGCGCTGGAGAGCGTGGCCGTGATGTCGAGGTTGAGAGTGTCACCGAACTCGTACGTGCGCGAAGCGCCGCTGGCTTCAATTCCCGTGGCGAGGTCGCGCGTATCATGGCGTCCGAAGCTGGACTTGCCGAGCGAGCCGAGCAGGTTACGCAAAGACTTGAAGCCGAGGAAGTCGAGGCTCTTATCGGTGATTTCAAATTTTGCCTGCTGCTGATTCTCTCCGACTTGCCCGCCGACGCCGGAGGGGCGCGAAGGATCTCGCGGCTGGTCGATTGAGATGTAATCTTCCTGCTGCATGCGCTCAATCAGCTTCTCGATAAGTTCGTCGAGCTCACCGTCCGCCGCCATCTGCTGCAGGCGCTCCCGCATGTCATCATCGAATTGATCGCCCTCCATCAGCGCCTGCTCGATGGCGCGGCGAAGATCGTCGAGCGTCTGCCCACCCTCGGGCATCTCATACCACATATCGCTCTGGAAGCCGCTTTGCAGCAGGTAATCGGAGAGCGCCCCGAGCAGATCCTCCATGCTCATTTCGCCGGCCGGGTCGGGCACGTATTTGCTGTAGCGGATGCGCTTCATAGCAGTGGCCACTGGTCAGTTGCCAGTAAAACCCAAAGCCAATGGTTTTTTCTGACCACTGGCCACTGGTCACTGACCACTTAATTAAACTGTCTTCTCTGCCGGTACGGTGGTTCTTCTTTGTCGAAACTTTTTTCGCGCTGCGGCTCCGGTTTCTTCTCTCCTGCTTTAAATACGCGCTCCTCGTTGCGTCCGATGCGCTTGTGTGCGTGCAGCCCCTCCAGGATAAATTCCGCAGCGGAGACCTGCTGCTCCGGGCTTTCTTTCTGCGAGACGCCGAGCGGTCCCAGTTTGTCAATCAGACCCTGAATTTCTTTCAGGTTTTCCAGAGCTTCCAAGGCGGCAATCGAATCTGACAACTGAATCTCACCGCCCAGATCAAACCACTGCACGATCTGCTGCACGTTGGCTCCGGTGAAGTATTGATCGTAAGTCTTGGCAATAGCGGCGCGGATGAGTTCACGGGAAACATGGTCCGCGCCTTTCATCTCGCCTTCGTACTCCAGTTCCAGCTTGCCTGTGATTGCCGGCAGCGCCGCGTAAATATCGCTCACGCGCGGCACAACCAGCTTTTCGTCGTTGCGAATAGCGCGACGTTCGGCGTTCGAAATGACGTTCTCCATCGCAGAGATAGGCAGGCGCTGGCTTACGCCAGAGCGCTTATCAATTTTCTTATCTTCGCGCGCAGCAAAGGCGATGCGCTCGATCACTTCCGAAATATACGTCGGCAGATGCAAAAGTTGGCCGTTGCGCTTGGTCCACGCTTCCTGCGCGGTAATGGCGATACCCTCATCCACTGTCGCGGGATAGTGCGTGCGAATTTCAGAGCCGATGCGGTCCTTCAGCGGCGTAATGATCTTCCCGCGGGCTGTGTAATCCTCGGGATTCGCGCTGAAGACGATGGCCACATCAAGCGGCAAGCGGATGGGATAGCCCTTAATCTGCACGTCGCCTTCCTGCATGATGTTGAACAGGCCGACCTGAATTTTTCCGGCGAGGTCCGGCAGTTCGTTGATGGCGAAGATGCCGCGATTGGCGCGGGGTAGCAGCCCGTAGTGAACCGTGAACTCGCTCGAGAGCTCGTGCCCGCCGCGCGCGGCCTTGATGGGATCGATGTCACCGATCAGGTCCGCGATGGTGACGTCGGGCGTGGCGAGTTTTTCCACGTAGCGGTCGTCGGGAGTGAGATACGCCACGGCAGTGTCATCGCCGAGGCGCGCGATCTCTTCGCGGCAACGGCGGCATATCGGGGCATAAGGATTGTCGCGAATCTCGCAGCCCGCGACGTAGGGCATGTGAGGATCGAGCAGCGTCGTAAGAGCCCGCAGGATTCGGCTCTTCGCCTGACCGCGCAACCCCAGCAGAATAAAGTTGTGGCGTGAGAGAAGCGCGTTCACAATTTGGGGCACAACAGTATCGTCGTACCCGACGATCCCGGGGAAGATGCCGGCGTCATCGTTGCCGCGCAAACGGGCGATGAGGTTTTCGCGGAGTTCGTCCTTCACGCGGCGAGTGCGCAAACGTTCTTCGGAAAAGGCACTGCGGCGCAATTCGCCAAGTGTGCGCGGAAGACTCATGAGGAAACCCCCGGGGCAAATGCTTTTCTGGATTATACGCGGAAGAGCGGACTTCGGGCTGCGGCGGTCGGGCTTCAGCAAAGTCCCTCGACGCGAGCGGTAAAAGGGTTCGAAACCGTCACGATGAGTCAAAGGTCTGAGATTTGCCGAAGCCCGCTCAGTGCACGTGGCCGTTCCCACCGGCCTTTTCGCGGGCGCTGGCGGCGCGGCGGAGGTTTGGAATGATGGTTTCAAGATAACTGATGAATGACGAGAGACGTTCTGGTTCAGAGCGCAGGGAGAGTAGCCTTTGTTTGAAATCCAAATCGAGCGGCACGGAGCCGGCAAGATAAAAAGACAACAACGAGGGGTCTGCGGCGGAGAGATCCTGTTTAGCGCCGGCAATCGCCAACAGTTCGGAATGCAATTGCACCGCCCGCGATGACTCTTCCTTCGAGGGCGCTCCGGGCTCGTCGTCGATCAAGAGTACCTCGGCTTGCAAGAAAGAGCGTTCCTGGTTGACACGTACGAGCTCGAAACGCTTCCGGCCCTCGGCGACCAAGTCGAGGCGTCCATCGGAATACTCTTTCACCACGGTCACGATTTCCGCCGTGCATCCCACCTCAGCCAACCCCTGCTCAACCGCGCGCACCACACCGAAATGGCGATGCTGGGCGAGGCATTCGCCAATCATTTCTTTGTAGCGTGGTTCGAAGATGTGCAAGGGCAGGGGAGTGCCGGGGAACAGAACAACCTCGAGCGGAAACAGCGGTAGAAGGGCTTCCAAGAAGTCTCCGGTGGCGAGGGAGCAAGTGAGCGCTGAATCCAGCGCGCTGCCTCGATTGTAACTCAGCTGCTTGACTTCACAAGTTGCAGAGGAATAAAAGCGCGCTATGGAACTTTCCGGAAAAATTGTAGTGGTCACGGGCGCTTCAATGGGAATCGGGGAAGCGATTGCGAAGGTTTTTGCCGAGCACGGGGCGAGCGTGGTGATGCTCTCGCGCGATGCGGGCAGAGTCGAAGCCGCGCGAGGCCGCGTTGGCTATGGCGAGCGAACGCTGGCCATGGCTTGCGACGTCCGGCACCGCGAGGATGTTGACCGCGCCATCGGCCTGACGCTGCATCATTTTCAGCGAATCGATGTCTGGGTAAACAACGCCGGGCACGGGCTGCTTGATTCGGTGGCGCAGGTCGACATGGCGGCGTGCCGGGAAATGTTCGACACGAATGTTTTCGGCGCGCTCGGCGCCATGCAGGCCGTGATTCCGGTGATGCGGCAGCAAGGCGGAGGCACGATTGTAAATATATCCAGTGTCGCCGGGCACATTCCCGTCCCGTTTCATGCGGCTTACAGCGCGACCAAGTTTGCCCTGAATGCGATCGGCAAGGCCGCGGGCGTCGAATTGAAGAAGGACAGAATTCACGTGCTGACAGTTTGTCCCGGCTATGTCCGGACGGCGTTCAGTGAAAATGCCGTTCGGGGCAACGATTTGAAGCAGGTGCGTCCGGGATCGGTGCGGGGCATCAGCGCGCAGCGCGTCGCTGCGGCCACGCTGCGCGGATATTTGAAGCGGAAGAGGGAAGTGATCGTGCCCTGGTCGATGTATGTTCCGCAGAAGATTTATCAACTATTCCCCTGGGTGGTGGAGTTTGCAATGGGGAGAATGGCGGGGTGATCGCAGCACCGATTTTTCAGCTACTGATTGTCGAGCATGACAAAATCGACCATCGCAAATTGACAACCCTCATCCCAACTCCGCCAGCATGCCTTCCATCTCGCCCTGCGCGTGCAGGTTTCCGGTTCGGCGGGCAGAGGCGATCCCATCGGTAAGCATCGTCTTGGCATCGGCAATTCTGTCGGCACGAGCCAGTGTCTGCGCCGCCATGAAATAGCCGGGAGTGTAATCGGGATTTGCCTTGAGCAGAATGGAAAACTCGGCCAGCGCCCGATCGAAATCGCCCTGCTTGGAATATTCGATCG
Organism: Acidobacteriaceae bacterium; assembly: GCA_003140075.1. Taxonomy (GTDB): domain Bacteria; phylum Acidobacteriota; class Terriglobia; order Terriglobales; family Acidobacteriaceae; genus Sulfotelmatobacter. The sequence continues at coordinate 42,976 of PLIO01000068.1, read as the reverse complement.
CGAGTCCGTAGCGAGCGAAAGTGTCGTTTGGATCCTGGGTAAGAATGTCGTTGAGGGCGGCGATGCGGTCCATAAGTCAGTTTCTCGATTAAAATTGAGGTTACTACAAACTGGCTTTTCCGTTCCGGATCTCGAGCCACGCTGGCTCTGGCGCGCAATTGTCGAGGTGAGTAGAATGAGCAATCCTTAACATTATCGTAGATCGATGGAGGCGGTTTTGTGGCGTGTCCTTTTTTTCTGCCGATAGAGAGGTTAGCGGATGGAACTTGGCTGCATGCCAGGCGGCTTCCACTGGGATGCGGCTGGAGCGGCCACTGCACCGCGCCCGGACATGAGGGTGAAGCTCCCTCCCAGGAAGAATTAAGGGATTTCTGCAACCTTGGCTACGCCGAGGGGTGTGGGCGGCTGCCGCGTCAGCGAATGTGGGATTCAGTGCGGTTCGCCGCCGTAGGCCAAGACGGAAACCACCAGACTGGCGGGCGCATCCACGTCCGGTACGTGTGTGAGCGCGAACATCGTCCCGCCGAGCATGGGATGCTGGAGTTTGATTCCACTGAGGCGCGCTGGGAGCGACCGCATTACGACCCTCGGGTGCAGCGCATGGCACAATGTTTTCTGGAATCGTACGTGGAGAAGAGAAAAAAGCAGGAAGTGGAGCGAGCCGCCGCGAGTTGATCCGCGGTTGATGAAGAAGAAATTTGCGCGGCAAACGACCAACTCAAAACCAACGGACAGGATTGAATGAAGACTATGAGCGAAGAGATGCTGATGCCCCGCCCAGTGCGGGATTCGCAATCGGAAATGGCGGAACTGGTTTTGCCGAACGACGCTAATCCGCTGGCTGCGCTGCTGGGCGGCCGATTGATGCACTGGATCGATCTCGCTGGCGCAATGGCAGCGCATCGCCATTCGCGCAGCTACGCGGTGACCGCCTCGGTGGATCACATTGATTTTCTGGTGCCGGTACGCGTCGGAGATCTGGTGATTCTGAAGTCCTCCGTGAACCGGGTGTTTCAAACGTCGATGGAAGTCGGAGTCAAGGTATTCGTGGAGAATTACATCGCCGATACGGCTCAGCATGTGGCCTCGGCACACCTCACCTTCGTCGCGGTTGACGCCCAGGGGAATCGCTTGAAAGTCGCACCGGTGATTCCCGAGACCGAGGAGCAGCAGCGCCGCTATGACGATGCCGGGCGGCGGCGCGAGATCCGCCGGGCGGAACTGGAACGGCGGCGCAAAGCGCGGCGGTAATCAGCAAACGATGTGATCTGCGTCACATCAGCCCCTCCGCGGAATCGATAGCCTATTCGTTGCTCCGGGAGATTTTCCATGGATAGTGCGCTTCTGGTTCATCGCATTCATTTCGCCTTCACCGTTACCTTCCACTATCTCTTTCCGCAACTCACCATGGGTTTGGCCCCGTTGATCGTGGTCCTGAAGACGCTTGCTCTCCGCCGCAACGACGACACCTACAACCAGTCGGCGCGTTTCTGGGCGCGGATTTTCGGCATCAACTTCGTCATGGGCGTGGTGACCGGAATCCCCATGGAATTTCAGTTTGGCACCAACTGGTCGCACTTCTCGCGCTTCGCCGGCGGCGTCATCGGCCAGACGCTGGGCATGGAGGGCATGTTCGCCTTCTTCCTTGAGTCGGCTTTTCTGGGACTTTTTCTCTACGGGGAAAAGCGCCTCAGCCCGCGCGCGCACTGGTGGTCGGCCGTAGCGGTGTTTCTGGGATCGTGGCTTTCCGGTTTCTTCATCGTCGCCACCGACGCCTGGATGCAGCATCCCGTAGGCTACTTCACGGCAGCCGACGGATCGGTGCAACTCTCCAGCTTCTGGCAACTAGTCCTCAACCCCTGGGCCTGGTGGCAATATGCGCATAACATGAGCGGTGCCGTAATCACCGGTTCGCTTGTGATGGCGTCCGTGGGCGCCTTCTATCTGCTGTGGGGAAAGTTTCAGGAGCACGCGCGCATTTTCGTGAAAGTCGGCGTGATTGCCGGACTGTTCTTTAGCGTTTTGCAGTTGTTCCCCACCGGCGATGGCCAGGGGCGCATGATCTCGCAGAATCAACCCGTTACTCTCGCGGCCATGGAAGCCCTCTTCGTAACCCAAACCGGAGCGCCGCTGGTCATCCTCGGACAGCCAAACGTGGAGGAGCGCAAGATCGATAATCCACTTGAGGTTCCGGACGCGCTCAGTTTCCTGACCTACCGTGCCTGGAAGGCCGACGTGCAGGGCCTCGATGCGTTCCCAAAGAATCTGTGGCCAGAGAACATCGCGCTGCTCTATTACAGCTACCACATCATGGTTGGGTTGGGGACGATCTTTATCGCGATCACGCTGGTCGCCGCGTTCTTACTGTGGCGCGGCAAGTTGTTTTCCGCGCGCTGGATGCTTTGGATTCTAATGCTGGCCTTGCCTTTCCCCTACATCGCCAACACGGCCGGATGGCTGACTGCGGAACTGGGCCGCCAGCCCTGGCTGGTTTACGGCTTGATGCGCACGGCCGACGGCTATTCGAAAATGGTCTCCGCAGGCAACGGAATGTTCACTCTGCTCGGCTTTCTCGGCATGTACACGGTGCTGGGTATCTTGTTCCTGTTTCTGGTGCGGCGCGAAATCGAGCAAGGACCGTTAGCTGAGATGAGTTCGCATCACTAGGACCCGGGCTGCATTAAGCAGTCTCTCAATTCGGTTTGGGAAGGGCACGACTTTAGTCGTGCCGCCCGAAGCCAATAAATACGCGGGCTTTAGCCCCTGAGGCGCGCCGCACCTGGAACTTTGTGAGGAATCGACAATGGAAACCTTATGGTTCATGATCGTGGCCGTCATGGTGGCGGCCTACGTGGTGCTCGATGGCTTCGATCTCGGCGCCGGCGCCATTTACCTGGGCGCGGGCAAAACCACCGACGATCGCCGAAAGATCCTGCGCGCCATCGGTCCGGTATGGGATGGCAACGAAGTCTGGCTGCTCGCCGCCGGCGGCACGCTCTACTTCGCCTTCCCCTTGCTCTATGCCTCCAGCTTCAGCGGCTTCTACCTCCCGCTGATGATGGTCCTGTGGCTGCTGATGCTGCGCGGCATTGGCATCGAGCTGCGCGCGCACATGGAGAATCCCGTCTGGGTCGGCTTCTTCGATTTAATTTTCTGTGGTTCCAGCGTGCTGCTCGCCATCTTTTTCGGCGCGGCGCTGGGCAACGTAGTCCGCGGCGTGCCCCTCGGAGCGGATGGATATTTCTTCGAACCGCTGTGGACGAATTTCCGAGTGGGCGCCAACACCGGAATTCTCGACTGGTATACCGTACTCACCGGCGTGATCGCGCTGGTTACGCTGACCGCGCACGGCTCGTTGTATGTTGCCGTCAAAACGGATGGCGATTTGAATCGGCGTACCCGCGGCATCGCCCTGTGGGCCTGGCCGCTGCAACTGATTCTAACCATCGTCGGCCTGGCGACGACCTGCTACGTCCAGCCCACGGTTCTCGACAACTACAAGCACTACGCCATCGGATATCTGATCCCCGTAATTGTGTTTGGCAGTCTTGGCATCATGATCTATGCCATCCGCAAGGGCGAAGACAAACTCGCCTTCGTGGGTTCGGCCCTGTACATCGTCGGCATGCTCGTAGGCGCGGCGTTTGCGCTATATCCCGTCGTATTGCCAGCCAGCACCGACCCCGCCCACCGCAGCCTGACCATCTACAACACGGCCGCCGGCCACCACGGACTCACCGTCGGCCTGACGTGGTGGATTCTCGGAATGATTCTGGCTCTCGGATACTTCACGCTGCTGTACCGCATGTTCCGCGGGAAAGTGCGACTGGACGGCGAAGGGTACTGAGTCTCCCGTTAGCGTAACAACGCCCGAGGGTTTTTTGACTTCCCTATCCGTCACTAGACCTGCGATGGGCACCGGCGTGATGAATGTCTACTTTTTTGGTGCTACCCCCACCCTGTCGCTGTGATTGGAATCATCATGTTAGGAAGTTTTTCCCCGCAAAATACGTCATCTAAAGGACTTAACCGCTAAAATACGTCAAACAAAGGAGTTATGGGCCGACTGTTGGCCCCGAGGCGCCTTCTTGTTCCTGGCGAATTTGCTGCCTTTGCTTGGACAATTTTGGAACGATTTACGGGTGGGGCGCAAGGTTGGATGTCACAGGAACGCGCTGTGGATATTTCCTTACGCTTAATGTGCGGCCCCCTGGTGGAAAACCCCGCCCAAGCGGAGCTTGGACGGGGCACCCTCGAGAGCAGGAATGCGAGTTGGCCGGGCCAGGCCCCCGCGCAAGGCGCGATTGTCATCCTGAAGCCCGCGTATTTTGCGGGCTGAAGGACCTATGCAACTTCCCGGCGGCGGCGATGCTGCCTGCAAGGTGCACAGGTCCTTCGTCGGGAGTCGCCCGCTTCGCGGACGACTCCGCCTCCTCAGGATGACAAATCAGGTGCCGGTTGTGGCGCGTGCTCAAGTGCGTCGGTTGCGGCCTCACGCGTTACGGTAGGGAAATCGTCAAGAAACTCGTCAAGAGTCTGTCCACCTTCGATGTAGTCCAGCAGCGCCTGAAACGGAACACGGGTCCCGCGAAAAACCGGTGTGCCACCGAGAACCTCGGGATCGCGCGTGATGACGCCAGTTAGAGAAGCCATCGGACCTTCACTCCCCACGACAGCTCAAAGTTTACTCCAATGGCTGCAAGAAAGCATGGGGGAAGAAGGCATGGATCATGCTTGCAAAGGCCCAGTTGGCCACGAACTTGACAATCGTTGTCATATATGACAACATCACTCCAAGCCAACGAATGAAGAGGTGCAGGGCCCGTGACTCGGAACACACGGCCTGTTTCGTGGATCAAGGCAGCGCTGAAGGAGTTCGAGACCTTTCCGGAAGAAGCCAGATCGATCTGTCTTGCGGCTCTCACGATTGCCGCGGAGGGCGGTAAGTCCGACATTGCCAAGCCCATGCTCGGCCTTGGTTCCGGCGTGTTTGAGATTGCGTTGCCATTCCGGGGCGATGCGTTCCGCATTGTCTATGCGGTGCAATTAGGCGAAGAAGTCTGGGTCGTCCATGCTTTTCAGAAAAAATCGAAGCAGGGCAGAAAAACGCCGCAACGAGAAATAGACTTGATCAAGGATCGCCTGAAGAGATTGAAGGAGATGCTGCGGTGAAAAGACAGATGAAAAGCGAAAAGTTGCAAGTGGTGCGGGGAAGCGGCAATGTATTCCGCGATCTGCGGCGTGAGAACGCCGACGCCGATCAGTTCAAGGCGATCCTGGCGGCCGAAATTATCAAGGCGCTCGACCGGGAGCGCCTGACCGTCCGCGCCGCGCACAGCCGGACCGGAATTGCGGCAGCCGACTTTTCTCGAATTCGCAACGCGAATCTGGGGCGCTTCACCGTCGACCGCCTCATGTCAATCCTCAATCGTCTCGGTGCCCGCATCGAAGTCAAGATTCGTCTGTACCACGCCCAGCCCGCCGCCTACGCAGCTCGCCTGTGAGCAGAGTGAAAGCGAAAAGCGCTGTATAATCAGGCTTGGGTTCTGCCTCGTCATCGCAGCTCATCCTTGGAGTGTGATCCCTTGAACGCACATATGCCTGCACATCCCGGTCAGCCCGCACCGGGGCCGCAACCGTTGCCCGGAGTCGATGCCATCATTGCCGTAGGTTCGGGCAAAGGCGGAGTGGGAAAGACCACGCTGTCGGTGAACCTGGCGGTCGCGCTGGCCAAGATGGGACACAAAGTCGGCCTGCTTGACGCCGATGTGTACGGGCCGAACGTCCCGCTCATGCTGGGGGTGACCGGGCAGCCGAAGATGTCGGGAGAAAACCGCATCGAGCCGCTGCAGGCTTTTGGGCTGAAGGTGATCTCGGTGGGATTTCTCAATCCCGGCGACAAGCCGATTATCTGGCGCGGTCCCATGCTGCACCAGATCGTGAAGCAGTTTCTGGGACAAGTGGACTGGGGACATCTCGATTACATGGTCATCGACCTGCCGCCGGGCACGGGCGACATCGCGTTGTCGCTGGTGCAATCGGTGCCACTGACGGGTGCCGTAGTGGTCTCCACTCCCTCCGACGTTTCGTTGCAGGATGCGCGCAAAGCCATCGAAATGTTTCGGCAGATGAAGGTGGATCTGGTGGGCGTGGTCGAGAACATGAGTTATTTCGTATGCCCGCATTGCAACCACGAGATTGATATCTTCTCCCGCGGCGGCGCGGAAAATATGGCGAAGCAGTTCGGCGTGCCATTCCTCGGCAGCATCGAACTCGATCCCGAAGTGCGCAAGTCCGGCGACGGCGGTAAGCCGGTCGTGCTCGAGGGCGAGAATTCACCCCATGCCAAGTCGATCTTCGCGTTCGCTCGGAAGGTTGCCGGGCGCGTGGGAGAGATCAAAGCTGGCGAATCGGCGAGCGTGATTCAGATTCAGTAGTCAAAGACTTAAACACAGGGGACACGGGGGAACACAGGGTAAGTGACTCTGTGTCTCCTGTGTTTACGCGGTTGACTTTTTCGGCCGCATCGGGAACCGCGACAGCCGCCATTGCGCATCCGCTTCGCCATCCTTCAAAATCATCTCCGCCATCATCTCCCCCAGCGCCGGCCCATGCTTGAACCCGTGCCCCGACCCGCCGCCCAGCAGCCAAACGTTTTTCATTCGGGGATGCCGATCCACAATGAAATTGCTGTCGGGAGTCTGCTCGTATTGGCAGACACGCGTCTCGATCAACGGAGCGCCTTTCATCGCGGGAAAGCGGAAAGCAATATATTCGCGAACGCGCTTCAGTGTTGCTTGACTAGCGACTCGCTCGCCGGATGTGGGATCGAAAGCGCGGCCGCGCGTGTCGTCGGCTACTTTGAAGCCGGGGCGGTCGCTGCCTGGAATGCCGTAAAAAAAACGCTCGCCGTGATCGCCCCACACTGGAAGATGCGCGTCGGTAAAGCGCGACTCTCCGGCGGGTGCGCCAAAGAAAAAAATGTCCTGCTTGGTGGGACGAATGAGCCGACCCAGAGTCTCAGGAAACAGATTGCCCAGCCATGGTCCGCAGGCGAAGATGTAGTGATCGGTCTTGAGCCGCGAGCCGTCGGAAAGAGTCAAGTTATGCAGGGGCGCATTCTCCAGGTCATCCGGTGAAACGGCGAGTTGCCGATATTTGCCGCCTCCCGCGACAAACGCATCGACTACTGCCTGGCAACTAACTCGCGCGTCGATGTATCCGCACGCAGGTTCGAAGATTCCCCAGCGAACATCTGAGAAGTTAATCTGCGGCCAGCGTTTCTTCATCTCTGGCGTAGAGAGTTCCTGAAACTTGATCCGAGCTTGCCGAAGCACATCGAGCGAGCCCCGCTCGTACGCATCGTCGCGGCTGCTGACCATCCACAGGACGCCGGTGCGATGCAGGAACCGCCGCTTCCAGCGTCGCTCATACTCCGCCCACAACTTCAGCGAGCGGGCCGCTAATTTGGTGTAAGGCTGCGCAGGCCCGTAGGTGCCGCGCATAATGCGGGTTTCGCCGCCTGAAGACGCGCGCGAGTTGCCTGGTCCCCAGGCGTCGAGCAAGGTGACGCGGGCTCCGCGTTCGAGCAGGTGAAGAGCGGTCCAGCCGCCGAAGGCGCCTGCTCCGACGACGGCGATCTGAGGCTTGGATTTCATAGAAAATGCCCGCATCACGGAAGTTGAGGATACGCGGAGACGGCCGCTCAGGGGAAGATGCAAGGCCGGATTCCGGTCGGGTATACTCCTTCAGCCATGAATCCACGAACCAACTCGATCTCCCGCCGCTCGATTGTCTTCTCCATCACCGCATTCTTACTCATCTGTGGTTCCCTTTTTGCGCAAGACGAAACCGCACGGTCTCGCGCCGCAGCGGTGCTTGACTCCCTGCCGCACGCCAAGAAGATCGATCAGGTCGCGCTCTCCCCCGACGGAAGCCAGGTCGCCTACATCGTGGACGGAAAAATCACGGTCACGCTTGTCGGGGATGGCTCTTTGCACGCGATCGCGGCGGAAGGCAACCTTGCGCTTCGCGATGTGGCTTGGTCCGCGGACAGTAAACGTATCGCTTTCCTCGCCGACCTTCCCGGAGACGTTCCCGCCGCTCAAGTCTGGACCTCCGCAGCCGATGGCAGCGCTCTCGCCAAGCATGCGGAAATGAAAGGCTACGTTCAGGCTCCGCGATTCTCTCCCGATGGATCGAAGCTCGCGCTTCTATTCATTGAGGGTATGCCGCGCGTCGCGGGCCCGCTGCAACCCATGACACCGCTCTCGGGCGTCATCGACCAGAAGATCTTCGAGCAGCGTATTACGACCATCGATCGAGGCACAGACCATCTCACGCAGGTTACGCCCGCCGATATGTATGTCTACGAGTACGAATGGACTCCCGATGGAAAATCCTGGGTGGCAAGCGCGGCGCATGGCTCCGGCGACGCCAACTGGTGGGTCGCGCACCTTTATCTGGTGAATGCGCAGACTGGCGAGATGCGCGACATTTACAAGCCGAAGCTGCAAATCGCCGATCCCCGGGTCTCTCCCGACGGGAAAACGGTCGCGTTCATCGAAGGACTGATGAGCGACGAAGGCTCAACCGGTGGCGATGTCTATGTAGTCCCGATCACGGGGGAGCCGGCGCGGAATCTGACTTCCGGCATTCAATCATCTCCGTATGCGCTGGTATGGTCGGCTCCCGATCGCATCCTGTTCGCCGAGAACGTCGACGGGAATTACGGTTTTGCCAGCGTCAGCGCTCAAGGGGGCGCTGTCCAGACGCTCTGGAAGGGCGAAGAAGTGGCTTATCCCGCCGGCGACGCGTGGGCCTCAAGCAAATCCGCCGATGAACTTACGACTGCCATTGTCCGTCAATCCGCGAACACTCCTCCGGAGGTCTGGTCCGGCGCGATTGGAAAGTGGAAGCAACTTACGACGCTGAATGCCGAGATTAAGCCGGCATGGGGCGAGATGCGGAATGTGCATTGGATGAACGGCGCGACGAGAGTGCAGGGATGGCTGATGTTGCCCAAGGACTTTGCTCCCGGCAAAAAATATCCCCTCGTGGTCAGCGTGCATGGAGGCCCGTCCGCTGCTTGCGTTTCGCACTGGGACGAGCGTGGCATGGGCCCGCTTTCGGCGATGGGCTACTTTTCTCTCTGTCCCAATCCGCGCGGCAGCTATGGACAAGGAGAAAACTTTACGCAAGGCAACGTAAGGGATTTCGGCGGCGGCGATTACCGCGACATCATGGCGGGAGTGGATGCCATTTCGAAAGAGTTTCCGATCGATACCAAGCGCATCGGCATTCGCGGTCACAGCTACGGCGGATACATGACGATGTGGGCTGAAACTCAAACGCAGCGATTCTCGGCCGCAGTCGCCGGCGCCGGCCTCTCCGATTGGCTCAGCTACTACGGTCTCAACGACATCGATGAGTGGATGATTCCGTTCTTCGGCGCATCGGTATACGACGATGCTGTCGTGTACGCCAAGAGCGATCCCATGCACTTCGTCAAGGCGGTGAAGACTCCGACGCTGATCCTGGTTGGCGATCGGGATGGCGAAGTGCCCATGGAGCAATCGGTGGAATGGTGGCATGCGCTCGCGGATCTGCACGTGCCGACAAAGCTGGTGGTCTATCCGAACGAAGGGCACATGTTTATAAAGCCCGCGGACTCACGCGATTACGCGCTGCGCACCCTCGAATGGTTCGACGAATGGTTCGGGAAAGCGCCGTAGGCAGCCTCAGCTTTCTCCGGGCGCGCCGCGCGGGTCAATGCGTGTAATGGCGTTACGCCACCTGCGGGGAGGGGGCTGCTACCATTACCGCATGTTCAATTTTGGGAAACCGAAAACAGCTGGCGACTGGATAGTTCACATCGCGGGGGCCATCGTCGCGATATTCCTTGTCTGGTGGATGCTTCGTATGTACGTACTGTGAAGGCGCTCAAAACCCTCGGGCGTGGTCAATGACAGCAATCGGGATTTTGCAACAGTAGGCCAAATCCCTCGGTCCGCCGGGTGTTATCCTTCTTCGATTATGGAAGCCAAGGGTTTGACTCCGATATTGAACGTGTCCGACATCGCCGGCACGGTGGCGTGGTTTGAAAAGTGGGGATGGAAGAAATTGTGGGACTGGGGAACGCCTCCTACGTTTGGTGCGGTTGGATCGGGTAAGGAAGTGTGCATCTTTCTTTGTCAGGGGGCGCAGGGAGGCCGCGGGCGCGGCGCCAACACCACCACGTTTCAGCAGCAGGGAGACGAAGAGGGCGACAAGGGCGTCTGGATGTCGGTCTGGGTGGACGACGTGGACGAGATGCACAAGCATTGCGTCGCCGCCGGGCTGGAGGTCACATTTCCACCCACCGATATGCCGTGGAACGTCCGCGAGATGCACCTGAGGCATCCGGATGGGCATGTGTTCCGGGTAGGACGCGGATTCGAGAAGAAAAAGTAGGGCTGGTCGCCCTATTTTTGCGTTAAGGATATCCGGTTGTTACCTTTCGCCATGTATGTTATAACTCCTGCAAACTTGGCTCTTAAGGAGTTTCTATGGGCCGCTTTTTACTGATCTGCGTCGGCGCCCTGCTGGCGTTTCCGTGTTCCGCTCAGGTTGACCAGGTTTCCCAACCAGCAAAAGAACCCGGCAGCATTGTTGGCACAGTCGTGGATGAGGATGGCAAACCGTTACTCGGGCCCTCGGTCAGCTATTTGGTTGTGACGGAGAATGGCGCAAGCAGAAGCACCGCGAGTTCGAACGTTCCGAACGGAGAGTTCGAGCTAACTCAGCTACCTCTCGGAAAAGTTGAACTGAACGCTTCTGCGCCCTTATCCGGTTACTGGTACAACGAGGCCAGTCCATACAAGCAGACGGTCGTGCTGACCGCAGCGAACCCCACTGCTCATGTTCGGCTGAAGGTGGGGCCTAAGCCAGCCGTGTTGGTACTTACCGTGAGCGACCGCATCACCGGCAAGGCGGTCGAGGGCTTTATGGTCAGGACGGTTGGGGCCGAAGGCGGCGGCGCTGGATCAGCCGGCACAGCATATTTCCCACAAACCGACCAAGGAGACTGGGAAGTTCCGGTTAGCCCGCTCTTCGACGTCTTGCTTGAGGTTACGGCCAAGGATTACAAGAATTGGTTCTATTCGAACCCGTCCGATCCAACCTTGCATCTTGAGCCTGGTGAACGAAAGGTTGTGCAAGTTACCATGCAACCCAAATAGTGTTTAGAGGAACAACTTCTTAAATGGGCTCTCTGGAATTCACGGCGTTGATTTTCGCAGGATCGCTCCTTGCCGGGTTCCTTGGCGCGCTGACTGGACTCGGCGGATCATTTGTTATCGTGCCGCTACTAGCGGTTATCTTTCACGTGGACATTCACTATGCGATTGGTGCAGCGCTAGTTTCAGTAATTGCCACATCCAGCGGAGCTGCGGCAGCCTACGTGCGCGAAGGATATTCGAATATTCGCGTAGGAATGTTTTTGGAAATGGCAACGACCGCGGGCGCGCTGGTCGGGGCTTCTCTCGTAGTGTACTTACATGCGTCGGTGATCGCAGTCATTTTTGGCCTTGTGCTGATCTATTCAGCATTCGTTTCATTCCGCGGGGGCTCTCCTTCAAATCAGGACAAAGGCCCCGACCGGATTGCGACTTGGCTCCGCCTGGACAGTACGTATCCGACGAGCACCGGTCTCAAGAGCTATCACGTTCGGGGAGTGCCAATGGCCTTCTTGTTGATGATAGTCGCGGGCGTATTGTCTGGCCTGTTAGGAATCGGGTCTGGCGCGGTGAAGGTCCTTGCCATGGACAAGGCAATGGGGCTCCCATTCAAGGTATCAACCACGACTTCCAATTTTATGATCGGGGTGACCGCCGCCGCAGGGGCGGGAATCTATTTGGGCCGAGGTTACATCGATCCGGGCCTCGCGATGCCCGTGATGCTCGGGGTTCTGGCCGGATCGATCGCAGGCGCGCGCGCCCTGGCCGGGGCAGAAGTGCAAGTTTTGCGTATCGTCTTCACCGTCGTAATCGGCGCTCTTGCAGTCTTGATGATCTACAGCGGGCTTGCGGGCAAAATCTAATGAACCAGGGGATAACAATGAATAGCGGACCTGCGCAAAGCGACAAGAGGATAGACGAGTTGATGGGATTGCTCTTACGGAGCGGCGTACTTCTTGCGGCCAGCGTCGTGTTGGTGGGAGGTGTAGTTTATCTTGCTCGTTTTCCTTTTCCTGCATTCAACTATCGCGTCTTCCAAAGTGAACCTCAAAGCCTGCGTACGATTTCCGGGATTTTCAACGATGCGATAGCCTTTCACGGACGAGGATTAATTCAGCTCGGACTCTTACTTCTAATCGCTACGCCAATAGCCCGGGTTACATTTTCAGTTTTCGCATTTTTCTATCAACGTGACTGGAAGTATGTCGTTTTCACCCTGATCGTGTTGGGACTCTTGCTTTACAGTCTTCTTGGCCGCGGCTGAAGCAACATCACATCGCTTGCTGGCGATTCGGTGCGCCGATATATGGTTCGATCACCTTTTAGAGACTATCGACCTGATGCACCGAATCGACGTAAACACCTTCACACTCATTGCCCGACGCATCGCTGCGCAGCCATCTACCTGGGTCGACCGAAGAACAAGACGTAGCCGTCAGGGTCGCGAATCTCGAAGCCGCGAAGACCGTCGTGGGTATCCTGAAGGGGCACGCTGAATGCTGCCCCACCGTCGGCAAATCGGTCGGCAAATTCGGCGGCGAGCGCTTCGGGGTCTGGGGCATAGACGAAGGCATCCAACCGCAGGTGGGGATGACGCTTGGAGTTTGGCAGTGGCGGCACGTCTTTCTGGGACTTGACGAAGATCTGTGCTCCGTCGCGGCCGATGATGGCGAAAAAAGGGTCTCGATCCGGCTGCTGGAATCTGGTCTCGAAGCCAAGCTTGTCGCGGTAAAAAGCGATGGTTTGGTCGACGTTGCTGACGATGAAGAACGGTGAGATTGCCTGCGTCGTTGGTCGGGTCATAGGCGCGGAGTCACTTGCACTGGCATCTTACGATTTGCGGGAGATTTTTCAAGAATGCGATCTTCCCGTTCAACTCTCCCGTTCAACGCCCCGCGATTGAGTCTATTCCTTAACTGTTGAAATCAGCGATTACACGTATTGACCTCGGCTGCACGTCTACATTTCACCGCTGCCCGGCAGGCACAATACACTCCTTGACAGGACGCAAGTGGCTTCCTAGAATCCAAGCAGAGCGGGCTTTGCGTCCAAAGCTAAGTTTCTGCATCTAAAACAGTTAGCTGGAAATGCTAAGTTGGAGGACCCGGCCCGGTCCGGGACCATCGCTTCGACAACGCCTGAGCAAGCCCAGTAGTTTAAATGCCATCCGACCCAAATATCGGCAAGCGCGAGCGCGAAGTTCTCACCGCGATCGTGGAGACTTTCATTTCCACGGGCGAGCCGGTGGGTTCGCGAACGCTGTCGCGGTCGAACCGCGAAGGTCTCAGTCCGGCTACGATTCGCAATGTGATGGCGGATTTGTCGGAGGCCGGCTTTCTCGAGCAGACGCATACCTCGTCGGGCCGCGTTCCGACCACCGACGCATACCGGTACTACGTGGAACAGATCACGGGAACAGCCAAGCTGGCCCCGCAGGAAGAGAGCATGATTTCCGATTCGCTGGCGGGCATCAGCGATGTGCAGGAATTCATGGAGCGCACTTCGCGTGTGCTTTCGCTGATCTCGCGGAATGTGGGCGTGACCGTGGCCACCAGCGGCGCAAGGAATGCGTTGGAGCATGTGTATTTCTCGCGCCTGGGCGATCAGAAGGTGCTGGCGGTGTTGGTGACGCGTTCGGGATTGGTTCGCGACCGCGTCCTGCGGCTCGATTTGCCCCAGGCCGAGCTGGATCTCGCTGCGCGGTACATCAACGACAATTTTCGCGGCTGGACCATGGAGTCCATGCGCGCCGAACTTTCGCGCCGGATTGAGCAGGAACGCAGCGAGTACGACCGCCTGATGAATTCGATTGAGCAACTCTACAAGCAGGGAGCGCTTGCTTCTGAAACCGGAGCGCAGGTGGTGTTCGTGGAGGGCGCGGCCAACCTGGTGACCGGCCAGGAAGATCGCAAGCGTCTGCAGGAAATGCTGCAGACTCTGGAGGAGAAAGAAAAAGTGGCGCAACTCCTCGGAGCCTACCTCGACGTGAAGCAGGAGGCCGTGCGGGTGGTGATCGGCCTGGATGATGCACTGCCCTCCATGCAGAACTTCGTGCTGATCGGAGCCCCCGCGCGGTCTGGCAGCGACATGGTCGGGTCGCTGGCCGTGATTGGCCCGATGCGGATGGATTACCAGCACACGATGACCGCCGTTTCCTACATGGCGCGCCTCTTTGACAAAATCCTGAACGAATCGGAGTAATCATTGTGGTTATGGCTAAAGCGAACGGCAAGTCGGAAGCACAAAACGCCGGGCTGGATTTGGATCACGAAGTGCCGGCGGGGGATGATGGGAATGACACCGTAGCGGAAGCAGCGGCGAGCAGGGAATCGTCTGGCGCGGAGGCGGAATTGCAAAAGCTGAGGGCGGAGCGTGATTCTCTGCTCGACCGGCTGGCGCGGGCGCAGGCGGAATTCGATAACGCGCGCAAGCGCGGGATCAAGGAGCAGCAGGAATCTCGCGACTATGCCGTGGCGGATGCGATCAAGTCATTGTTGCCCGTGATGGACAGCATGGAGCGCGCCCTGCAGGTGAAATCGGACGCGGCTGAGCTCCGTAGCGGAGTGGAGTTGATTTACAAGCAACTGCAGGCTGGGCTGGCAAAGCTTTCGGTGAACGCGATTGTGTCGAAGGGGGAACCGTTCGATCCGCATTACCACGAGGCCATCGAAATGGTGGAGACCAGCGAAGCTCCCGACCATCAGGTGATCGAGGAATTGCAGCGCGGTTATAAATTCAAGGATCGCCTGCTGCGGCCTGCGATGGTGAAGGTGGCGAAGAATCCGGGGAGATAAGCAAAAAAGAAGTTAGGTTTTCCAGCCTGATTTGTTTTCATAATATTTTTTGATCAGAAAGGCGCCTGTTCTGGCCACGAACGCAAAACGCGATTATTACGAAGTGCTTGGCGTGAGCCGCACGGTCACGGAAGTTGAACTGAAGAGCGCTTATCGCAGGCTCGCCATGCAGCACCACCCCGACCGGAACCCGAACAATCCGGATGCGGAAGAACGCTTCAAAGAAGTTACGGAGGCTTACGCGATTCTCGCTGATTCCGAAAAGCGGTCGCTCTACGACCGTTACGGCCACGCCGGAGTAGGTAATGCGGGCGGGCCGGGCGCGGGTTTCGACCCTACGGGGTTCCAGGACTTCGGCGAGATTTTTGGTGAATTCTTCGGTTTCGGGGACGCCTTTGGAGGCGGTGGACGCCGCCGCAGCCGGGTGCAGCGTGGCGCGGACCTGCGCGAAGATCTGAGCATCGAGTTCGAGGAAGCTGCCTTCGGCACGGAAACTCGCGTGATGGTTCGCCGTCACGAAGCCTGCGAGGAGTGCCGCGGTTCAGGTACGGCGACCGGCAAAGGCCCTACCGCCTGCCGGTCCTGTTCTGGCCGCGGCCAGGTGCGCTATCAGCAAGGCTTCTTCAGCATCGCGCGGACTTGTCCTTCCTGCCAGGGAACGGGCAGCGTGATTACCGATCCTTGCCCCAAGTGCAAAGGCGAAGGCCGGATTCTGCGCCAGCGCTCGGTCGACGCGAAGATTCCCGCGGGTGTGGAAGACGGGACCCGCATCCGCTTTACCGGCGGAGGCGAGACCGGCCCCTTCGGAGGACCGGCGGGTGATCTCTACATCGTGTTGCATGTGAAGGAGCATCCGTTTTTTGTGCGGGAAGGGAACGATTTGCACTGCGCCGTCCCGCTGTCCGTAACGCAAGCGGCGATGGGCGCCGAAATTCGCGTGCCCACTCTTGAAGGCGAGCACACGCTCAAGATCCCCGAAGGAACCCAGCCCGGCTCCACTTTCCGCATCCGCAACAAGGGCGTGCCGGTGCTCAATGGACACGGCAAGGGTGACCTCTACGTGGAAGTGCGTGTGCAGATTCCCAGCAAGCTGAGCAAACGCCAGAAAGAGCTTCTCCAGGAACTAGAGACTACCGCGAAGGTGGACAATCAACCGATGACGCGGTCGCTGCTCGGAAAAGTGAAGAATATGTTCGGGTAAAAGAGTTTTCAGTTCCCAGTTCTCAGTTCTCAGCAAAACCGGAATCAGATTGCCCTTTCACTTTCAAAACACATAACAAATAAGAACCCTGTGCGCGCTTCTGAGCTTCGCTTAACTGAGAACTGAGAACTGAGAACTGAGAACTGACCCGTGACCCGCCGCCGCTTCATCGCCGACGAAGTTGCTGGAGATCGTGCCGCTCTGCTCGGCGCGCACGCCGATCATCTGGCACGCGTCCTGCGCGCTAGAATTGGGCAGAATTTCGACATTGCCGCGGGCACGGTCGTGCGCCGCGGCCGAATAAGATCGGTCAGCGACGATCGCGTTGAGTTCGACCTAGCCGAAGAAGTTTCCGCTATGAGCTTGCCCGAAATTACCCTTGTTCTCGCGGTGTTCAAGTTCGACCGCATGGAGTGGGCGATCGAAAAGTGCACGGAGTTGGGCGTCTCCCGAATTATGCCCGTGATCTCGCGGCGAACGGATTCGCATCTCGCCGCTGCCTCGGCGAAACGAGCAGAGCGTTGGCGGCGGATTTCGCGGCAGGCGGCGGAACAGTCGCGCCGCTCCTCTCCACCGGAAATTGCGGCTCCGCTCAAGGTTGCGGACGCTCTGAATCTCCCCGGGGCTCTGCGGATCCTACTGGCCGAATCGGAAGCGAAAACCTTGCTGCGCGACGTTGTGACGCAGACCGCAGAAGAAGGGATTGTTTTGGCCATTGGTCCCGAAGGCGGCTGGACCGTAGACGAATTGCATTCGTTTCAGCAGGCGGGATGGATTTCGGCATCGCTCGGCGATACGATTCTCCGCGCTGAGACGGCCGCAATCGCTGCGATAGCGGTTGTTTCCTCCTTGCTGTACTCGTTGTAAATGCCCCACTGTTTCGTTTCCTGCACGCTGCCGACCACAGTGGTATTCTGACCCGCGATGGTTGTCTCCAAAGCACAATCTCATTCCGCACCGTTCGCTCCTGACGATCACCAGCGCGATGCGATCGAACACGTCCACGGACCGATGCTGGTCGTGGCGGGCGCCGGCACCGGCAAGACCTCGGTCCTGATCCACCGCATCGCCCGTCTTATCCAGCAGGGACACGCTAAACCGGACGAAGTGCTCGCCCTCACCTACACCGTAGCCGCAGCCGGCGAGATGCGTGACCGCGTGAGCGGGCTCCTCGGCAAGCAGATTCATGCGGCAACGTTTCACGACTATTGCCTCGACCTGCTGAAGCGCGCCGGAAAAGACTTCGGCGTGCTCGACGAAAAAGATCTGTGGATCTACCTGCGCAAGCGAATTCATGAGCTTCATCTCGAACACTACGTCCGCGCCGCAAACGTGGCACAGTTCCTCAACGACCTGCTCGGTTTTCTCAGCCGGTGCCACGACGAACTGGTGACGCCGGAAAAATACGCGGAGTATGTTGCGCGGCTGGAGCGCGGCGAACTGCCCGTTCCAAGAGTTGCGAAGTCAAAGGATCAGTTGAGCGATGACGAGGTGATCGGGCGCTGCCAGGAAATTGCCCGCGTGTTTGCCACCAGCGAGCGCTGGCTGCGCGAAGAAAATCTAGGTACATTCGGCCACATGATCACGCGGGCGCACGAACTGCTCGTGAGCGATGAAAATCTGCTGGTCGCGGAACGCGCCCGCACTCGCTTCACTCTGGTCGACGAATTTCAGGATGCCAACTTCGCGCAGATCAAGATTCTGGCGGCGCTCGCCGGAACCGAAGCGAACGTCTTCGGCGTCGGAGACCCGGATCAGGCCATCTACCGTTTCCGGGGCGCGTCCAGCGCGGCGTTCCACCTGTTCCGCCGGCATTTTCCTCGGACGAAGTTGGTAGTGCTGGGCAAAAACCGCCGCTCCACCACTCCAATTCTGCAATGCGCCTTCGCTGTGGTCGACAAAAATCCTCCCGTGTTTGCCGCAAACGACGCTCTTGCCTACCGGCGAATTCCTCTGGAGTCCGCGCGCGAGGAGGACGCGACGAAGGAAGGAAGAACGCTGGCTACCTTCCCGGCCGAAGCGATCTCTTTCGCCGGTAAGGATGCCGAAGCGCCGGACGTGGCCGGCATCATCGAAGAGACCAGGCGGCGCACACGTTGCAAGTGGAAAGACTTCGGCGTTCTCTACCGCTCGCATATCCACCGCGACGATGTGGTGCAGCAACTGGCCGAGCGGAGCATTCCTTTCTCCATCGAGAACATGGACGTAAGCGATACCCCCGAGGTACGGGACCTGTTTGCCTGTGTCGCGGTGGTGGTCGATCTCGCATCCGATGCCAGCCTTTTTCGCGTGGCCGCGCTGCCGCAGTTCAATGTCGATCCCGAGCAACTTCGCGCCGCGCTGCGTGCGATCGCGAAGGAATCGAAAGACGGAGTTGTGGTTCCGCTCGCATCGGTCCTCGACGGCGTTGCCGGGGGACCCGCAGTGCTCGCGTGCGTTCGCCAAGCCCGCGATGAGGTCACGCGGAAGAAAGCGACAACGCGCGCCGCTCTGCAACTCATTGGCAAGCAGTTCGGCCTCGACCTCAACTCGGCCATCCTGCAAGCGGCTTTGAAGTTCGCCGGCGAATGGGAGCAGAAGAAAACCACCAAAACGAAGGAGCTGGGCGAATGGATCGAATACCTCGATTATTTTCGCCAAGCCGGTGGCGTGATTCCGATGGCTTCGAAGGACGACGAGGACGCCGTGCGCCTGATGACCGCGCACGGAGCGAAAGGACTCGAGTTCCCTCACGTTTTCATCCTGCGCGCCACACGGGGTTCGTTCCCCGCCAGCTACCGCGAAACGCTGGTGGAGTTTCCCCGAGAGCTGCGCGATCCGGACTCCGCCGCAGCCGCCGATGATAAGACCCTCTACGATCAGGAAGAGCGCCGACTTTTCTACGTGGCGATGACGCGCGCCAGGGATTCGCTGCACATCTACGGAAAGCAGGGAATCGGCCGCGACAAGACTCCAGCCGGACTGATGCGCGAACTCATCGGCAACCCGGGCCTCGAACCCTGGCTCAGGTCGCGGCAGGCGTTGCCTTCGCAGCCCGAGCTGATCGAGATTGCCGCCGGGGCCGACCCAGCTCTTGCCGAAGGCTCGCGCTTGCCGGAGTGGCTTGCCCTCGCGCCAATCGAAGGACTCGATGCACGTCTGAGCGCCTCGGCCGTGGAAACCTATGAGATGTGTCCCTTGCAATTTAAGTTTGAGCGCGAGTGGAAGCTGGCGCGGGAGGTCCATGCGGCCATGCAGTACGGCGCAGCCATGCATCGTGTGCTACGAACCTATTACGATTCCGTGCGTCTGGGCAGGACAAAGAGCGACGACGAACTGCTGCAACTGTTTCGTGACGATCCGGGTGTGGCTGGCATCCAGGACGACTATCAGCGCGACCTGTACTTGAAGCAAGGTCTGCAGCAGTTACACGAATTCTTAGAGGGGACGCGTTCCTCTCCCAAACTCGATGTTCTGCACACCGAAGAATGGTTCGAAGTCCAGATCGCGGGGACGAAGGTTGCGGGACGAATCGACCGAATCGATCAAGCGGCCGATGGAAGCATTGCCATTGTGGATTACAAGACCGGCAAGGCTCGATCGCAGGAAGACGCCGACGAGAGTCTGCAGCTCTCGATCTACGCCATGGCCGCGCGTGAAAAGTGGGGATACCGCGTAGGCGCGTTGGTGTTTCACAATCTCGAAGGCAACGTCCCTATTTTTTCCAAACGCACCGAGTTTCAGCTGAGCGAGGCGAGGGACCGCGTGCTGGCTGTGGCACGCGGCATCGCCGAAGGGAACTTCCAACCTAAACCCGACTTTCACTGCAGTTTCTGCGCGTTTCGTGGATTGTGTCCGGCCAGGGAAAAACGAGTTCCGAATGTCGTGAAGGGTATTCCGAAATCGCTGGATTCATCGACGCCCCACTCGATCTCCACCACAAAAACTTAGGGGACGCTTTCGGCGTCCCCTTTGCTTGACTTCGTACTGACCTTCTTAATGCTTCTTTTTCTTCTTTGCCTTTTTCTAGGTTGCCATAGGTTTCTATTCTCCCTTTCCATTTTTCATGGAAAAATCTGCAACGATCGTTTGTTGCAACTATTTGATTGTATAGAGTTAATGAAANNTGAAGTCAAGAAAAAAATGCATGAGGTATAGCGTGCGGTGTTGTACCAAAGTCACCGGGAGTTGCGAGTGAACGACAAAAAGCCCACAGCTCATCACGAAAACACATTGCGAGCAAGCCCCTCGCAACCGACGAAGTGCAACGATGATCGACCGCGCACGAGTCCGAACCGTTCGCGCGTGCGTGATCCACTTGTCCCGTGACTGGTCGTGGGGCATTCATTGTTTTCGATCATTTTCGAGGATGACGCATCTATAATGAGGTTGCGAAATCTTCGCGGGAGCATGATCAATGGCGGCTTTCGATGATGTTGTCATCATTTCTGGTTGTCGTACTGCGGTAGGAAAATTTCAGGGCAGCCTCACCGATTTAAGCGCTCCGCAGTTGGGCGCGGTCGTGGTGCGAGAGGCGGTGAAGCGCGCTGGATTGAATTCCGATCAAGTCGACGAATGCATCATGGGCAATGTGCTCCCTGCCGGACTGGGGCAAAACCCCGCGCGGCAAGCGGCAATCTTCGCGGGATTGTCGCCCGCAACAGGTGCCATGACAATCAACAAAGTTTGTGGCTCCGGATTGAAAGCGGTGGCTCTTGCGGCGCAAGCGGTGCAGACCGGAAACAGTTCTATCGTGGTGGCGGGCGGCATGGAATCGATGACCAACGCTCCTTACCTGCTGCCGCAGGCGCGCAAGGGATACCGGCTGGGAAACGGGCAAGTGATCGATTCCATGGTGCACGACGGACTGTGGGACATCTACAACGACTATCACATGGGCATCACCGGCGAGAACGTGGCGGAAAGATACGGTATCACCCGAGAAGAGCAGGATGAGTTCGCGGTCCACTCGCACCGCAAAGCGGTAGCTGCAATGAAGGAGTGCCGGTTCAAATCGCAGATTGTGCCGGTAGAAATTCCCGCGAAGAAGAAAGGCGCGTCTCCGGTGCTGTTTGAGAAGGACGAATCCCCACGCGAGGACACGACGATCGAGGTTCTCCGTTCATTGAAGCCGGCGTTCAAGAAAGACGGAACCGTGACCGCCGGCAACGCGCCTGGAGTGAATGACGGAGCCGCGGCCGTGGTGGTGACCAGCGCGCAGCGCGCGAAGGAACTGGGCGTCCAACCGATGGTGAGAATTGTGGCGCAGGCCACCAGCGGGGTCGAACCCAAATGGGTCATGATGGCTCCCGTCGATGCGGTGAGAAAAATCTGGGAAAAGACCGGGTGGAAGAACGAAGACGTTGATCTGTACGAACTCAACGAAGCTTTCTCGGTGCAGGCGCTGGGCGTGATGCGAGAGCTTGGGCTTGATTTCAACAACGTGAACGTGAATGGCGGCGCGGTCGCCATCGGCCATCCTATCGGAGCCAGTGGCGCGCGCGTGCTGGTGACTCTGATCTATGAAATGTCTCGCCGCAATGCGAAGCGTGGAATCGCCGCTCTGTGCCTGGGTGGAGGCAATGCCGTGGCCATGGCGGTGGAAAGAGACTAGGCGCCGCTGGCTTGAGGCGCCACCGGCAGCGTCACGGTGAAAACCGCTCCGCCTCCGGGAGCGTTAGCGGCTTCGATGGTGCCGTTGTGTTCCTTCATCACCGATTTGCAGATGCTGAGGCCGAGCCCGGTTCCGCGCCCCGGACGCTTCGTCGTATAGAAGGGATCGAACACGCTGGCCAGGATGTCGGGCGGAATCCCCGGACCGTCGTCCAGGAAGCTGGCCCAGACGGATCCTCCGCTCGTTCCCAACCGGATGCGTAACGTTCCCCGGTCGCGAGCTTCGCGAATCGCCTGCTCTGCATTCAATATCACATTCAGAAACACCTGCATCAGTTGGTGTGGGTCGCCTTGCACGTAGGGCAGCCCAGGCTCGCGCAGAAAGTCCACTGTAATGCTGTTCTTCCTCAGAGAATAAGCATGCAGGTTGAGCGTGCGTTCGACCACCTCAGCCAGATTCACCCGAGTCTGGCCGGGCGACTGAGGCCGGGAAAAATAGGTCAGGTTCTTGACAATCTCGGCGGCGCGCCGCGCCTGCTGCTGCAATATGGCGATTTGCTTCTGCGCCGCATCCGTGGTTTGACTATCTTGCAGAAGCTCGCTCACTCCCAGAATGCTGGTGAGGGGATTATTAAGCTCGTGGGCAACTCCGCCGATCATCGCACCCATGGCAGCCAATCGTTCGCTCTGCACGATTTGTTGCTCGAATTTCTTTTCCGTCGTGATGTCGTGAACCGAAATGATCACGCCGGCCAGCTTCGAATCGGCGTCAAAGAACTGGCTGGCCGAGGCCCGCATCGTGCGTCCGCTGCCATCGCGGCGCCGGGTGCCGTATTCCGCCGAGCCGAAAATCTTTCTGCTGGAGGCAACGTCGTTGTAGAGTTCCACCAGTTCAGGGGAGCGACCCTCGGTTTCCGATATCTTCTTGCCTAAGAGATCCTCGGGTTGGTACCCCAACAGGTCGCGAACGCGGGAACTCACAAACGTGTATCGTTCCTGCAGATCGACCACGACAATCAGGTCGGGAAAGCCTTCCAGCAACCGCTTGCGGAATTCCTCCTGTTGCAGCACTTGGCGCTCAAGCTTGCGCCTTTCCGTGACGTCTACCAGCGTGCCCTGATAACGAATCAATTTGCCCGCATCATCCCACACCGCGCGAGAAGATTCGAGAAACACCGCCGGTGTTCCGTCTTTCTTCCGCAATGTGATCTCCCGCGCCCGGACTCCTCCGCGATCGTCAGCGGCGCGGCCCAGCACCGGTTCTGCCGCCGGATCGACGTTCAACTTGCCAGCGTCGAGCGCGAGCAGTTCATTCTTGGTCGCATAGCCCAGAATACTTACTAACGCAGGATTGGCGTCGAGCAGCCGGCCTTCCGGCGTGCTGAAATACGCGCCTTCCTGAAGCGTCTCGAACAGTTCCGTGAACCGCAGTTCTTTTTCGTGCTGTCCGGTCACATCCCGCCCCAGCGCGCTGACTCCCACCACCTCGCCGCTTTTCACGATCGCGTTGAGCACGCAATCGAAGTAGAGCGGCCGGGAATTGTTCTTGAGACGTATGCGGAGGGTCCCAGCCCAATGTCTCTTTTCCAGAAAACGCGGGAGTCCTGCTTCTATGCTGGCGCGGGTTGGCTCTTCCAGAAAGTCGAAAAATTTGTGTCCCACGATCGCCGTGTAAGGCAGCCCTACCAGCTCGCTCACGCTCTTGTTAACAGTGCGCAAGGTCCCGTCCAAAGACACGGCGCACGCCGCATCTTCGAATGAGTCAATGAGTTCCTTGAAGCTGCGCTGCGAGCGCGCAATCAGCTCGTTCAGTTGATCGAGTTGATCTTCTGACGGAGCCGCGCCCACGTGTTCCTGCAGATCCTGCAGCAAGATCTTGAGTTCGACGACTTCCTTGCGCCGGCCGTAGGCGTAGACAGCCAGAAGCACGGACAAGAGCAGCACACCCAACGCCGCCGGTCCTAAGTGGTAAGGCAGGCTTTCCAGCCGTTCCCACGCAAGGTAGGCAAAGCCCGCGGCCAGCAGCACCATGAATAACAGAATCCATCGCCAGAGCTGAGATTCTTCCCGTTCGAGATTCTGCGGAGGACGCGAGCGCCGAGGAGCACCGGGAGAGGCCTCTGTCATAGGAAACTTATCTGACCTCGCGTTCGCAGAAAGACGAAACGAGGACCTTCAACTGTTCAAACCATCCTACTTATACCGCTGCGGCGGAACAACCGTTGTTGTTGGAGAATTTGGTACATCGCGGTCGATTGGGGCGACTTGCCCGCAATCCCAGGAGTGGGTACGTTAAAGATGGAACTCCGCCAGAGCCGATCCCGGAAAGACGCTCCAGACTCAAGAAGCCTTCGCCTGAGGAAATGCCGTGTGCGAATCGCCAGCTGCCGCCCTGGATGAATCCACTTCCGTGTTCCTGAGCAGGATTGCCAGCCCCCGCGCGCCATCCATCTGGCTCTCCACCAGCAGGGCGTAGGCTTGATTGAGGAAGTCGGGGTGATGCTCGAAGTGTCGGGAAGCGGATTGCACCGTGTGCACCACGTGGTCCGTGGAAAACGCTTCGCGATGACAGCCGGCCACGCCAATCAGCAATCCCTTCATCAAGGCGAACTGCGCTGTCAGCAGGGCATGTTCACGCGCCATCGAGGGCGATGCGCCGGGTTGCGCTCCTTCTCGCAAAGGGAAGCGGCAGCGCACGATGGTGTTGATCAGGTAATTTTCCAGGATGAATGGATGCTGGCGAAAAAACGGCGCATAGAACTGATCGTGGGACTGGGCATAATGAGCAGCAAGCGACTCCAACGTAGCCCCCGGACCGTTGCCGATCCCCACTTTAAACGCTTCGATACACTCCGCGAAGCGTGGATGGATGCTGGAGTACTGCAGCACCATCCCCGCCAGCCGCAGCACCACATCCAACTGTAAGGCAAGATCCGCGGGGAGGGTTTCCATGGCTTCCATGGCCGTTCGCAGGCTGCCGGAGGCGATCGAGGCTTCGAACTCGGTTAGAAATGCGGGCACGACAAGATCGAGTTCGCCTTTGGCGAGGGAATCCAGCCGCCGGCACAAAATGCCCAGCAGAAACAGCCGCTGCCAAAGCGCGTAACTACGATTCCGCACCACGCCCAGCACCGATTCCCGGATGGGCCAGAACCATGATCGCAGCCATGATTGCAGCGAACCGGCGCGCCCACCCCCATTGCCTTCATGGCGTTGTTCAACCGGACCCGCCGCCGGTCGAGGAACAGCGTGGCCCCGGCTGAACAAGCCGGGGTTGAGCAGGACTACGCGTGCCGCCTCCGGACACGAAAGTGCCAGCGCTTTCTCCTCAATCCCGTCAATCGTGTGCGCAATGCGCGGATACGTCGCGCAAATCTGCGAGAGATGCCCCGCGCCCAACTCGCTCTGGATGCGGTAAAGACCGTCGCCGGAAAGCATCGGACACTGGTTGGATTCCGTCATTCGGATCTTGGCGAACACCGCCGCCCTCGAGACTGCCTGGCCCGACCCATCCCGACACACCGCTCCCTCCGGCGTGATTAGACAACTGATTTGGATCAGGTTTCGCAACCCGCTCGCCGGAAGATTCCGGTACTTTTCATAAGCCGATTTATCGATGGGGATGCCCCAGCCTTGGCAGCACGTGTCCTCGCAGTCCGAGCCTATGCAGCGAAAATTCTCGGAATACTGGGGGCGAATCAGCTTGCTTGGGTCCAATCGGGTTGGGTTCAATTGGGTCTCGCTCCGTTTGCTCTCCCCTCAGCGCCACGGCGCAATCGCCTACGTCTTAGAGGAAAGGTGTTCATACCACCCCTGCAAGCCGCTTGCCAGTAGTCGATGGAGACCCATTACAGAACTCTAAACAGCCCATGTCCTGCATTTCACAGCCTCGCGTTGAGTCATTCCCGAATCGGCAATTTGTCCCTATCTCCACAGCCCACCCCTGTGACATCCGTCACTGCGCCGGCCGCCTGCGCCCGCCTATCCTGACTAGATTCCGGTATCAGGCCTTGGTGTGCCGACGGCGGCACAGAGAACGAAAGACGGTCTCGCCCGGAGCGTACATGCTCTACAAGACCCTTAGCGCCGCAGTTTACGGTATCGACGCCAACATTATTCAGGTGGAAGTCGACTGCTCGGGCATCAAGACCGACCAGGACCACTTTCACACCGTCGGCCTGCCCGACGCCGCTGTGCGCGAGAGCCGTGACCGCGTGCGCGCCGCGCTGAAAAACTGCGGCTACGACATCCCGCCCACGCATATCACCATCAATCTCGCACCTGCCGATATAAAGAAGGAGGGCTCGGGATTCGACCTGCCGATGGCTTTGGGCATCGTCGGCGCCTACGGTGGCCTCACCCAGAAGGAAATCAACGACTGCCTGTTCATCGGGGAGCTATCGCTCGACGGCGGCGTCCGCGGCATTCGCGGTACGCTGCCGATCGCACTCGAAGCCCGCACCCGCAAGATTTCAAAGCTGGTCGTCCCCGAAGCCAACGCCCGCGAAGCCGCCATGGTCGGCGGAGTCGATGTCTACCCGGTGCGCTCGTTGCTCGATGTCATCCACTTCGTGAACTCGGGCAACGGAATCGTTCCGCTAAAGGCCGACGGCGACGCGCTGCTGCGCGAATCGCAGGAATTCCTGGTCGACTTCAAAGATGTTCGCGGCCAGCAAACCGCCAAGCGCGCCATTGAAATCTCCTGCGCCGGAGGCCATAACATTTTGATGATCGGCCCGCCGGGCTCCGGCAAAACCATGCTGGCCAAGCGCATGCCGACGATCCTGCCCCCGCTCACTTTCGAAGAGGCGCTNNGAGACCACCAAGATCCACAGCGTCGCCGGAGTGCTCGACGCCGGCAGCGGTCTGGTGGGCAAGCGCCCGTACCGCGCGCCCCACCACACCATTTCCGATGCCGGTCTGATCGGTGGCGGCATCATCCCGCGCCCCGGCGAAGTCTCACTCTCGCACAACGGATTGCTTTTTCTCGATGAACTCCCCGAGTTTCCCCGCAATGTTCTCGAGGTCCTGCGCCAGCCGCTCGAAGATGGCTCCGTCACCATCGCCCGCGCCGCCATGGCGCTGACATTTCCCGCGCGCTTCATGTTGGCCGCCGCGATGAATCCCTGCCCTCGCGGATTCCGCAACGACCGCACCCGCGAATGCCAGTGCACCACCCCGATGATCCAGCGCTACATCTCGAAAATCTCCGGCCCGCTGATGGACCGGATCGATATTCATATCGACGTTCCGGCGGTGAACTACAAGGAAATGCGCTCCACCAACGAACCGGAGAGTTCGGCAAGAATCCGCGAGCGCGTCATGCGCACCCGCCAGAAGCAGCTTGATCGCTTCGCCTCATCCCGCGAAAAAATCTACTGCAACGCGCAAATGTCATCCCGCCACATCCGCACCTTCTGCGAACTTTCGTCCGACTGCGAACGTCTGCTGGAGCGCGCCATGACGCAGCAGGGACTCAGCGCCCGCGCCCACGACCGCATCCTGAAAGTGGCGCGCACCATTGCCGACATCGAAGAAACCGCGCCCATCGAACCCAAGCACATCGCCGAAGCCATCCAGTACCGTTCGCTCGACCGTACTTATTGGACTTAGCCTTCTCGTTGGCAGGTTCACGCCCAACAGAACACTCCCACCAAGAAAAAAGAAAGCCGGGGATCGCTCCCCGGCTTCTGTCAGTTCTCGCGAACCGATTTAATCCGTTCCGCTACTACGGGATTACATTCCCGAGTAGGCCGAACGAGAGACTGTTGCATTGATGGGGGTTCAGTCCCAGGGACGAATCGCACCAGTCGGCATAGGTGAACCCAAAGTAAGACGAGTTAAAATACATCTGCCCGCCGGGTTCTCCTGAACCGTGAATGCTATCGGTTCGGCCGGTTACGTTGGAAACGAAAAATCTTCCAACGCTACAGCTGCCGTCCGTCGCACCGTTCAAACATTCCGGGGTGACGCTGAACCAGTAGGCGCCGGGACCGAGGGTTAGCGGTGTCGCCAACTGGACGGCCACGGAGTACTCGTTCAGGCCCAGGAAATTGCGGCCTGTCGCCGCCACTGCAATGTTCGCGGTGCCGGTTTCAAGATCCGTTCCACCATCGCCTTCGGTGATGCCCTGGCGGACATCGTACGAGGCGGTCAGAGGATCGAAGTTCGCGTCCGCCTGAACGTTAAACAGGATTCCGCTAACCAACACGCTCTGGGATGAGGGAACGACGAAATTACCGTAAGTGGCGCTGCCGGAAATGAGCAACGTATCCTCACTCGACAGACCGGCGGCGTTGGGGTCGGACGGGCTAAGGTCGCCGCCGTAGAACAAGCATGGGTCGCACAAGGCCGGCGGAGTCATGGTAGGGGGTGAGCCCGCCCTTTCACTGCCGGCCAGATGTTGCGACACCGGCGGTTTCTGCGCCGCTGCCGCGGAGAGACTAAGAGCTACCACTAAAGTTGCTGCGAAAAGCGTCGTTTTCACTCGAATTCCTCCTGTTCGATTTTTTCGCTATCTTTTTAAGCATCAACGGCTCTGCGAAACTCGCTGGAACCGTTCCGTGCGATCTCGAAGCACAACTCCGAGCGGCTTACTATTCCGTTCCGCGCAGACCGAACGATCCGAATGCGCATTGTTGCGAGTTGAAGCCCAGGCTCGAATCGCACCAGTCGGTATAGGTGAATCCGAAGAACGAGGAATTCAAGTACAGCTGGCCCATTGGCTGCCAGCCGGCGTGAACACCGTTAGCGAGTGAAGTTGTGTTGGAATAAAATTGGCGGAAAACGTTGCAGCTGCCATCCAGCGTGTTGAGGCACTGTGGCGTGACGTTGAACCAGTACTCGCCCGACGTAAGGGTGATAGCCGGCGTAAACGATAGAGCCACGGTGTATTCACTCAGACCGAGAAAATTGCGGCCAGTTGCCTGGACTTCGATGGTCCCGGTGCCCGATGCGATGCTGGTTCCACCATCACCGTCCGAAACTCCAGTGCGGATGTCGTAGGTGCCTTGTGGTGGATCGAAAGCGGCGTCGGCTTGGATGTTGTACAGGATTCCGTACACACTCGCCGTCACACCGGTAGGAATGTTGACAGCGCTATAGGTGCCGGAGCCGCCGACGATCAGAAGGGTGTTCTCATCTGACATTCCAGCAGCGTTGGGACTGGCGACATCGAGGTCGCCGCCGTAGAACAAGCACGGGCTGCAAAGGGCTGGCGGGGCCGTCGGTGGGCCACTGGCGTGCGGTACCTTTATGTTTGGGTCGCCTGCACGATGAATCGATGCGGCGGGCTTTTTGGAGTCCGCTGCCATCGCTGAGAGGCTGAGCGCTACTACAAACGCAAATGCGAAAAGCGTTGTTTTCACTATATTCCTCCTCTGGGTTTTTCTCTGCCAAGACAAGAAGCTGGTTTTGCCAACAGCAAAACGGCTCGCCGAGTCTATGCTCGTTACGAAAGTAATGCAATGGAGAAGAAAGTACTACAAGCGCCGAATACTGTGCTGCACAAGGCTTTCGCAGCAATGCAGCTTCAAACGTCGGCCGTGAGTCGACGATCAAAGCTCGTGAGACTGAGACCACGCCGTGTTGGAATAGTTGCAAGAACCTGCACACGTCCAGGAAGGCTCGCACGCTTCCAAAATCATGGGTTTTTCCACCAACGGCCTCGACTCACTTTGCCGAACCCCGCATCGCATGCCATCTCGGCCAGTTGGCGTCTTGCGTCCACCGCATTCCCGCGCCCCCGATTGACCCTGTCGTTGCAACATGTTATAAATGCCCGTTTTGCGTAGGGTTGTCCGAAGGAGAGTCCTAATTCCTCCGGTCGGCCCAGGCAAACTCCGACGCGGCCAAGCTCCAACACTCCGTTCTTAAAGGTTTTGCGGTGGAAGCGTGTTCGGAATTCCGGCGATGGATCCCTCGTATGCTGCACCGAGCGTGCTCGAACTTGGGATGCTTGGCTGGAAGGCGGTGCCTAAACACGTTTGTATATTCCTGAAACCGACTCATTTGGAGGACTCATTTATGCGCACCTGGCTGTCCACTTCCGCGTTCCGAGAGCGACGCGTGGTATCTGCTTTCCTGATTGGTTGCATAAGAAAAAATTTCGTGAAAACGACTCTAGCCTTGGCCGGGCTGTTTACAGTCGGCGCCGCCACAGCTCTCGCTCAACCTGCCGGCGAAGCTGGCGGCGAAGCCTCCCTCAAACTTCCTGACCTTTCCTCGGTCAGCTTCCTGAACGGAGCCATCGATGGCCATCGCTTGCTCCTCATCGGTATCCTCTTCTGCATCTTCGGCCTCGGCTTCGGCATGGTCATCTACATGCGGCTCAAGAACCTGCCCGTGCATCGCTCCATGCGTGAAATTTCGGAGCTCATCTACGAGACGTGCAAGACCTACCTCGTTACCCAGGGCAAATTCATTCTGCTGTTGTGGGCGTTCATCGCGGTCATCATCCTGCTTTATTTCGGCGTGCTCCAGCACATGGAAGCCATGCGCGTCGCCATCATTCTCGCTTTCAGTCTGGTCGGCATCGCCGGCAGCTACGGCGTGGCCTGGTTCGGCATTCGTGTCAACACCTTTGCCAACTCTCGCACCGCCTTCGCAGCTTTGCCCGGCAAGCCGTTCCCCGTCTACCAGATTCCCCTCGAAGCTGGCATGAGCATCGGCATGATGCTCATCAGCGTCGAGCTTCTCATCATGCTGATCATTCTTCTCTTCATTCCGGGCGACTACGCCGGACCCTGCTTCATTGGCTTTGCTATCGGCGAATCTCTCGGCGCGGCCGCGCTTCGTATCGCCGGCGGCATCTTCACCAAAATTGCCGATATCGGCTCCGACTTGATGAAGATCGTCTTCAAAATTAAAGAAGACGATGCCCGCAACCCCGGCGTCATCGCCGATTGCACCGGCGACAATGCCGGCGATTCCGTTGGACCCTCCGCCGACGGCTTCGAAACCTACGGGGTCACCGGCGTCGCTCTCATCACCTTTATCCTTCTCGGCGTGAAGAATCCCACCGTACAAGTGCAACTGCTGGTGTGGATCTTCGTCATGCGCGTCATGATGCTGGTGGCCAGCGCTGTTTCCTACTTCCTCAACGCCGCCATCGCCAAGGGCCGCTTCGGCAACGCCGATGACATGAATTTCGAGACCCCTCTCACCACTCTGGTGTGGCTCACATCGATCGTCTCGATCGCGCTCACCTTCCTTGTCTCCTACTTCATCATTCCCGACCTCGGCGCCGACGCTACCCAGTGGTGGAAGCTCGCCGTGATCATCTCCTGCGGAACTCTCGCTGGCGCGCTTATTCCAGAGTTGGTGAAATCATTCACCTCCACTGAATCCCGCCACGTAAAAGAAGTCGTCATCTCCGCGGAAGAAGGCGGCGCGTCGCTCGGAATTCTCTCCGGATTCGTCGCCGGCAACTTCTCCGGGTACTACCTAGGCCTCTCGATGGTTCTGCTAATGTCCATCGCCTATTACTTCAGCACCATGGGCCTGGCCTCGGCCGCGACCATGCTCGCCCCAGCCGTATTCGCTTTTGGTCTGGTCGCGTTCGGATTCCTCGGCATGGGTCCCGTCACCATCGCCGTCGATTCCTACGGTCCGGTTACTGACAACGCTCAATCCGTCTTCGAGCTTTCTCTCATCGAGCAGGTTCCCAACGTAGAGTCCGAAATCAAGAAGGATTTCAACCTGTCCATCAACTTCGACCGCGCCAAGCATCTGCTCGAAGCCAACGACGGTGCGGGCAACACCTTCAAAGCCACGGCCAAACCAGTCCTCATCGGCACGGCTGTAGTCGGCGCCACCACCATGATTTTCTCCATCATCATGGCCCTCACCGCCGGCCTCACCGAAAACGTCGACAAGCTCTCGCTGCTGCACGCCCCATTCTTTCTCGGCCTGATCACGGGCGGCGCGATGATTTACTGGTTCACTGGCGCATCCACTCAAGCCGTTACCACCGGCGCTTACCGCGCCGTCGAGTTCATCAAAGCCAACATCAAGCTGGATGGCGTCGTAAAAGCTTCGGTCGCAGACAGCAAGAAGGTCGTCGAGATCTGCACCAAGTACGCCCAGAAAGGCATGCTGAACATCTTCATCGCTGTATTCTTCGGCACGCTGGCGTTCGCTTTCGTCGAACCGTTCTTCTTCGTCGGCTATCTCATCTCGATCGCCATCTTCGGTCTGTATCAAGCCATCTTCATGGCCAACGCCGGCGCGGCTTGGGACAACGCCAAGAAGATCGTCGAAGTCGAGATGAAGCAGAAGGGAACTCCGTTGCACGATGCCACCGTCATCGGCGACACCGTCGGCGACCCCTTCAAGGACACTTCGTCGGTCGCCCTGAACCCGGTCATCAAGTTCACCACGCTGTTCGGCCTGCTGGCGGTTGAGTTGGCCGTTACCCTCACCCGCGACCAGGGAGCAACCATCACGAACGTGTTGGCGTTAGTGTTCTTCCTCGTATCCTTCTTCTTCGTCTACCGTTCCTTCTACGGCATGCGAATCCGGAGCGGCAACGCGGAGTAGCTGGACATGCGGGATGAAATGCTCATGTGGGGACAGCCGCCCCTTCGACAAGCTCAGGGCAAGCTCTCGGCTGTCCGCCGGGCGTAGCCCGGTGCTTGGGCATCTTCGGCGAAAACAAACGCCATCCCTAACCGGATGGCGTTTTCCTTTCATCCGGCCAACGAACACTATGCTAGGGAACGCGAATCGTACTACAATGGCTGCCCGCCGAGGAGGCTGCCATGAGACGTCCCGTAACATTGTCCGGCCAGACTGAAACGCGGCTGCGCGCTTACGCTCTCGCAGCGGCAGGAAGCAGCATGGGATTGCTGGCATTTGCTCAACCCGCCGAAGCGGAAATTGTGTTTACCAGCGCTGACGTCACAATTACGGTCCGGGAAGGCACTGTCTATGACCTCGATCTGAACGGGGACGGGATCACGGACTTTGAATTTAGGGGCGCGGCCCGAGAAACTTCGATGTATGTGAAAGGCCTGGGACGCAATAACGTGCTTGGAATCCTGTCGTTCGGGAGTTCTGCTTGCTATGCCGCCGCGCTCGAGAAGGGAAGGGGAATCGGCGCAAAGAGCGAAAACTGTAACATATATGCGGGCATGGTTTTTCGGGGATTCGGCGGGTGGGTGGATGTGAGCGACCGGTATTTGGGATTCCAATTTATTATCGACGATCAAACGCACTATGGGTGGGCGCGCCTGAGCGTCCGCGTCAGCGGCCACCACGTGAAAGCCCATCTCACCGGCTATGCCTATGAAACCGTCCCAAACCAGCCCATCAAAGCCGGGCAAACCACCGATACCGAAGACAACGACGCCGCAAAGCCCCAGGGCGCCAGTTCACGCGAGGGGATGATTCGGAGAAGCCAAGAGGCTGGTTCACTCGGTGCACTGGCCCTCGGATCGCTCCATCTCCCCGATTGAGTTTCATCACCTTCAGGAACGTCAAGGCTTTGCAATCACCCGCTCACCCGATCACAAAATCGCCCGATCCCCGTCAGTTCGGCCCCTTCATCTTGTCCTTCACGCTTCGCGCCAGCTTCTCGATTTCTTCCGCCTTCTTCAGAACTTCGAGCGAGAGAACATTCTCATTCGACTTATCCACATACTCTTTTAACTCCCCTGCCAGCTTGACCAGTTTGTCGGTATCGGCCTTCAGCAACGCCTGCCGCTCCTGATTGGCTTTCTTCGCCATGTCGCGAGCAATCTTTTCGCGGGCCTCGTCATCATCTGAAGGCGCCACTGTGCCGTCAATTCTCGGCGGGGTTCCCTGCCGGCCCTGCGCATTGGCCGAAACCGCGATCAGCAAAAGTGAAAACAATAAGCTGAAAGTCCAAGCGCCTAGTTTTGTTCGCATGATGCCCTCGAAGAACGGACGCGAACCTTCTGCCCGTTCCTAAAGTATGGCCATTTTCAGCGGGGACGGCAACGGGGTTTTTAGGAGGGGGACGCGAACAGGAATGTTCTAAGATTAAGGAGCCGGAAACAGCAAGCCTCCAGCATCTGCTGGAGGCTCACCACCATCGAATACCAAAAAGCGCCTAAGCGTCTAAGCGTCTATCTATAGCGCGCTCATGTTCGACAAAAACTCGCCATTCGTCTTGGTCTTGCTCAACTTGTCGATGAGCAACTCCATGGCTTCCACCGGTGACAGCGGATTGAGCACCTTGCGCAGCACCCAGATCCGCGACAAGTCTTCCCGCGGAATCAGCAACTCTTCCTTACGCGTGCCCGAGCGCTGAATATCGATCGCCGGAAACACGCGCTTATCCACCAGCTTGCGCTCCAGAATAATTTCCGAGTTACCCGTGCCCTTGAACTCTTCAAAGATCACATCGTCCATGCGCGATCCGGTGTCAATTAAGGCGGTTGCAATTATGGTTAAAGACCCGCCTTCTTCAATATTCCGCGCCGACCCAAAGAAGCGCTTCGGGCGCTGCAGCGCATTCGAATCCACGCCGCCGGAAAGCACTTTGCCCGAAGGCGGAACAATCGTGTTGTAAGCGCGCGCCAACCGCGTAATCGAATCCAGTAGAATCACCACATCGCGCTTATGCTCGACCAGGCGCTTCGCCTTTTCAATCACCATCTCCGCGACCTGCACGTGCCGCGCTGCAGGCTCGTCGAAGGTCGAAGAAATCACCTCGCCCTTCACTGACCGCTGCATGTCCGTGACTTCTTCCGGACGCTCATCGATCAGCAGCACCATGAGCACGACTTCCGGATGGTTCGTGGTAATCGAGTTCGCCACATTCTGCAGCAGCATGGTCTTGCCGGCGCGCGGAGGAGAAACGATCAGCCCGCGTTGTCCTTTGCCGAGCGGCGTCAACAAATCCATCACGCGTGCGCTCGCGTTCTCTCGCGTGGTCTCAAGCTTGAGACGCTCCTGCGGATACAGCGGCGTCAGGTTGTCGAACAGAATCTTATTGCGGGCTTCGTCGGGCGATTCAAAGTTCACCGCCTCGATCTTCACCAGCGCGAAATACTTCTCGCCCTCATGCGGAGGCCGCACCTGTCCGCTGATGGTGTCGCCGGTTTTCAAATCGAATTTGCGGATTTGCGACGGCGAGACGTAAATGTCGTCCGGCCCCGGCAAATAGTTGTAGTCCGGCGACCGCAAGAAGCCGTAGCCGTCAGGCAAAATTTCCAGCACGCCCTCGGCGAAAATGTGGCCTTCTTTTTCGCTCTGCGCCTGCAGGATTTTGAAGATGAGATCCTGCTTGCGCAGTCCGCTGGCACCGGGCAGCTCCAAGGTCCTTGCGATCTTGGTCAGCTCGGTGATGTTCTTTTCTTTCAGTTCAGCAATGGTCATGATTCACCTACACCCGGTCACTCAAACGTATCCGTTCGGCGTTTTCGGGAGATTTTCAAAAGGAGGGTATTCAGGGAAGACAAAACAACACTAGGCAGGCGGACAGGGCTGCTCTAGGCAGCCCGCCTTTGTGCCTCGGCAAAATTCTCCGGCTCCGACAGAACTTCCTGCCGCTCCTTGCCTGCGATCCGGTCGAGCACACCATTCATTGTTTCCTGGATTCTGGTGCTGGGCCGGTGGAACTTCCGCGTGGCCTTGGAGGCGAGCTGGCAAAGCATATAACGATTCCGCAATGTTTGTAAAGCGTCAAACACACGATCAGATCGCATGTGTGTAGTACTCCTTCCTTATATATGTGGGCATCCCGCCTTCGCCGCTGTCTCCGGGAACCAGCCAGAACCCCACAGGTTGTTCTAACCCACTGATTCCACAAAGATTTTTAAGGGGTTAGCGCAATTCCTAAAAGAATAGATGCGCCACCGGACTCCGAAGATGCTCACTTTTCCTGATTTGAACCCACAGGCCGAGGTAGCGAAAAGAGGTTGCTCAAAACTGACCTGGAGACTCCAGATGTCCTTTGGAACAACACACTCTATCCGGAATCGAAAAGGAGGTCAACACATTTCTAGCAGATTTACGTATCTTTACTCGCTACCGAAGTGCCGTTCCGGGTTCCTCTTGTCGGCTACCCCGAGATTGTTGATCTTTGAGGTTAGTGCTGCGGGCCGCGCTACGGGCACAGGTCAATCTGGATTCGAAGAAAACTCAGATCTCGTCGCCTAAAATCCTTGCTTTCAATGAGTTGGCGTTATCGCGATCTGGCGAGATCTGGGTAAAATATTGATAAATAAGAACTTGCTCGCAAAATATTCCGGATAAAGGAGTTAGCGCGCTGGCTGTAGAGCGGTGAGCCGTCCGCAGTCGAGTATGCCTCAGAGATAAGCGCCACGTAAGCATTATAACAGTTTCATCCAGTTTGAACCGAGGGGCGGGGACTGATTCGGTCTGGCGGCAGAGCGAGTTACGGCGGGTGAAAATTCTGAACTTGACAGGATTTCCATGCGGCTTTGCCGGGAGGCAAGCGTGGCGCTCACTCACTCCAACCTCACCAACACCGCCGCGTCGAAGCCGGAATAATATTTCTTAACGTCCGCCTCGCCATACTTCTCGCGAAATTTCTCGACCACAGATTTCACGGCCTTCGCGCCGGTCACGGGCACGGCTTGGAATTCTGCCTCCGCGCCGCGCGCAGCAATCCCGATCGACGGATTCTTGCGCAGGTTCTTGTACCACTGCGACTCCGAGCCGGCCACGGGCAGCAGGTGGAGCTTATCGCCCTCCAGCACGAACCATACGGGGATCGAGATTCTTTTCCCCGACTTCCTTCCGGTCACGCTGATCTTGATCTCTCGGTATCGCGCAAGACGATCTTTAAGGCTTTCCTTCGACGTTGCCATTGCTAGCCCCTCCTCTACCTTTGGCCGACAATTCTACATCGGAGAGTGTGTTGATGAGGGAAACGCACGACTTTCGGTGCGCGCAGCCATACGGCCAAGGTAGAACCTTGGCGCCACCGCATCTGTAATCGCATAAGTAACCCCCGCATAAGCAAACCGCACATAAGCAAACCCGAATAATCGTCCACGCTTTGTAACGCTTTGTCCGTCCCGATCACTATTCGAATGTAGCCTGAAGACTCGGGCAGAGGAGGATTCAATGGCCGAAAGCAAGTCTCCCAACACTCGTCGCGATGGTATTTTCCAGCAGCTTCTCAGCTCGCTCGATGCAGCCCCGAAGCAAATTACCGACGCGATGATTCGCCAGACAACCGATGAGGATCAAAAAAACGTGATCAACGCCTGCGGCGACGCTCTGCGCGAACAGGTCCAAGGGCTAACGTCGCACCTGCGGGACGGCTGGTCGCGCCTCGGTCCACAAGGCCAGGCGGAAGTATCGCGCGTCATCGGCATGAGCGGCAGCACCGCTTTGTTTGCCGGACTCGATTCGCTGGCGAAAAACATGAATTCCCCAACGGCGAAGATCGCCACTTCCGGTTTCATCAAGGAGTTGAAGAAACTCATCATTCTCCTGTTCTGGCTCATTTTCCACACCATTCCCAAGTGGCTGATCATCCTTCTGGTCCTGATCGACGAAATTCTCGATCGGCAGCTCTCGGTAGGAAATCCCGCGCTCGGGAACACACTCTCACGCCAGCACCAGGATTACTTGCACGAGCAGATCCTGATGGCTCGACTCAACCGAGAGTATGCCGCGCCGGAACAACCGGCCAACAACGAACCCAACGCCGAGCCCGCCTGAAGCTTTGCGCCAACCAGGGAACCCCATTTCTCGCGAGGGCGGCCCATCCTTGCGTTCTTTGCAAGGGTGGGCATCTCCGCTTCTTCGGGGCCAGTGCCGAGGGCAACTGGGGTTCACACGCAGCGCTCACAAGGACTAGAATCGTGTGCCGTGGCGAAGATCTCCTACCCAACAAGCGTGTCCATCCATCCCCGCGCCCGCTCCTGGTCGCGGCTAAGCACCGGGGCTTAATTTCGAGGCCGGGCAAAGAGTTTCGTGGTGTGAGCAAAATACATAGGTCCTTCGCTGCGCACAAGATGACAAAGTGGGATTATGCCGGCGACTCTTGGAACACGACACTTGCGGGCGGTGGTGAAGTTGCGGCGGTGACATTCAGGACGGCTTCTTACCCTTGCTGCGATGGCACTCGACGACCATGAATTCGCTCCAGACCTTTCCGTCGTCGGACTTCTCACCTCGCCAGGTGAAATGCGACTTGGAAATATTTGTATAGGTGGCGCGCGTAAAGGGCCACTGGGCTCCACGCTCTGCCTTAAAGACATAGGTGACGGACTGGCCGTCGAACCGGGCTCCGCCGAACTGCTCCGACGTGAGGTCCGTCCATGTTCCATCCAGAGCGTTTAGCCACTTGATGTTCCAAACCTGCTGGGCAGAGTCGTAGACCCGAAAATTCATGCCGAGCACAATCGGTTTTCCGGACGGGCCAATCATCTGGTATTCGTCTGCGATGGCATAGCCGTCGAGGATGTAGTGGCCCAGCCATGTTCCGTGAAACGCCTGCCACTCTCCGTCGGCCGATTTAAACCTCGCGTCGAACCGCCAGCGGCCAATGAGGAAGGCAAATTGAGAGAGCGCGGCAGGCGCATTGGGGTTGGGCTTGTTAAGTTTCCGCTCGACCTTGTCCATGGGATCGTCCTCCGCAGCGGACGCTGCCGACCGGCGTCGCGTTACTGCATCCCCAGCTGCCAAAACAGAAACGAATAAAGATCGGTATACTCCTCGATCTGCTTGGTCACGGGTTTGCCGGCGCCGTGACCGGCCTTGGTTTCAATCCTTAATAAGATGGGGCGCGTGCGGCTGGTTCCGTTCTTCGCTTCCGCTTGCATCTCCGCCGCCATCTTTTTCGCGTGCATGGGGTCGACGCGGGTGTCCGTATCTGCAGTCATAAATAGGATCGCGGGATACTCCTCGCCCGGTTTCACGTGGTGATAGGGCGAATAGGCATAGATCCACTTGAACTGATCGGGATTTTCCGCGCTGCCATACTCGGGAATCCAAAGCTTCGCAATTTGAAAATCCTGATAGTGCAGCATGTCGAGCAGCGGAACCTGGGACAC
The DNA here is from genome assembly GCA_003140075.1 of Acidobacteriaceae bacterium. Taxonomy (GTDB): domain Bacteria; phylum Acidobacteriota; class Terriglobia; order Terriglobales; family Acidobacteriaceae; genus Sulfotelmatobacter. The sequence goes on along the minus strand of PLIO01000068.1, from coordinate 4,173 downwards.
CACGGCGCGAAACAAATCGGGACGCTGCGTGATCATGGCGCCCATCAGCAGGCCGCCATTCGAGCCTCCCTGAACGGCGAGATGATCTTTGTCGGTATATTTTTCCGCGATCAGATGTTCCGCGGCGGCAATCATGTCGTCGAAAACATTTTGCTTTTTATCGAGCATGCCGGCGCGGTGCCAGTCTTCTCCGAACTCGGCGCCGCCGCGCAGGTTGGCCACGGCGAAGACGCCGCCATGCTCCATCCACAAATAGGCGGTGCGGCTGAACGAGGGCGTGAGGCTTATGTTGAAGCCGCCGTACCCGGTGAGAAGCGTGGGATTGTGCCCGTCCTTTTTCAGGCCTTTCTTATAGACCACGAACATCGGAACGCGCGTGCCGTCCTTCGAGTGGTACCACTCCTGCTCCACGGCGTAAGCTGCGGGATCGATTGAGGGCGCATCCACCTTCGCCCAAAGGGAGGTCGCAAAAACTGTGCCTTCGTCAAAGTTGCCTTTGGCGGCTTTCGCGTGGATCGGGTTCAGATCGATACGATAGATGCTGGGCGGGACGGTGAAGGAGAAAAATCCAAAGAAAATCTCGTCGCGATTCCATTTCCCATCTGACGCGAACACCGTACCCAGGGCGGGAAGGTGAATTTCGCTGATCAGCTTTCCGCCAAGATCGAAAATCTTCAGTTGTGAAGTTGCGTTCTGTTCATATTGGGTAAAGAGCTTTCCGCCCCATACTCCCACGCCCTGCAAAACTGAACCCGTCTGTGGAATGAGTTCCGTCCAATCATCGCGCTCATAGTTGCCGGCTTCGGCTACGAACAGGCGGTAACGCGGCGCATCTTCGTTGGTCGTGATGTACAGCCTTCCGTTGTACACCGACCCGCTATAGAGAAAATTCTTGCCGGTAGTGATGCGCGTGGGCGGAGTGCCCTTTTTCAGATCCATTAAGAACATCTCGGTCTTGGTCCAACCTTGCTCCACCGTGATCAGCAGCAGGCGGCCATCGTTGTCGAGGCTCACGTTCGGCCAGTCTTCAGGGTCGCGCCCCTCGCCGAAAATCAGGGGATCGGTCGCCGGATCGCTGCCCAGTTCGTGATAGAAAACGCGCCGGTTGTACATCTCCTGGCCCTCCGCGACTTCGCCTTTCTTGGGATAGCGCGTGTAGTAGAAGCCAGAGTTGTTGGGCATCCAGGCAATGCTGGCGCCGCGGGTGCGCTCAATCGTATCGGGCAAGAGCGTGCCGGTTTTGGTTTCCAGGATGTGCAGCGTACTCATCTCCGAGCCGCTGGGCGAAGTTCCATAAACCAGATATTTCCCATTCTCCGAAGGCTGGTACCAATCGAGCGCGATGGTGCCGTCCGCTGCAAGCTGGTTCACGTCAACCAGAACTCGCTCTTTTCCGTCCACACCTTCGCGCACGTAGACGACCGGCTGGTTCTGCATCCCTTCGCGCCGCGTACAGAAATAATACTTGCCGCCAATCTGGGGCGCGCTGATGCTGCCAATCGTCAGCAGTTCGGTGAGCCGTTTGTGGATCGCGTCGCGTCCGGGCAGGGGATCGAGCAGCGCCCGGGTGTAGGCCAATTCCCCTTCCACCCACTTCTCGGTTTCCGGACTCTTTCCGTCTTCCAGCCAGCGGTAGTTGTCAACAATCTTGGTGCCATGAAAATTCTCTTCGAGGGGACGCTTCTCTGCGTTCGGAGGCCCTGACGCCTTCGCCGGTTGCGGATCATCCCCCGCGTAGAGTGCGGCCGCCAGAACAAACAAAGAGGTAAGAGGCAAAACCAAACCGAAAACCAAACGCATCCCTCCAGACATGAACACCTCGCAGGAAATCCGTCGCAGAAACAATCCGAACGCGATCAATCGCGCCCGGCTTACTTTCGCTAACCGCCTAGCCTACCAAAAACCTGGCCCCAGCGTTGTCGGCCGCCCGTGTTTCCGTTCCTTTCCAACGCACCGCTGGAGACGCTCCGACAGCCGTCCCGGCTTTCAGCACCGATCGAAATCGCCAGAGATAGATCACGCTGAGGTTTTCAGAGTCCGCAGCAAAATGTTATGATGTTCGACAAGCGCGCCCTTCGGCGCTCTTCAAACACTCCTCAGTAGCTCAATGGCAGAGCATTCGGCTGTTAACCGAAGGGTTGTAGGTTCGAGTCCTACCTGAGGAGCCATTCTTTCATTGGCTTACGGCAGCGCAAATCACTCGCAAATCAGTTAACGGGCCTCAGAGCGAGGCCTACTCTCCAGGAAAAACGGAGACACCCGGACCCTCAAACGCTATCCGGCTCTGACAACACGCGGCTAGCTTTTTTCTTCCAGGTGCCCAGCGACAAGGCTATCCCTAAAGTGTTTCCTGCCCTTGTATCAGGGCCTCGCGATAACATTTCTTGTGAACGGGGCGGCCCTGTGAGTCAGTGACACAATCCTCTGGATGACATGGCTTGCTACAGATGCGACAGGTTGGAGGGTCTGTTGACATCGAAATAATCTCCTCGCATGGTCATGCGGCGCGGCTGTCGTGTCTCAGACTAGCAGGCCGGATAGAACCCTCCAAGTGTTCGTGATTCTTGTTACGAAAACAGAACGCGGATACAACCCTATCTTGTGAGCAAAACTGAGCATCGAAGCCCCACCATCTTCGAGCATACTTGTTTTGTGCGGATGATCTCCCTGGAGGCTCTATGTTAGGCATGGGTGTGGTGGGAACAATTATCGTGATTCTGGTGGTTGTTTGGCTTATACGCAGGGCGTGAGAAGTGGGCACGTCAATATCGGTTAAATAGAGCGGCCGGGGCTATGTCTTGCGCCTCTTAGTACACGATGCAGTTGTTGAAGCTACGTTGTCACACGTATTCGAGTCCTACCTGAGGAGCCATTCTTTCATGGGCTTACGGCAGGCGCAAATCACTCGCAAATCGGTTAACGGGCCTCAGAGCGAGGCCTACTATCCTGGAGCGCCAAAATATAGATATTTAGCGTCAACCGTCGGGCAAGTTCATAGTTTCAGAATTGGCGGAGACACATCCGGAATCGGCGCATCTGCTGGCAGAGTGTTATACGGGTATAATTGCGGCCACACATGGCTCTGACCTCTGGCACGAGACTTGGCCCCTACGAAATCCAATCGCCGCTGGGCGCGGGCGGGATGGGCGAAGTGTATCGTGCGCGCGACACGCGATTGGACCGCACGGTTGCGATCAAAGTTTTGAACGCACAGTTGGTGGCAAGCACTGAACTGCGCGCCCGCTTCGAACGCGAAGCCAAAGTCATCTCGCAGCTTCAGCATCCAAATATCTGCGTCCTCCACGATGTGGGCAACGAAGGCCCCATCGACTACCTGGTGATGGAGTTCCTGCAAGGGGAGTCTCTGGCCGAACGTTTGCGGAAAGGACCTCTCCCCCCAGAACAAGTGCTGACTATCGCCATCGAGATTGCCGACGCGCTCGAAAAAGCACACCGCGCCGGAGTGGTGCATCGCGACCTGAAGCCCGGCAACGTGATGCTGACCAAATCGGGCGCCAAGCTTCTCGATTTCGGCCTGGCAAAGCCGCTGGGCGCAACGGTTGCGTCCGGAACCGGAGGCAGCTCTTCGGCTTCCGTCTTTGCCGCGGCGTTGACGCAGACCATGCCCTCCCCGTCGCCCGCCACACCGCTTTCCACCGCCGGAGCGGTGATCGGGACCGTCCAATACATGTCGCCCGAGCAGATTCAGGGCATCGAGGCTGACGCCCGCTCCGACATTTTTTCATTCGGCGTGATGCTGTTCGAGATGGTCACGGGCAAGCGTACGTTTGAAGGTAAGACGCAGGCCAGCATCGTGGGGCAGATTCTCGCCGTCGACCCGCCCTCGGTCAGTACTCTGCGACCGCAGACGCCGCCGGGGCTGGACCGCGTCATTCGCCTCTGCCTCGATAAAGATCCCGACGAGCGCATCCAGACCGCGCACGACCTGAAGCTCCAGTTGCAGGCGATTGCCGAGGCGCCGCTAGCTGCAACGCAGGCACCCGTGGTTGTGCCTGCACGCCGGAGTTGGCTGCCGTGGGTGGCGGCGGGAGTGCTTGCCGTGGCCACGATTGCGTTCGCGCTCGCCTACTTACAATCCCTGCGCGCACCTCAGATTTCGGTTCACTCCTACATCCTGCCGCCGGAGAAAGCGACTTTCCTGCTGACCGGAAA
>PLIO01000089.1 GCA_003140075.1 Acidobacteriaceae bacterium | reverse complement strand
TTCTGGCTCGACCCCAAGCTGCGGTTTCCGGTGAAGTGGCAGGGCAAGTCGAGCAGCGGAGAGCTGCGCAACGTTCAGGATGGGGCGCAGGCGGCCAGTTTGTTTGAGGTCCCGGCCGGCTTCACCAAGATGGATATGGGCGGTATGATGCAGATGCAGCCGCCGCACTGAAGTTTGCCGGACGGCCTCCGCCGGAGCGGGCACGTTGACGGCAGGAAAACGCGGTCGCTATACTTTTCCTAGAGTCCCGATCTTCTAGAGCCCCTATCTTCAGGAGTTGGAATGCCTTTTTCCGCGGTAATCGTGGACGATGAACAACTGGCCCGCGACGAACTTGCCTACCTGCTCAAGAGCGCCGGCGAAGTGAATGTGGTGGCGCAGGGAAAAAACGGCCTCGAAGCCGTCAACCTCATCAAAGAACACAATCCAGATCTGGTCTTTCTCGACGTCCAGATGCCTGGGCTCGACGGCTTCGGAGTCATCAAGAAGCTGCTCGACAAGAAAATCCCATTGCCAAAGATCGTTTTCGCCACGGCGTTTGACCAATATGCAGTCAAGGCGTTTGAGGTCAATGCGGTGGATTATCTGCTGAAGCCGTTCGATAAGAAGCGCGTCGCCCTGGCAGTGCAGAAGGCCCGCGCCCAGCAGGGAGCGGAGGGATTGCCAGTGGAGAAAATCGACGCGCTGGTGCGGATGCTGCAGGCGCCAAAGGCGCAAACCTCGAAAATCCTGCTCAAAGCGGTGGGAAGAATGTTTCTGGTGGACCAAAAAGAGATCTGCTACGCCTCCATCGAGGACGGCGTGATCACGGTGGTAACGGCCGGCGCCTCGGGCATGGAAGGCCATTCCAACTGCCGCACCTTGGAGGAACTACTTGCCAGCCTCGATCCGGGCTTGTTCTGGCGGGCTCATCGTTCTTATCTGGTGAACATCAACCGGATTCGCGAAGTCGTGCCCTGGTTCAAAAGTTCCTACCAGTTGCGCATGGACGATAAGAAGCAAAGCGAGATTCCAGTCAGCCGGGCGCAAACCAAACGACTGCGCGAGCTTTTCGGGCTCTGAATTCGCCGCCCGTCGTCTGCCGCTTCCTTTATCAGCGTGCCTGTATACAAATCCAAGTCACTCGTGCTCGACCGGAAATGCGGCCGGGTCGTCAGGCGTGAAAATTTGGAGGCCGGCTCCAGTTTCGAGTCTCAGCCTCCGGGGGGAAGGTTTAGACAACCATGGCTTCCAACCCGCTGCGATCGCGAATTACGAGCGTCGCGCCTTCGAGCCGGATCAGCCTCTTCTTCTTTAAGTAACTTAGTAGTCTTGTGACCGTCTCGCGCGACGATCCGATGCGCTGCGCCATCTCTTCATGGGTCATGGCGGAACGGAGGCGTTGTTCGTCCGATTCGTGGGTCGCCTGGGGAGCGCATGACAACAGCAGTCTGGCGAGCTTTCCTGAGGAAGAACGGGCCAGCACCAGATCGTGAATATCGCGGTATGCGGTTTGGAATTCTCGGCTGAGCGCCTGGGCGGAGTGCACCCCCACTTCACTCTCGTTTTGCAGAAGAGTCATCAGGTCCTGGCGACCGATGAAATTCAATTGACACGGCGTAGAGGTTTCGGCGCTCATTTCGTAGTTCGTACCAGAAATGGCTGCGCTCAACCCCAACACTTCCCCGGCTTCGGCTTGCTTCAGAATCAGAACTTTGCCCTCCTTCGAGGTCGTGGACAGCTTCACTTTGCCCGAGCACAGAACATACACGCCCCGCGGCGATTGCCCCTCCACGAACAGCAGCGCCCCCGCAGGCATCACGCTGTGGTAACTGGCTCCATCCACGGACCTCAGCAGAGTCGGTGAAAAATGACAGAAAAAGCCTTCTCGGCTCGCCTTGCAACCCATGCAGCTCTCGATAACCTCGAGACCGTAGGGAGTCCTCATGCCTGCCTCCTTTGTCGAATTTCGCGGTCCTCGAAAGCGGATACCGCTGTCTTCCTGTATTTGTGGCCTGGGTTGCTCGGAACGTTCCAAGAGGCAACGGGCATGAGCTCGCGTGTCCTGGTGCGAGCTGCGAGCGGCAGAAATAACCTCCCACGCCGCACTCGGATCAGCACGCTGTTCCCATTCCACCTGACAGGCGAACAGGTAAAGAGCATCGGTCTCGGCCGGGCTGGCCGGGCTGAGCACCGGAACGCGCCTTGGCTCCGGCATCGCTCCGCGCCACGCCTCTCTTGGCAAAATCTGGGCGGTCTTCGCCGAGGTCCCCGCGGACACCGGCAGCAAGCGAACCAGGTTGTTCGGCTGATAGTTTCTGGCGACTAACATGCATTACTCCTGACCCATGCGTGGTCGGTGTTGACAGGGTGTGCAACTCCACAAGTATCAGGAAGAAGCTGCCCCGACTTCCCTCCCAATCAAGGACGCTTGAGCATCTATCGTTCCACAAGGCGGGGTCGCGATAGCCGTCTAACTCACAGAAAGAAAAGATTATCCGGTGGAGAGCGACGGCTGACAACCAATCGGCTGCCGACTATTCGGCAACAAAGCAATAAGCTCGGCACTTATGCGACAGCTGTGACGGGGAGCAAACAGGCGAAGGGTGACAGACGGTCTCTCGCAGCCTACGATGACTGGCCGGAGTAGTCTTGTCGCGTAATTCCCAGTCGGAGCATCCTCGACTGCAGAGTGGTGCGCTTGATACCGAGCCGCTGGGCTGCTCCAGTGGGTCCAGAGATCATTCCGCCAGTCTCGCGCAGCACTCGTAGGATGTGCTCTTTTTCGGAATTTTCGAGCGATTCCTGGTTCGCGCCAGGGCTCTCTTTCCGCAGCTCAGCCAGTGGCGCCCGCAATGCCGACCCTTCGGTGAGAATGACTGATCGTTCGACAAAGTTCTCCAACTCCCTTATGTTGCCCGGCCAGTGCCAGTTCATCAGGGCATGCATGGTCTCGCTGGGAATGGTCTCTATCTCGCGATTCATCCTGCCGGCAAATTTCCGGACAAAGTAACGGACCAGCACCGGGATATCCTCCCGCCTTTCCCGGAGAGACGGCAGACGAATCGGGAACACGTTCAAGCGATAGAACAAATCGCTGCGAAACTCTTTCTCCGCGACGCTCTTGGATAGCTCCCGGTTGGTGGCGGCGATCAGGCGCAGGTCCGCTTTGATGGTCCGCGTACCCCCCAGCCTTTCGAACTCCTGGTCCTGCAGAACCCGGAGCAGTTTGGGCTGCAGCTCAAGGGAAATATCCCCGATCTCGTCCAGAAATAGCGTACCCTGATCCGCCAGCTCCAGGCGTCCAATCTTCTGGCTCACCGCTCCCGTAAAAGCGCCCTTCTCGTGTCCGAACAATTCGCTCTCCAGCAACCCCGTAGGAATGGCGGCGCAATTCAAGGTGACAAAACTTCTGTCCTTACGCTTGCTGGTGCGGTGAATTGCGCGTGCGATCAGCCCTTTGCCGGTTCCAGTTTCTCCCAGGAGCAAGACGGTGGCGTCGCTGTCGGCGACGATTGCGACCTGATCCAGCACCTGCTTAAGCGCCGGACTCTCCCCAATGATTTCCTCAAAATTCAGCTTGGGACGGGGCTCACCTTCCAGATATCGTTTTTCCCGCTCCAGGCGGTTCCGGAGTTGCTCCACCTCGCGAGCGGCGCGCGCATACTCCAGCGCGATCGCGAGGTGAGCGGCAACCTGGTTCAGCAGCCCCAGGTCATCCGTTTTAAAAGCGTCGGCCCGTGTGCTGCCGAGGACTAGAACTCCCAGAGGACCTTTCGGCCGGAGCAACGGAACACAACACAGAGACTTGAGGCCCTCAGACAACAAGTAATCCCTGGTTTCGGGATGGAAGTCTTGCATCTGGTCCCGGTTGAAAATCAGAGACGCGCGTTCCCGCAGGGCCTTGACTCCAGGATCCCTTGCGGTGGTTTCGGCAGTGCCAGTCGGCCATTTCCGCAGGGGAAAATCCATAGCCTGGCGGACTAACTGCCCGCTTTTCTCGTCTTGTACCGCCAGGGCCGCGTATTCCTGCCGAAGAACCCGGCGCAGATAGGCGGAGATCTGAGGAAAGGCCTGGGGCACGTCTCTCTTTGCCGTTAATATGTGGCTCACTTCCACCATCACCTGCTGCCGCTTCTTCTCTTCCCGCAAAGACTCTTCGAGTTTCTTTTTCTCCGTAATCTCAACCGCGACAATGCCGATTTGCGCGACCTTGCCAGTCGCGTCCTTGATCGGAATATAGTGCTCCATCCAATAACCGGGCTCGGTTCTGTTGTACAGAGTGCAGCTGATCTCGAAGTTCCAGATGGGCTGACCGGTCGCCAAGACTCGATTCAACTGCGGTTCAATCAGCTCGGCGAAATCACCCAGCATCTCGCGGATGGTCTTTCCTAAATGAATTTCCGCGAGTATGCCATTCATCTCCGCCAGCGTGCGGTTGATAGCGAGATAGCGGAAGTCTCTATCCAGGAAGCAAAAACCCACTTTGGATGCGCTGAAATAAGCGGACAATAACTGCTCCGACTCAAGCAGAGCTTCAGCCGCCCCGAACCAGACTGGATTGCCCGCATCGCGAGCTTCAGGGTCGGAGGTCACCTTCAAATCCAGCAACCGTCCGGTGCCTGTTAGAGCTCTGCTTGAGGCCGATCCTCTGTCGAATTCCGAAAGCGTCCGGGTTTGCGCCGCTTCCTCTCGGATATCACTCGCGGTCTGGGCGCGTTCGATCACAGGCGCAACCGTCGCGGCTACTTGTTCCAACAACTCGACATCTCGCTGAGAGAACGGCTGATCCTCGCGGCGCGCTATCTTCAGCACCCCTAGAGGGCCCTTTGCCGAAAAAAGAGGAGTCAAATATAGAAACTTGACCCCGAGTTCGATCCCCCGTTTGACGGAAGCAAAGGATGACCCAGCCAGGCCTGAACGATCGAGAACCACACTGCGCTGGCTGCGGAAGGCTTGTCCGGCCAGGGTGCCCTCGAGCGGCGTCAAACCCCGGGGGGCCATCTTCTCGGCCAATTGCGGATCGGTCATATGCAGGCGCAGGGATTGGGAAATCCCGTCGTAGAGGTAGAGGCCGACGTAGTCCTGCGGCACCCATCTCTGCATGGATCCCAGAATCGAGGCGACGGACTCCAGCAAATCGGAGTCCTGGATGCGCGGATCCCTGAGCTCGAGCAGCAGTCGCAGCCGCGCCATTTCTTCAGCCAGAATTTCTTCGGGCAGCGTGGCATCCACGCCAAGAGCGGCCATCTCGGCTACACAGCACAGGAACGGAACGTCGTGAGCATTGAATGCGCCCGCCCGTTTGCTTCCGAGTCCCAGCGCACCCGGGCATCCGTGAAGAGTGGCTAGGGGAACTACGCAGTAGGAACGTATCTCGTGCTCACGCAGCCATTGCAGCTCCGGCCCGAATCGCTTTTCTTTCAGGAGATCATCGATTGAGAGAACGGATTGATTCCGCCAGACCCACCCCAAAGCGGATTCCCCGAGCGCGGTCTCCATTGGCTCTTTCGGCCACTCTGCTCCCTCCCACGCATACACTTTCATAGTTTCCCGAGCGGGGTCACACAGGGCAAAGTTGATGAGGTCGAAGGGAACAATGGCGCGCAGCCGAGGGGCGAGTTCGCGAAACAGTTCGCCCGGCTGATGGCGGAGGGACACAACCTCGGCCATCCCGAGCATCTGCGCGTAGCGCCACAGGTCCAACTCAACCTTCGGTGCATTTGAGGGGCACATCAACAACAACTCCTCAGGTTTCTCCCCCCTCTTTAAGAGACGCGGTACCCGCCGATAATAGCCTAGCGGGATTATAGGCCCAAGCGTTAGCCATACGGTCGCCTTTCCCGGCAAGTTCGCTTTTCGTAAACTGAACATGCCTTGGGCGTGGCCGGAAAGAGAAATCTACGGAGGCCACATAATCCAGCCAGCGCTTGTTAAAGAAATCGACATAGCCGTCGGGACGGGCGCTATGTAGCATCGCGGGAGTTGTATCGATCACGAGTCGAAGGTGCTCTTCATTTCGGCGCCGATCCATCGACGATGTTGTCATGGCGGCCACAATCACGATCAAGGTCACAATGACAATTCCATTGTTGCCGAGGGAGGAGATAGTCACCGCATGAGAAAGATCCGGAGACGAGGCGGGGAAGAAACTTGCGGCAGCCATCCCAGTGTAATGCATCGCGGAGATTGCGCCTCCCATCACCGTGGCGCTGCCAAGCCTTCGGGGAACACTCCATCTGGTCTCCTCACGCAGACCGAACGCCATCCGCAGCGCAGTCGGAGAAACCAGGATTGCAAGCAAGATGGAACACGTCACCAGAAGGGGAGAATACCGGGTCATGGCCGGCATTCTCATTGCGGCCATGCCGATGTAGTGCATGCCGGCGATGCCGGCGCCCATAACGACGCTGCCGGTCAAGGCCTCAACCGTGCCCACCTTCTGGCGGCTCGCCACATACAACGCGACCGCGGATGCGAGGATGGCCACCAGCAGTGACGCCAGAATCGTCGGCCAGTGATATTCCACGGGCACGGGCAACTCAAAGGCCAGCATCCCCTTGAAATGCATCGCCCAGATGCCGATGCCCATGGCAACAGCGCCACCGCCCAACCAAGCCAAGCGAATCCGGCCGCCTGCGGCGGTTACGCGTCCCGCAAGGTCGAGCGCGGCATAGGACGCGGCGATGGCTATCAACACCGACCGCGCCACCTCGCCGTAGTCGTAGGACCCGACGAGCGCCACGTTTGCAGAGATCATCACAACGGATCCCTCGCCGCTTTTCCTCTCAACAACACTTATAGGCCGACCCAGAAATACTGAAATACCATGGCCCGAAATCCATGACGCGCCCGAAATCTGGTACCCGGGGAACTGAAGCGTTTAACAGTGTACGCCTGTCGCGCCAAGAAAGCACATGAAGTTGTGCACCCAAACAAGAGGATTGGAATTCATTGGAGCTTTGCCGCTGACCGTTGCCGCGGCTCGCGAGGGTCCCGTCGGGACGGCGTATAATTTTTGTGTGGCACGCGGGTGGGAGAGTAAGTCGGTTGAACTTCAGCAAGACGATGCCAGTTCTTCCTCTACCGGAGAACGCAAACGTCACCTGACGCCCGCACAACGAGAAATCGAATCGCGCAAAGAAGGGCTCAAACTCTCCCGCAGACGGATTTTAGAGCAGCTCCAGTCGGCGGAAAACCCCCGCTACCGAAAGATCCTGGAGCACGCCCTCGCGGAGCTCGACGAGCAGATCACTCGACTGGTCTGAACTTCGCAGTTACCTGGGTTACCGAGCTTGAGCGCATCCAGCGCAATCTCCCTGCCGTATAATGCCCTTATTCCCATGAAAGCCTACGTTTACGTTTCGCTCAAGAAAAGTGTCCTTGATCCTCAAGGCAAGACCATCCAGGGTGCGCTCAAGAAAATGGGCTACAAGGGTCTGGAAGAGGTCCGCCAGGGAAAGTATTTTGAGCTTACGCTCGATGGCGGCTTAAGCCGCGAGGAGGCGCAAACCGAGGTCGAACGGATTGCCCGCGAAGTACTCACCAACCCGGTGATTGAAGAGTTTCGCTGCTCCCTGGCAGACTGAATTTCTGGAGCTACCGCATGTGTGGCATTGTTGGTTATGTCGGCAAGAAGGAAGTGGTTCCGATCATCATCGAGGGCCTGCGGCGGCTGGAATACCGCGGTTATGATTCGGCTGGAATTGCCGTGGCCGGTAACGGAGACAAGCTGCAGATCCGCCGCGCCGAAGGCAAGCTGCGCAACCTGGAGGAAGTCATTCGCCTCAAGCCGCTCGAAGGCAGCTACGGCATTGGCCACACCCGTTGGGCTACCCATGGACGCCCCACGGAAGAAAATGCGCATCCCCATCGCGATTGCACCGGCAAGATTGTCGTCGTACACAACGGCATCGTCGAGAACTATCTCAGCCTGAAGAAGAAGCTGATCGAAGAGGGCCACAAGTTCACGACGGAAACCGATACCGAAGTCATCGCCCACCTGATTGAAAAGCATCTGTTCAAGACCGGCAACGGCCATCGTCCCACGCTCGAAGAGGCCGTGCGCCGCACCGTGAAAGAACTCAGTGGCGTGTTTGCTCTGGGCGTGATTTCCGTCGATGAACCCAACAAGATCGTAGCCGCGCGCAACGGACCTCCTCTGGTGGTTGGCCTGGGCAATGACGAATATTTTGTCGCTTCCGACGTCCCCGCCATTCTTTATCACACGCGCGATATTTTCTTTCTCGCCGATGGCGACCTGGCTGTGGTCACCGCCGAAGGCGTGCAACTGACGGATTTCGACGGCAAGCCCATCCAGCGCCAGGTGCAACACGTGACCTGGGACCCGATCATGGCGGAAAAGGGCGGCTTCAAGCATTTCATGCTCAAGGAGATTTACGAGCAGCCGCGCGCTGTCCGCGACACGACTTTGGGGCGGGTTTCGCTCGACACCGGAAGAATCTTCCTCGATGAAATGCAAATCACCGA
>PLIO01000137.1 GCA_003140075.1 Acidobacteriaceae bacterium | reverse complement strand
ATAGTTTCTGAAGGGCCTGAAGAATATCCGCGTGATTCCGGGCCATATAACGCTCGATCTTGGGATTCGTCAGCAATCGATCAAGATAACCGCAAGCCACGGTCAAAGTGAGGACATCTGTTCCGTATGACTCTTCCACTGATTTCAGATCTCTGAGAAGAAACTCGTTTTGCTCCTCCAGCATTGACCGGGCGGCTATCGATGTCGCCTGTAGCTTTTTGTCANNAAGCTCCTCTAGCATTTCCGGTCTGGTGACGGCCAGAAGCGCTTTTGCAAAGGGAACGGTAAATGTTCCACCAGCCACCATGTGCTCGGCGGCCTCGATCTGGCGAATGGGCTTCATTCTGCGCAAGATCCAGAAAACCTTGGGGCTGAGCTGCTTGTCTGCCAATATTTGAACCGCTTCGGAACAGATCCCATTTAACAAGTCGCGCTTTGCACGAATGGAGTCCAGGCTGACATCCAATGCAGCCGCGATGCGTTCTTCTGTCAGGCCGTTTTTAAGTGCCTCCAATAACATGAAATGCTGCGCAACGGCCGGTATATGGTTAACGTGGCGGTTGTACGTGTAGGCTTCGTCGTCGGTGGCGAGCAGGCATTTGACCTCCTTCACCCCGATCGACTTGAGTATTTCGAGACGCACATGGCCATCGAGGAGAAGATAATCACCAGGACCTCTCGGATAGACCACCAGGGGTTCAATCACGCCAACATGTTTCAATGAAGCAGTGAGTTGCTTATAGAACTCTCCGCTTCGATGACCTAGCGTGACCTCCTTCTGCGGGACGATGATATCGAGTGGCAGCAATACGACTTGCTTTTCAAAAGCCGCTTTCACAGGNNACCTCGACCAGCATGTTGCCTGTGACTTTGCGCCGGACATCTTCTGCCTTGCCCGCCTTCTGCCTCTTCTCGATTCGCTTGGCGATTAAGCGCCGTGCAGCGGCCAATTTTGTTCCTCTCAATTGCCCCGATTCGTATGCCTCTGAAAGAGCCTGGGATATCTCCGCATCCTTTCCGGTCGCAATTTGCGCGGCGACGCTGATTGGCAGTCTTCCCGCCTCGACGGCTTCGATGAGCGCAGCTTCCTTGTGTTCAACCAGGTGCACAATGCCAGCAATGTACATACGTTCCATGCCGAGCTTTCTGGCAATATCCGCAACGTTATTGTCGCGCTCCCGAAGGCTTCGGACTTCGCGAATGATATCCCTATTGGAGGGCGGCCGCCTTGCGATGTTCTCAACCAGGCTCATGAGGAACTGATCTTCGCGCGTTGCCTCGATAATGATCGCTGGTATGGCCGTTTCGCCAAGAGCGACGAAGGCCTCGATCCTTCCTTGACCGCAGACAAGATCGAATTGCTTGCCCTCTGGATCTGGTTCCTTGCGTCGCACCACCGTGATCGGCTTCTTAAGCCCGACCTCTCGGATATTGGCGACCATCATTTGCCACCTTCCACGGCTTCNNCGCACGCGCTCTGCCATTTCCAAAAAGAAGTTGAGATTGGTGAAACGATAAACGTCCAGCGCCAGACCATTGTCAGGCCGCAAACTCAACCGCTCCGTCAGGACATCAAGACGGGGCAGGAGATAGTAATCGAGGATCTCTTCATTGCCCGGCTGAAGACGCGCTGCGATGATAATGTCCGGTTGCAAACTCTCATCGAATCGAAGCTGCCAATGGCATTTACCTGCACGAGTCTGCCGACATCTTGCAAGGATCAGGGACGCCGTATATTCGGAATTTATTGTCAACAAGTCTGTCTGCTGGTTGACCCTGACCGTTGCCCCCAAGGCGAGCAGTCGATCCAGCATCGACGCAATAATGTCTGCGTGTCTCCGTCGCAGTAAGCGGTTGATTGCGATGTAGGCATAGTCTCTGTCTGGTGTCCATCCAATGAGCGAATAGGCGCGTGTAAGACTGCCAAAGCGCGAAGAGTAGCAAGAACTCGATGGCATATCCTCGGCTTCGTCGATGAGGATTCCTGAGAGCTGTCCCCGAGCCCGCAGCAATTCCCGAAGCTTTTCAAGAAGATCCTGATCCGAGAGATGGTGATGACGTGCTTCGATGATCGACCTTGCCTTTTCAAAGACACTCACCGGGATGATGGGTTCGAATGCACCGTCGCGCCAGATCCACATTTGCGTTGGGTTGTTAACGCGTCGGTGTTTGAGTTTGAAGGATCGGCGGTTGTAGATGTTAGCGCCGATGTATTTAGGGTTGGTCAGTACCTGATGGACCGTCGCGCGTGTCCATGGACGCCCATCCTCTCCCAAAACTCCGCGACCGTTCAATTCGGCCGTGATCTCGCGTTCTATTTTCCTTTGAGCGACAAACAGTTCGTAAATCTGACGAACTGTCTCAACCTCCAATTCCGGGCCGGGAACCAGGATGACGCGATCTGTCTGCAGGCTCTTTCGCTCTCCTCGACCCAACAGCCCCTTGGGATTCCTGTCCCGGTCAATCAACTGTCGCCGCAGACCATATCCGGGAGGACCACCTTGACGGAATCCCAGTTCGATCAGACGACACTGCCCGGAAAAGACCTTGACTGACAGCTCCCGGCTGTATTCGGCCGCCATCGAACGCTTCAACGTTTTGAGAACGGAAGATGACATGCTCCCGTCGTTCTCGAACTGCTCAGCGCAATAATGGACGCGAATGCCGGCTCTCTTGAGCACATATTCGTAATAGGCGCTTTCATCTACATCCTGGAAGCGCCCCCACCGGCTGACGTCGTACACAAGCAGTGCGGAAAAGTCTGTCCGCTTGTTTTCCACGTCCGACATGAGCTTATTCAGCCCTTCGCGTCCTGCGATATTTAGACCACTTCGCCCATGATCCGAGTACTCACGAACAATTTCCATTTGGTGGGAGGCGGCGTATTGGCGGACCACCTCCAGTTGGTTCTCAGGGGAGTACTGTTGATGCTCGGTGGACATACGCACGTAGTGCGCAGCTCGCAGAGGAAGAAGCGGGTTCGTGAATGTCGTAGACGACTTCTCCATTCGTTTGCCACCAACTTGCGCAGAATCGAAAACCCACCATGGCGTTCGGCATCTGGTGAGACCTCAAAGTGCTCCATAGAACTAGTGGAGGAGCAATGATCTTTTCGCGACAAGGCGGTGAGATTTTTCTTTGGGAGATTTCCATCGGTGTTGGTAGCGTCCGAAAAGTCGGACCTGAATGCGCGTGGCGCAGTGAGGAAGTCTCCTAAATTTCTTCTTTTATCAAGTGCCCCCGCTTCAGGCGGCGTTCTGGCAGAGGCGGGAGGAACCTGTAAAGGCTCTCCGCTTCACTCCGACCGCTGCCGCGGCGCCTGTGGCGGCCTTGACAGAACCCTCCCGCCCCTGACCGCCGCAAAGAGCCATGAAGCGGGG
>PLIO01000248.1:4644-10141 GCA_003140075.1 Acidobacteriaceae bacterium | reverse complement strand
ATGACCGCCATGCGCTTGAAGAAAACTCCATCCTGCGCCATCGCGAGATACACGCGCGCGCCCGAAAGCGTGCAGGTAGCCGCAGCACTGAAGCAGGAAACCGCAATCATCAGCGAGAGCCACACCGCAGTTCGAGGAGAAAACAACGTGGCTGCGGCGGCATGGGCGATGGTTTCATGCTGCGCGATCTCGCCCAGCGGCAGCGCGTAGAGGTAAGTCACGTTCATCGCCACATAGATCACGCCGACCACGAGCACGCCCAGCACCATGGCCAGCGGCACGTTGCGCCGCGGCTCCTTCACTTCGCCCGCGACCCACGTGATGTACACCCATCCGTCATAGGCCCAGAACACCGCGATCAGCGCGATGCCCATGGCGGAGATCAGTTGCGAGGGATGCAGTCCCATGGTGAGGCCGACGCCGTCCGCGCGGAAGTGCGACCAGTCGCCTTTGCCGATAGAGAGCCCAAGCAACACAAAGGCCGCCATGGCCACGAACTTCGTCCAGGTGGAAACATTCTGCAGCAGCGTGCCCCAGCGCAGGCCGAAGACATTCACATATGTCAGGATGGCGATGAGCAGCAGACCAAAGAGGTGCGCACGGGTGATGGTGATTCCAAGAAGCGAGAGCACGACATGCTCTTGCGAGACGATCGGAAAAACTTGTCCTGTGTAGACGGCCGCGGCGACGGCGAGGGCCGCGATGCTCCCGCCGTTCGCCACTGCGAAGAGCATCCATCCATAGAGGAAGGCGACGAGGTCGCCGTAGGCTTCGCGGAGATAAACGTATTGTCCACCGGACTCGGGAAACATGGACCCAAGTTCGGCGAAGGCGACGCAGCCGAACAGCGAAATCACTCCGCCGATCACCCACACCAGCAAGAACAGCATGGGCTGCGGCAAAGGTCCGGCAATATCTTTCGCAGTGAGAAAAATCGAAGAGCCGATGATGCCGCTGACTAACAGCAGAACGGAATCGAGCAGGCTGAGTCCGCGCACTAGCGTGGGCTGGCCTGGAGTGGAATCCGAGTTCGCCGGGAGAGGTTCTGCCGTTGTTGTGGCCGGGGAGTCCATTATCCGATTCCCAACTCGTCGGAAGATTCCAGCGGCGTCCCGCACTGCCGGCAAATGACCGCGGAACAGTCGCCGCACGTCAGCGGATCGTTCACTTCCTTTGCGCAATTCGGGCAATAGAGCGATCCGGGCCCGGGTTCTGGCGGAGGACTCTGAGCGTGTGTCACCATGAGGAGGAAAACTGTAGCATAGACGTGATAGTGGCGTCCTGCGCCAAAGAAATTAGAAAGGAGATCCCGCGAATGCGAAGCCTCATCGGACTCTTCTTCTCGCTGGGTATTCTGATCGCCGCAACCACCGCTGCCGTTTGCCAGGAGCAACCCCGCAGTAACCTCAGAGCTCAAGACATCGTTACCAAATGGCGGAACGCGGTTCATGCGGACAAGAGGACGGTCTCTACGCTAGCAGTGCAGTTGAGCGAATCGAACCGGGACGGAATCGCTGGAAGGGTGGAGGAGTGGGTCACCAACTCTGCCTATCGCGCCACGACGAAGCGGGATTATGACGAGGAAGAGATCGTAGTGACGCAGCACTTTGCGCAACGGCGGGACTGGAACGGATTTGTGCGCAACGTGGAAGGCAAGGAACTCAGCCGCCTGCGGACGGAGATATTCGAGAAGAGTGTGATTCTCTTCGGTCCGCCGATGCCGATGCCGGAAACCATGATGTCGCAAAGCATGGTGTCGCAAAGCGGTGACAAGAAGTTGTACCTGCTCCGCACAACGCCTGCTGGTGGCGTACCCATGGCCTGGTACATCGACGCAGCCACCTGGCTGCCAGTGACATCGGTACGGCCGGGCGACGATAGCGAAATCACGACGACCTATGATGAGTGGCTCGAGACCGCCGGAATCCGAACGCCCCATCGGATCAATATCAGCGAGACCGATAAGCCTGACTACCAGTGGCGGCAAGCCTCGCTGCGCTTCGAGCGGCGCATTGCGCGCGGAACTTTCGAAGCCACTAAACCAGGCCCGCCGGACGCTTTCCTGCAACCCGGCGCGCCGCCGATACCGTTCACCATGGAGAGCAGTCACATTGTGTTCAAAGTACGGCTGAACGGGCGCGAGCCCATCGGCTTCCTGCTTGACACCGGCGCTGACGAGAACGTGATCAACACGCCGCGGCTGGAGGAGTTCGGCCTCAAGACTTATGGCAAGACAGTCGCAACCGGCGGCGGGGGCTCTGCCGAATATGACTACGCAGCCGGAGCGACCTTCACCTTGCCGGGGGTAGAGTTGCGCAATCAGCATGTGGCCGTACTCGATCAAACCGGACTGGAGCGCGCATTAGGCGTACCTCTGGGCGGCATTTTGGGCTACGACTTCATCAGCCGTTTCGTGGTGGAAATCGACTACCCAAAAAAGCTGCTCACGCTGCATGATCCGAAGATCTGGAATTATTCCGGCAGCGGTTACGCGGTGCCGGTCACCTTCGACGGAGGAATTCCGTTTACTGACGGCTTGATTTCCGTCGGCGCCAAACACGATATTCCGGCGTACTTCGTTCTCGACTTTGGCGCGCAGGAGACCATGACGTTGACCTCGCCCTTCGTCAAGGCCAACGACCTGCTGAACCTGGCGCAAACCAATGCTTACGTAAACCGCCCCGCAGGCTTGGAGAATCAGTTCTTCTCGCAAAATAATGTTCGCGGCCATATCGACCGGCTCGCGCTGGGAAAGCTGACCGAGCAATCCATCCCCGTGAACCTGTCGGTCAATGTGAAGGGCGCGTATGCCAGCACAAATTTTTCCGGGACGATCGGCGAGAGCATTTTCCGGCGCTATCATGTGTTCCTCGACTACGATCGCAACCGCATTATTTATGAGCCGACGGCCGAGACTCAGTCGCCTTTTCCCGAGCGCAAGACCTACGGCCTGACGATCCTGGCCTCGGGAGCGGACCTCCACACGTATACCGTGACCGCGGTTCGTCCGGGATCGCAAGCGGAAAAGGACGGATTTAAAAAGTCGGATGTCATCTCGGCCTTGAACGGAAAACCGGCGGCGCGGTTCACTTTGAGTGAACTGCGTGAGCAACTCACGCACGAGGGCGAAAGCTATGATGTCGGAGTCAGTCGCGCCAATGACCAGCTAACGATACCTGCGCGAATAAAACTTGTGTCCCTCGACAGAGTTTAGGAACGGGGGTACGTGTAAGGATCTAGCGCACTCTAACGGCACTCCCGAAAGAAAGATAAAATCTTCTCATGCCAGAAAAATCCCTCACTCCCGACGAAAAACTGCAGCAGGAATTCAACCGCTGGGCCGCTGCCGGCGAAGGTCCGAAGATGGAGAATCACCATCTCGATATCACAGCCAAGACGCTTCGCCGTATGAACCTGCGTCCCGGCGAGCGCGTGCTCGACCTGGGCTGCGGCTCAGGCTGGGCAACGCGGCTGCTGGCCCGTCTGGTCGGCGAGGGCCCGGATGGCTTCGGGCAGGTCGTGGGCCTTGATGTTTCGGACGAAATGATTCGGGAAGCCCGTTCGGCCTCGAAAGATTTTGACAACGTGCTCTACGTCTGGGGATCGGCGCAGCAAATTCCGTGGGAAGAAAATTTCTTTGATAAAGTGCTATCGGTGGAGTCGTTTTATTATTACGCTGACCAGGACCGCGCGCTCATGGAGCTGTTTCGCGTGATGGCGCCGCGGGGAAGATTATTCATCCTGATCAACCTGTACAAGGACAACCAATATTCGCTGCAGTGGGTGGACAAGCTGAAAGTGCCTGTGCACGTGCGCTCGCAGGCGGAATACGTCGAGCTGCTGCAGAAGCACGCCTTCGAAAATGTCGAGGCCTGCCGCATTCCCGATGACACGCCCACCCCGGACGACTACCAGACAAAATCGTTTCATAGTCTGGACGATCTGCGGGCGTTCAAGCGCGAGGGCGCTCTGCTCCTTATGGCGTCAAAGCCTGACCTGCGCACACCCGCGCCGGGGTACACGATTTACTAAGCGCCCTAACGAACCCCTAGATCTCGCTATCATCATCGTCGTCTTTATCGCCGCGGCTCAGGTCCTTAGCCGGACTCAAGGCGCGGCCATCGGAGGCGTGGCGGATTTTGACCCGTCCATTCACGTTCTCCAGCTTGATGCGCGGGCCTCCGTTGCCCAGCTCGCCGCGTAGGTCATGCCCGACGAAGCGGTGATGATTCACGCGCAGCCCGAAGTCGTTCTCAATTCCGCCGGAAACCGTGCTGGCCTCGATCTCCGCTTTCGAATCCGAGGGAATCGTCAACTCCACCGAGCCGTTGACGGAATGCAATTCGACGGGTGAACCGGGAAGCTGATCAAACTTGGCGTCCAGATGCCCATTGATGGTTGATAGATCGGCGCGGCCGGAGAGATTGTGGGCTTCCAGTTTGCCGTTGATGCACGATGCATGCACCTCACCGCTTACACCAGTAATGTCGAGTGCGCCGTTGATCAGCTTGATTTCGTCCAACCGTGCGCCGCGCGGCACGGTCAGCGTGTATTCCACGCTGGGGGGATTATTGTGCGAACCCCAGTTGAAAGTGAGATCTTGGTCGCGATATTTGGTGCGAATCGAAAGATAGTCTTTGCCCGAATCGATTTCGATGCGCGCCTCGTCGAGCCTCTCTTTGGAGTCGGCGTACTTCACCGCATCCACCTTGACCTCATTCCGGTCCCACGTGGAAATGTGGACCGCGCCGTTGATGTTGTCGAGTTCCACGCGGCCGTCGGGAGTGAGGGCGTAGCTCTGATGCAATTCCTCGGTAAATGCGCCCTGGTGATCGGAAGCATGAGCTCCGAGGGCGAGAACAAGCAGCGCACAAATGGTTCCGAAAACGGCGCCCGCCCAGGCGGGGATTTGGCGTCGGTTCATACGATTCCTCCGTTTCAACCGGTTAGACGCGGCGATTCGCAAATGGTGAGACTCGAGGGGCATCCAAGGCTTCCCCTGGCTGTTCATACGAATGGCCGGTCAGGAAGTTTCATCTTTCGGCGCTTGGCGTGTTCAATCCCGATCTTAGACGGTTATGTCCGCTGTCCGGCTGCTCTTGCCCGCTTCGGTGATCACGTACACGCCCAGGATCGTTATCTCCGGCTCGATCGGATGCCGGTAGCGCGGGCCGGGAAACACTACATAGTAAATTGCCGGATACAACAAGATTAGCCAAAACAGCAGCCAGGCGCCCGGTTTGTGGCGGCGCAGCGCGCGTCCCAGCCCCCAGAACATCAGTACGGATGAGGCCAGAAACAGCGAGTTCCTAAACTCCGCCAGCCACCAGATTTTCGACTCCTTAGGCGGCCCGTTCCAGTAGTAGACAAAGCGTTTGAGGCATAAGATCGCGAACCGCCCGTAGTCGGCTTTGATGTAATCGAGAGCTTGCCGCTTGCACATGCCGACGTACGCCAATTCACCCATGGAGGTGTACTGCCGCATGGCATAGGGGTC
>PLIO01000248.1:0-4628 GCA_003140075.1 Acidobacteriaceae bacterium | reverse complement strand
GCCAGTACTACGCCGGACAACGACGGTTTGTGCCGTTTTGCGCGGCGGTACCAGGCCCACAGCCCCGAGGCAGGCAGGAATGCGAGCAGCACCGTGCTGTTCAGAGCGGCGATTCCCCAAATCAGGCCGAACTCCAGCCAGGGCGTAAGTCCGTCTCGGTCTTCCAAGGTAAGTGCCAGCCAAACAATCACTGCGACCAACAGCGCCGATAAGCTGGTCTCCCACACCCAGCGCGTGCACCAGTACATAACGTACGGAAGCAGCGCCCAGGTCCAGGCGGCGCCGACGGCAACTTTTTCGGAAAAAATCCGCCGGGCGATGAGAAAAATCGGGATGCAGGTTAGCGCGGAAAAAATGCTGTTGATGGAAAGCAGCACGAAGGCCGAGGTCCGCGAGTAGATCCCGAAGATATGGAACACACCGGCGGTCAAGTAGGGGTAAAGCGGCGGTTCCCAGGCGGTGGGTCCGGTGGACCCTGAAAAAGGGTTGCTGAAGCCGTGCCCAGACGCGATCGCCGCGCCGATGCGTCCCATCTCCCATCCAAAGCTGAAGTTTTGTTCGAGGCTCTTGAACTTGTAGGTGTGGCCAACGACAATCCAGCCCACACGCAGCAACAGTGCGATGGCCACCATCCAAAACTGCGACGTGCGGATATGCGCCCATGCGCCGCGAAGTTGGGTCAGGATGCTTATATGGCGGCCAGCCACGGAGGATTTTGAATCCATGGATGCTTCTATTTGTAGCTGAGTCGCCGGTGCCGGGGCAACTGAAGCACGGCTGGGGCAGGGTCACCGGCTATGATGCGGCTCCCCGGCGGCCCGCGGAAGAAAGGCCGCCAGAGTATCCGCATGGAAAGAGTTCGTATTTTCGAGCCGCTCCAAACCAGGAGCGACCGGCATCCAGCAATTAGTTCGTCCTCGGCAGGGAATGAGGACAAACACATCTTGCGTCCAGTGCACAGATCGGCGTAATCGCCGGACCTACATTCTCCAACGTTCCGGACCGGTAGGCTCCGGATCCTTGTGCCCCGTGTGACCCATCCAGATGCGAAGCAGCACTTCAAAATTCCAGCATGAGCGACTCCCTTTTTCTAATTCTTGCGGGATTCCATCTACGTTCGCCCGAGGTTATCGATCCACGTTGTTCATCTCCGGCAGGCTTGTGATTGCACGTCGGATTCCGTTCGCCCAGAAATGAATAATTCCGCAAACCCTTTTGCTCCAACAACTGCGAGAACCCAAAGCGAGAACCCAACTATTAAAGCGGAGTCAGAAATCAGAACGTTCTTAGCGCGGGTCCGACGACCACGGATTGACGCCAACTCTCGATATACTTACACTTAAGTGCTCTCACCAGATTTGCCGAGCGCCAGATCGTATAATTGGAGCGATCGAGGTCACCGCCATGGGTTGGCTGCAAAACAAGTTCGAAAAAAATTTCATGATCAGCACGGTGGACTACGTCTTCAACTGGGCCCGCAAGTCCGCCGTGTGGCCGATGACCTTCGGCCTGGCCTGTTGCGCCATCGAGATGATCGCGTCCTCGACCTCGCGCTTCGATATCGCGCGCTTCGGCTCGGAAGTGTTCCGTCCCAGCCCGCGCCAGAGCGANNTGCTCGTCGGTCGGTGGGCCGTTTAATACTTATGCCGTGTTGCAGGGCGTCGACAAAATCGTACCCACGGACGTCTACGTCACCGGCTGCCCGCCGCGCCCCGAGAATCTTTTCTACGCTTTGCTCAAGCTGCAGGACAAAATCGATACCATGACCCTGGCGAAAAAGCCCACCGAAGTTCGCCTCGATCCGAACATGCTGGAGAACTTCAAGCGCCAGGTCATGATCGCGCAGACGCTGCAGCCTAAATAGCTGTCAGCACTCAGCATTCAGCAAAACCAATGTGGGGACAGCCGCCCTCGGCTGTCCGCCGAGCGCAGCTCGGCAGGTTTTTCCTCTGATAACATTAAGAAGCGTACATGGTCACGAAGTTAACCACCGAATCCGAACTCCCGCCCCCCGACGAAGCCAGAGAATTCCCCTGCGGCAATAAGACCATCTGCGTCGCCAACGTGAATGGCTCCTACAGCGCCATGGACAATGTCTGCCTGCATCGCGGCGGCCCGCTGGGGCAGGGAATGATCGAAGGTGGCAAGGTTGTGTGCCCGTGGCATGGCTGGGCGTGGGACCCAAAGACGGGCGCGGCCGAGCAGAATCCCGGCGCAAAGGTTGCCGTGTATCCGTTGAAGATTGAAAACGGCGATGTGCTTGTGGAGGTCCAAGCCAATTAGTCAGAATGCGATCGTCGTTTTTCAAGTCTTCGCGGTCGCAGGAATCGTGCTCGCGATCATGGGAGCCTTTTGGTGGGCATTCAGACGGGCACGGATAGCCGAGCAGTGGCCAACGATTGAGGCCACGATTGAAGGTGGTACGTTCCAGACCCTGCCCAGCCGCGACACCAGATGGCAACCACTCAAGGCTCCTGTGCTTTATTTCTCGTACCAGGTCGGCGGGGAATATTTTAGTGGCAGGGTCGCACTTTTGGAATTTTTCGACGACTCCGGTGAGGAGATAATCCGGCGAATGACCTCGAAGAAACTGCAGATCCATTACGATCCACAGGACGGCACGAGGTGGTTCATCGACGACAAGATAGCGGGCTGCAGGATTCGGCAGGAAGGGCTGGAGTCCGAGGCCAATCGCCGCTTGTGAATTCCGTTCGATTCCATGAGGGATTTGACCGTCGAACTTCGCTCAACCGGACAGCCGAGGGCGGCTGTTTCCTACTCGGAGGCAGCGGTATAACTATCCCATCAATCTCAGGAATTTCCCCGGCTGATTCTCATACCCCGGAAACACCTCATTCAAATTCTTATTCCCCAAATGCCGCGCCACGCCTTCCCCGAGCACTTGCCGAAAATCCGTAGTCAGCGCCAGATCGCGCCCTTCGTAAAGTTGCGACTGATCGAGCCCCGGCCAGCGTCCATATACCTTGCCGCCTTTTACCGGGCCGCCCAGCACGAACATCACGTTGGCGTGGCCATGGTCCGTGCCGCGGTTGCCGTTCTCGCGCGCCGTGCGCCCGAATTCCGACATGGTCACCACCACCGTGTCTTCCCCGAGATCCCCAAGATCCGTCCAGAAGGCGGCAATCGATTGCGAAAAGTCGCGTAGCACGTTGGCGATCTGGCCGTCGACGGAACCCTCGTTCACGTGATGGTCCCATCCGCCGATATCGGCAAACGCGACCTGCACGCCGAGATTCGCCTTGATGAGCTGCGCCAGCTGACGCATGCTGTCGCCAAAACGTCCTTTGGGATAATCGGCGCCGGGCGCCGGTTTGTACTTCGACGGGTCCGCGGCCTTCAGCATCTTCACCGCATCAAACGTTTCCTCGCCCGTGCCATGAAGCACGGCGTCAGAGGAGTGATCGTACATCGCCTCGAACGCGGTCGCGACCGGCGAAGGTTTCGGATTGCGGCCGCCCACCGAGAAGTCGTTAATGTTGTTCATCGCAATCGCCGGCTCTGCGCCGCTCAAAATGCGCGGGATCGATGGACCCATTGCGATGGCCTGGAACGGAGAGCGTTGCCCCTGCGCGGCCTGCGGCAGCTTGTGCAGCGAGCGGTTGAGCCATCCGTCGTCGGTCGACTTCACACCCGGCGTACCCGACTCCATGAAATCCTGCGCATCGAAGTGCGAGCGGTTAGGGTCGGGTGATCCGGCGGCATGCACAATCGCGAGTTGGCGCTGCTGCCACAGCGGCTGGAACGGCGCAAGCGAAGGATGCAGCCCGAAGAAGCCGTCGAGATCGAGCACCGCTTTGCGTGGAATATTGATGCTCGGCCGCATCGCGTAATATTGCGGCTCGGCATAAGGCACCACGATGTTGAGACCGTCCGCCGCGCCCCGCTGAAAAATGACCACCAGGCGCTTATTGCGCGTCCCCGGCTCAGCCGCGCCCCACGCGGCACGCGCGAGAAAGCTGGGTACCGCCGCCGTGCCCACAACGGCGAGCGCGCTGTTCCGAAGAAAAACCCGACGTGTGATCGACATAAAAACCGCTCCTGGCTCTTGGCCTTTGGCTCTTAGCTTTCTGTTTCAACCCGATATCGTAAAGTCTGCGCCCCGCGCTGTGACCGTGAGATTCAAGCCAAAAGCTAAGAGCCAATAGCCAAGAGCCAATGGCTAAAAGCCAAGAGCCAATGGCCAAAAGCTATCTCCTCTGAAACTCCGGCGAACCCAGCAACAAGCCCGCGATCGTGCTCGCATCCGGCGGACGGGCGGCATTGCTAGGCTTGCGAGCAGCCTTATTGTCGGGCTTCTTCTGCGCCACGTTGTTTGCCGCATCGATCTGCGCCGCAATCGAATCGTGCGTCTGTTTCGATACCCCACCGGCGAGCAGGCTCGCCTCCAAAGTCGTAAGCGTCGCAGCCGAATCCGCCGGTGCAGGGTCGCTTCCCGCCAACTGCGCCGCATCCACCTTCACACCCCGGATCTTGCCGCTGGTCAACGCTAACGCGAAGTTCATGCGGTTGAGCAACGCGGAAGAACTCACCCAGGTCTCCGCTTTCATGGAATAGCCCGTGGGCGGCTGCGCCCCGTAAAGCGGCATGCCCATGTTGTTGAGTTGCCG
>PLIO01000132.1 GCA_003140075.1 Acidobacteriaceae bacterium | reverse complement strand
TGGAAGAGGCCGGCGTCGCCCGCCACAACACGGCCCGTGTGGCCAGTGACATTATGCAACTCACAACTCAGGCCAGCGGCGGAGAGCGCAAAAACCGTTCGGCTCGAAAGTCCTGACTTAGGCGCACAGTCCTGAATCGAGCGCACTTCCCCGCACTCTTCGCACTCGCTAGAATGTCTGGGCGTGAAAGCCGGTAAGATATTGCTGAGGTTGAGAATGAAGACGAAGTTGAAAACTCGGACGCTGGTCTGCTTGCTCTCGATTCTGGCGCTGGCCGCCGTAGCGACGGCGCAGCGGGGTGACGACGAGGGACCGACCGCAGTGCTGAATTTTCTCATCCTGAAAGACGACAATGGCAAACCGGTTCGCAGCGCCATCGTGGTCATGCACGCGGTGAGCACGAACGGTAAGCAGGGCAAGGGCGGAATTGAAATAAAAACTGACTCCGATGGCAAGACCAGCTTCGACGGCATACCATACGGCAAACTGCGGGTGCAGGTGATTGCCAACGGCTTCCAGACCTTCGGCGATGACTACACCGTCGACCGGGCCAAGATGGACTTCACCATCAAACTGAAGCGTCCGTCGAGCCAGTATTCGATTTACCAGGACCACCCCGAAGAGAAAAAGGACGACAAGAAGGACGCACCTCCCGATCCAAACGCCAAACCGCAATAGACGCAAGCCTCGCTTGCCGAGGCATGATCGTTATTTATTACTGGATGTCGACTCTCCCTGCCGGGTAGAATCTTGCCGATGCCCTACCTCTTGAAAACCGAGCCAACCGTATATTCTTTCTCCGATCTCCAGCGCGATAACACCACCATCTGGGATGGAGTCACCAATCCGGCAGCTGTTAAGAATCTGCGCGGAATGAAGCCCGATGAAAAGCTGCTCATCTATCACACCGGAGACGAGAAGAGCGCAGTGGGAACCGCAACCGTAGTGTCGGTCGACCCATCGGACGCAAAGAATCCTCAGGTGAAGATCAAGGTCGGCAAGCCACTGGCCAAGCCGGTGACGCTGGCT
Organism: Acidobacteriaceae bacterium; assembly: GCA_003140075.1. Classification (GTDB taxonomy): domain Bacteria; phylum Acidobacteriota; class Terriglobia; order Terriglobales; family Acidobacteriaceae; genus Sulfotelmatobacter. Next base: position 37,596 of record PLIO01000132.1, on the reverse strand, counting down.
GAAGTAAAAGCAAATAAATTGTTCGCCGATTCTCCGCTGGTGCGGCAGGGACGGCTGAGCGTTGTGCCCTTGTCGGATGCGCAGTATAAGCTGCTAGTGAGAGAATAACCCCGCTGGATGTGGCTGGAAAAGTACAACCCGCCAGCTCCGAAGGACGAAGACCGGCGGGCTGAACGATCTCAACTACTGTGGATGCTCATTGGGCGGAACCGCTGGCATGGCCATATTCTTGTCCTGGTAATTCTTATCGGCCAAAGGCTTATCGCCGTAGTCCGGGTTCGGGACATCGTAGTATTTTGAGTTTTCTGGCGCTGCCGTTTGCGAGTGGTCGATCGGCTTCATCGCGACTACCTGATAGTGGCGCACCTTGCGATCACCATCCGGAATGCTAATGTCGAACTTGTCCTTGGCAACTTTGAATTCTGCTTCCTTGCCGATGGGAAGAATCACGGGGTGCTTATGATCGAGCGGGCGAATGTGGTATTCCATATCGTCGCTCCGCAGCAGATACTGGGGACAAAGCTTCTCGTCAGAATTCACCGACGTAACTCCTACCGAGGCCCACACGCTGCCCAGGCCGGTCATGCCGTGTTCTTTCGCGCCGCAAGGCACCGCTTCCATCTTCTCGATCATGGCGCGGTCCGCGTGCTTTTTCTTGTCGTGCGCCAGCGCTGGAAATGCGAACAGGAGCGCGAGCATTGTAATCAAAGGCATCTTGTTAATCATAAAAGTCTCCCCTCGAAACTTTCTGCGGCTTTACGCCTGCCGCGCATGCGGAAAATCAATGATGAAGGGGCCGCAAGGCAGCCCCCTCTCATCGCCGGCCAGTGTCCTACTTGATCGGCCTGGCTTCTTCAGCCATTTTGGGCGTACCGTACGCTCCGAACTGCTGCGCTGACTTTACGAATACTTGCGGGTTCTGGCTCAGTTCTTCGTGAACCTGAGGATGCGCCTGCAGATAGTCCTTCAACTCCGGATGGTTCTCCAGATATTCCCGGTTGTTGGCGAGCGCAGGGTCCTTGGAAAGTTCGTCCGCGATCCTGTCGTGGCTTCCCAGGAATTCGTTGAAGCTGGCCAGTTCGCCGCGCGTTACCTCGTTATCGCGGCCCCGGTCTTCATGCCGGTCGAACCGCTCCTCATCGCGCATGAATGCTTCCGGATGTTCCTTGAATTCTTCGCGCACTCCCGGATGGTCAGCCAGGAACTGCTGGAGCGCAGGATGGCTATCCACAAAGCGCTTGTTGTCCACCAGCGATGGATCCTTACGCAACTGTTCCGCTATCTCCGGATGGCTGTCCATGAATCGATCCATGTTCGCCAGTTCAGTTCGCGTTATATCCAGACCACGATCCCTGTCTTCGCGCCGGTCGAAACGCTCCGCATCTTGCATAAATGCAACCGGATGTTCCCTGAATTGATCCCGAACTCCCGGATGATCGGCCAGGAATTGCTGCAGAGCAGGATGGTTGTCCACAAACTGCTTGTCGTCGATCAACCTTGGATCCTTTCGCAACTGTTCCGCGATCTCCGGATGCTGATTGAGGAACTGATCCGTCTCTGCCAGTTCCCGACGCTTGATGCCCTGGTCCCGATCTTCGCGGCGATCAAAGCGATCTTCCTCGCGCATGAACTCATTCGGATTCCGGCTGATCTCTGCCCGGATTTCCGGATGCTGCTCCAGATACTGCTGCAGCGCGGGATGGTTTTCTACATACTCATGGTTGTTCACCAGAGAGGGATCCTTGCGCAGTTGTTCGGCAATCTCGGGATGACTGTCCAGGAAGCTGTCGAAATTCGCCAGTTGCCGCCGAGTCGCGTCGTCGTCCCGGTCCGGCGGTGTCGTGGTTTGCGCTGGCGGCGTCTCCGCTGGCGGCGTCATGGTCTGCGACTGCGCGCTCACGGGCGCAGCCAGGAGAACGGCGGCAAACGTCGGCAGAATAAGACAACAATGGATTAAGTGATTTGTACATTTTATTTTCATCGAGTTGAATGAACCTCCTGCATCAAGAGTGTGGCCTCGTTAGGGCCACGGGACATAGATGCAAGGTCGGGGCCATAGCCGTAACAGGGCATATCTGGTTTGGGCTGCGGAACTTGCACAAAGCTCCGATAACCTGACGCGCCTGAAGAAATGGAATTTCGACACCGCGGGGGGAAAATCGCTATACGGCCAGCACCTTAGGTCTGATCGCGTAGGTAGGAGGAATCCCACCCTCACAAAGAGAAAGCGAAGGGTGGGGATCTTCCGACAGGATCAGTGCGCTTTCGCGTCCCGCCGGATCAGCGCGTGATCGACGAAGAAACCGATTCCTACGGCCAACGGAATCACGCCGAACGTGGCCGCAATCATCGCTTCGGGTTCGACCCGCCCGATCAGGACAAAAGTTGCGATATAGCCGAGCGCCCCGGCGACCAGCAAAATTCCTGACCGCCGCGACCGAGCGGCTTCTGAGAGTTCGGGTTGCATCGGCACGTCCACGCCTCGCGCAATCGCCGCCAGCCGCTCCTCGCTGCGCAGCTTACGCACCCGGAAAAACGTGTACATGGCTGCCATCGGAATGCCAAAAATCATCACGACTGCCGCCAGTCCCACAAAGTTGCCGTCCATAACGCCTCCTGACGCCGGCGCCGTTTCATCCTCGATGCTTAGCGCCTGCTGCTACCTAGTTACGAACGCCTGCGGAAAAAGTTCCCCCGAAAGCGTCGGGAAAATGTTCGGCGGCTTACTGCAGATTCGAGTGGGCAGCAGGATAAAACTTGGCGATCATCCGCCCCGTCATCAAGCCGCCTTCGTACTCCGGAATGATCACTTCATCGGCCCCCGAATTGCGCATGGCCTGGGCGTAGCGGGATTGTCCGGCCCGCGTGATGATGCGCACTTTGGGATTCAGAGCCTTCGCCGTCACCGTGATGTACAGATTATCGGCGTCGTTGTCGATCACGATACAGACGCCGCGTGCGCGCTCGATCCCCGCGGACTGCAGCACATCGTGCCGTTTGGCATCGCCTTGAATGATCAGTACTTTCTCCTTCAATAGTTCACGGCACAATCCTTCATTGGTCTCGATCAGCACAAAAGGGATCTGAAGGCGGTTCAGTTGATCCACCACCGTCCGGCCAACTTGCCCATAACCGCAGATGATGAAGTGATCTTTCAGTTTGTCGGTGCTGACATCGTTCACCATGGTTCTCCAGGCCTCCATACCTTGCCGGTTGAAAATCGTCACTGCCACGCGTTCCGCCACCCAGATTTGAAAGGCAAACACGCCCCCATACACAAAGATCGAGAAGAGCTTGGTCGCGTTGTGCACCCGCTTGGCATCGATGGCGTGCGGTTGGATCATCCAAAACAGGGCATCCGGCCAGGCCAACCCCTCCAGCCGGTGGTACACCAGCACACAGATCAGGCTGAATCCGGCAAACACCACCAGTGGCAGCCACAACCGGCGCAAGAACAGAAGCAGGATTCGGACCATGAGGCAGAGATACTACCGCAAGTCTATGCCCGGAGCAATGCGAGCGCATATAGCCCGGGAGAAATTGATAGCCTGAATTGATTTCTTGAATTTATCGATAAGGTGCGCCTTAGCCGCCGATCTGCGCACTCAGCGAATCAACTGCCGCAGCTCGCGGCGCGACCTCTACAAAGTGCACTTCACGCGGCCGTTTCTTCAAGAAACAAAATCGCCCGCCTACTCGGAGTCCCTGCCGAAGGCGGGCGCCAATCAGTTGCAGGCCGGCTTGCTCTGAGTCGCGCCACCCCAACCCCCGGTTCACTGCCAAGAGTTCAAGGTCTTTGAAGGGCAGGACGACTGTTAGCCCAGATTGCCAGCGTCATCGACCTGAGTTACTCGATTCAATCGGGCTCCTATTGTCGAGCTTATGCGAAATGAGTGATGGTGAAGATAAGGGGGTGCTCAACCTGACACATGACGACAATCGCGGTAAATCCCGAGCGTTCTACTCCTGCATCAACCGCGAAATCCTCTTTGAACACCTGTGTTTGTTTTGGAGCAAGGGTGACTGGAGGGCCCGACGGTGGCTGGAAGGTGCATCCACTTCCAGGCGCTGTCGTGGCAAACGAGATCACTGTCGTGGGGGGCCAGATACGCCGCCGAACGGGCCGCCTGTCGACTCCCACATCGGTGACGGCCCTTGATAGGCCTTTGTTATCTTAGCGAGCAGATCTCGAACAGACAGGCCCCACGCTGTACGTTCGTCCGCTACTCTTGACAGTATTTCCAGTGCGCGTCGATCGTGACCGATGTCGCCGATCGCCTGCAAGACAACTCGCTGAGCCAGTGGGGACATTACCGGATCCTTGTGCAATTTCTCAGCAAACTCGAGGAGTTGCGGCGGACTGAGAGGCGTGGACTTGGCCAGACCCTCGAAGAACGCATCCGTCCTTGGGTCATCGATAAACCTATTCCTCTCGTCTTTCGGTGCGCTGTTAAATAGCCTAAGCAGATTGACCTTATCACTCACAGAAGCCTCCTTTCATCGCCTCGAAGCGCAATGCGCACTACAAAGCCTGTATAACATAACATATCGCATGAACCACCTACCCGGAATTCTCTTGACTTCGATTCTGTAAACTTGTCATAGCATCACCGAATCAACTGCCGCAGCTCGCGCCTCAGAATCTTTCCCGAGGCGGTCTTGGGGACGACCTCAACAAAATGCACTTCACGCGGCTGCTTGTAATGGGTCAACCGGTCGGCAACGAAGGCGCACAACTCGTCCTCCATCTTCTTACTGGACGCAAATCCATCGCGCAAGGCGACGAATGCCACCGGAATCTCGCCTGCTGCCGCGTCGGGCCGGCCCACGACTCCGCACTCCCGCACGGCAGCGTGCTCCAGGAGAACAGCTTCCACCTCCGCCGGCGCAACCGGGAAACCTTTGTACTTGATCATTTCTTTGCGCCGGTCCACGACACGGTAAAATCCCTCGACGTCGCGCGTGACAATGTCGCCAGACCAATACCATCCGTCGCGCAGCACGGCGGTAGTAGCGTCCGGCTCTTTCCAGTAGCCCTGCATAAACTGTGGCCCACGCATTACCAACTCGCCAGGCTCGCCGCTAGTAACCTCGGCGGTATTGTCCGCCGAGGCGTTCAGATTCTGCTGCCCAATCACTCGGCACTCCGTCTGCGCTAACGGGTGCCCGATGGAATCCGGCCGGTACAGTTCCGGCTCCAGATAACCCACGTGCGTCACGGGCGAAGCTTCCGTCATGCCATATCCCTGACACACCAGGATGCCGGTAAGCGCCGTGAATCTTCGCGGCAGCTCCGGCGCCAGCGGCGCCGCCCCCGACTTCACCCAGCGCACTTTGTGATTCTTCGGAAACTCTCCCGCCTCCGCCGCCAGACACAGCGCGTTCATCGCCGGGGGCACCATGAGCATGGTGGTAATCGATTCCTCCGTCAGCAGCGAGGTTAAGTGCCCCGTGTTGAAGCGCGGCATCAAGACCAGGGTCGCTCCCATCATCAGCATGGGATTTAGCGCCACATTCAGTCCGTAGATGTGATACAGAGGCAGGAAGCAAAGCAGGTTGTCCACCGGCTGCAACATCGCCGCGCCCGGGCCGAGCAACTGATAAACGTTTGCCACCAGGTTGCGGTGCGACAGCATCACGCCCTTGGGCAGGCCGGTCGTGCCGCTCGAATACGGAAGCGCGGCCAAGATTTCGTCCGATGGCTGATCGCGCTCGGGCAGAGTTGCGCTCACCCGTTTCAGCAGATGGGAAAATGGCTCGCTTCCGCTTCCCTGCTCCCGCGTGCAAAACACCCGCCGCAGATTCGGCAGCTCGGCAAGATTGATGCCTGAAATATTCGGCCCGTCGGTGATCAGCACGACCGCGCCCGAATTGCCCAACTGGTAGCGCACTTCCCGCTCGCGGTACGTCGGATTCAGCAGCGTGGGAATTGCCCCGGCCAGCGTGACCGCATGATAAGCGGCGCAGAACTCCCAGGAATTGCAGAGGAAGATCGCCACTACTTCGCCCGGCTTAACCCCAGCCGCAACCAGCCCACGGGCCAGCGCCTCTACGGTCTCGCCGTATTCCGCATAGGTGAGCCGACGCCCGCAGGAAGTGTCCACCAGAGCCGTCTTCCTAGCGTGCTTGCGGCAGGAGTCAAGAACTGCGTCGTGTACAAAAATATCTTTGGGATCAGCATAGAGCTGGGTGCGCAGCATGGCCGAGAATGATTGTAGCGGAAAGTGCCCTGCCTACGGTGCCACCCGGGGGCGGCCAGATGCGACCGCCCCCTCGCAGGCATCACGCTGCGCTGGGCACAGGGGCTCCACCACGCGCCGCAAATCGCTCCGACCAGCGAATCCTCCCGGTCACCTGCATTACCACGAACAACGTGATGATAGCGACGATCGTGATCGCCAGCCCGGTAAATCCTTTCCAGAAGAACGCATAAGAAAACAGCACCAGGTAAATCAACTGTGCCGTGCCCGCCTCCAAGGCGGCGAACCGTAGTCCTACCACCAATCGCAGATAGCTCACGACCAAGCCCACCGAAACGGCGGAAGATAGAACCATGGCGGCATGGATCGAAATGTGATCCACCGAATAAGCCAGCAGCAGATGGAAGGCGAAAAAGGCTGTTGCCAGGAAAAAGTAATTCATGGGATGCAGATCGATGTTGCGCAGTGTGGTGATGATGAACATCAGAAAAAAGAAGAAGAACAACGACACCGGCGCGGCGTAGCTGATCTCGCCCGCCAGCGGCCCCGGTTGCGGTTTCTGTGGCATGGTCATGCCAATCTGGAATCCTGACACCAGGTTCGAGTACTGCCACGTCAATTGCCAGCCGCCCGGGACTAGCTGTTTCGAGGTGGGCGAGAGCGTGTCGTCGGCGAAGTCGATGTCACGGAAGTTAGTTTGCATGGTGAGCATGAAATCGCGGGCCTGGGCGATGCCGTCGCCTAGCTGGTAGCGCCAGCAATCCAATCCTTGCGAACGATAGGCAACATGGAGGCTGGCGGTGTCTCCCGGACCCACGGTTGCCTGCCCTACCGTGCCTTGATCGTCGGTCGCGAGTGCAACCGGTTGCTCGTTCACCTTCATCTGCAGGCCGTCGTAGATTGCTTTCTGGGCTGGAAACTTCAAGCGGAAATCCACGGCCTGCGGTCGCGTTGTGTTGTTTTGGAACGTATAGTCTGCGGCGAAGTCGACCGCGTAGGTGCTGTACCACAGCAGTCCCTTCTGCCGTGGAGTGAGATGAAAATTCACATGAATCCGGCTTGCCTGCATGGGCAGCGGAACCTGGCGTTGTACGTTCTCGCTGTGAACCACGACCTTGCCGTTCTCTACTGTGGTCGAGTTCACTACGTCAGTGAAGGTATAGGTTGCCGTTGGCGGGGACTGTTGTTGCGCCGTGCCCCAAGTGGAAGCCACGTGGCCCTGCAGTTGCTCGTTGCTGCCGTAGGTACGGGCGAAAATCGTAGCCCCGAGAATCACCCAGGCAACGGTGGTGCACACAAAGATGAAGACCAATGCTAGAATTTGTCGCAGCAAGAACGTCCCTCCTTGCGATAGGTCGCACAGATTCGATTGCAAGGAGGTTGCCGCCGCGGACTCGTTGAGGGCGGACAAGTTAGGGCTATGTGGCCGGCATGACCGTGTCAACAGAAACACGTGTGTGTCATGGAATAGACGGCTCAGCTTCTAGATCAGATAACCAGTCCTAGCCGACCAGCTTGCGCAGAAATTCGCGCTCGTCCATGCGGTATTTGAAGGCTTTGCGGCCGTCGATGAACACGACCGGGACATCGTCATTGAACTGCCGGCGCAGTTCGCTGTCGCTATCCACATCCACTTCCTGCCAAGTGAATCCGCCGCGGCGGGAAAGCTTCGTCAGGCTCTCTTTCACCACCTCGCAGAGGTGACACCCTTTGCGCGAGTAAACCACGACCTGGCGGGACTCCGGCACGAGGCGATTCTACCCTTACTGCAGCACCTCCTGGCAAGAAAAAACACGCGGACATCGCTGCACGATTTTCCCTTCCCAGTTCAGGAGTAGAATCCGAAAATGGTAGCTCCCGAGCACAAACCTCTGCGCGGCAAGGCCTGCCTCATCACGGGCGGGGCCCAGCGCCTGGGGCGCGCCTCCGCTCTGGCTCTGGCCCAGGCCGGAGCAGATGTCGCCATCACTTTTCGCAACTCCTCCCGTGAAGCCAAGAACACGGTCGTCGACCTCTCCAGCTTTGGCGTGCGCGCTTTCGCCCTGCACTGCGACGTCACCGACGAAGCCAGTGTCAAGTCTATGATGAAAGAGGCCGGACGCGAACTGGGCCGCATTGACATCCTGGTTAACAACGCCGCTAACTACGCCACTGCTGATTTCGAGCGCCTCACCCTGCGCCAGTGGGATGCGATGTTCGCGTCGAACACCCGTGGGCCGTTTCTGGTGTCGCGCGAGGCTTTGAAGTGGATGCGCCGAAAACGGCCGGGATCGAAGCGCTCAGAAGGAATTGAAGCGAAGATCATTCATATGGGATCCTTAGGCGGCTTGCGTCCCTGGGCCACGCACGCGCATTACTGCTCCTCCAAAGCCGCATTGCACATGCTGACCAAGGTCATGGCAAAGGCTTTGGCTCCCGAAATTGCGGTGAACGCGGTCGCACCCGGCATGATCGATCTCGGGGAGAAGTCGGCTGCTGCCTTCATGAAGCGTATGGCCAAGCAGACTCCCATGCGGCGCAACGGCCGAGCCGACGAAATCGCCGCAGCGGTTCTGTTCTTCGCCACCGCGCCCCAGTTCATTACCGGCCAGATTCTTGCTGTAGACGGAGGATTGGGTCTCTAACCCACAATCGCGTCATGCTTCCGCCGAAGTCGGATCGATAATCCTCTTCACCTCCGAAACGCGGTTCGCCGGAAAGCTGCCCTGCAGTTCCCGCACCATCGCTTCATTGCGAGCGATGTATCACAATAGATTTTGTCCTGGGTAACATAACTCTCGAGCCACTGAATCTGCGGTCCCAGGTTCTTCAGGACGCTGCACGACTTCTGCGAAATTGCCAGAAACTGATCTGGCGGCAAACTTCCCACGCCTGGCATCTCCCGCTCAATGACATACTTCGGCATCTCTTCCGCCTTCGGATTTGACGGTCTATCCCCAGCAGCGCAACCGTCGAGGCACGATCTTATGCAGTAAGGTAGGAAATTGCCAAACGACTTGCCTGGGTACCCCTTCTGTACTGTTCCGCCTTCAAGGTATAGTGGGGCAAATGAAGAAATCCGGGAACTCACTTCTAGGTTCGAAGACGTCCGCCGGTTCTCCCCGCGTTGCCATCGCCATCATGGCCGCCGGCAAAGGCACCCGGCTTAAGTCGCAGCTTCCCAAAGTCCTGCATGAAGTTGGCGGCAAGCCTCTGCTGGCCCATGTAATCGCCGCAGCCACGCGCGTAGTCCCACCGTCGGACGTCTTCGCCATCATCGGCCACGAAGCCGGCCGCGTCCGAGCCGCCGTCGCCGACACCGGCGTCAACTTCATCCTGCAAGCTGAGCAGCGCGGCACCGGCCACGCTTTGATGGTCGCGCAATCGGCACTTTCTACCTACGACCACGTCATCGTTCTCTCCGGGGATGCCCCGCAGATCACGCCTCAGACCATCGCCCGCCTGCTCAACTTCCACCTTGACCAGCAAGCGGCCATGACCTTGCTCAGCGCCGACCTCGACCACCCCACCGGCTACGGCCGCGTCATTCGCAGATCTGCTCGCAGCGCCGAAGTACAGGGTATCGTCGAGGAAAAATCCGCCAGCCCAGCCCAGAAAAAGATTCACGAGATCAACGCCGGATTCTACGTCTTCGCCGTGCCGCAATTATTTTCCAACATCAACAAGATCTCTACCGCCAACCCTCACGGCGAGTTCTACTTGACCGACATGGCCGAGGTCCTGCGCAAGGCGAGGCTACGCGTCGTTGCCTGGAAAACGGAAAACTCCGCTGAAGTTCTCGGCGCCAACACCCGCGCCGAATTATCGTTCATCGACTTTCAAATCCGAATGCGCAAATGCCAACAACTGATGGACGAGGGCGTCACCATTTTCTATCCCGCCACCTGCGTGATCGATAACGACGTCGAAATCGCCCCCGACTCGGTAATCGAACCATTCGTCCAGATCATGGGCAAGTCGCGAATCGGCGCCGCCTGCCGCATTCGCTCCTACTCCGTGATCCGCGATTCCGAGATCGGCGAAGGCGTCCTCATTCGTCCTGGCTCTATTTTGGAAGAAGCGCGGGTCGGCGCCAGTGCGGTGATAGGCCCCTATTCTCATTTGCGCCCCGGCAGTGATATTGGCGAAGGCGCGCACGTCGGGAATTTTGTCGAGACCAAGAAGATCAGGCTGGGCAAGGGGTCCAAGGCCAACCATCTGACTTACCTGGGCGACGCCGAGATCGGAGCGGGCGTCAACATCGGGGCGGGAACCATCACCTGTAACTATGACGGTGTAGCCAAACACACAACCGTGATCGAAGATGGAGCCTTCATCGGCAGCGACAGCACCCTGGTCGCGCCTGTGCGCGTAGGCAGAGGCGCATACGTCGGCGCAGCATCGTGCATCACCAGCGACGTCCCTGAAGAGGCTCTGGCAGTCGGCCGTGCTCGGCAAATTGTGAAGGAAGGCTGGGTGCGCGAGAAGCGCGCCGCTAGCAAACCGAAATAAATCTCGCCGCGCGGCGAAGTGGTTCAGTTTGAACAGCAGTGCAATTTGTCATTTCGACCTGGCGTTCTCTGCCGGTGAGGAATCTCTATTGGCAGCACCAAAGCAGATTCCTCGCGCGATAAAACCGCGCTTCGGGATGACAAACTTCTCAAACCGGGAAGAATTCGTCATAAAAGAGAAAGGCACTGAGACTCGTTTTTCTCCGTGTCTCAGTGCCTCCGTGGTGGATTTTTCGGTTTGTCCTTTAGTGCGAAAGTGCCGCAAACAACGGCGAATGCATCAGCGACTGAAACTGCGCGTCGCTGTCCTTGAAGTGCACCATAAATTTTGTACCGTCCGAATCGGCGGTGGCCTTGTCCATGGCCGCCTTTTCAACCGGCGAGGCGCTGCTTTTCTTGTACATGATCACGGCCTTCATCATCATGGATAGCGTCCCGGCAGTGATCGAGTCCGAGGTTACAACCGTCAGATCGAAGTTTACGCCGCCGGAAAAATCCATGGTGTAGTACGAACCTAACACCCGCTTCTTGATCGTCTCATAGTCGGCGATCTTGGCGGCATCGCCCAGCGCCGAGCGCATCATATTCTGCGAACCCTGCTGATCCAGAATGCTCCAGAAGGGCGAAGCGTCCACGTTTGACAGCATGTCGGCCATGGTGGAATTCGTATCTATGTTCAAAATCTCTCCGTCGCGCGTGTCCAGACCGAGCTTTACCGCCGAGGACTCCCCGAACAGCAGCGTGCTGTCGTCGAGAAAAGTCATCACGAAACCGCCATCCATGGGATAGAGATTCGAGGTGTGATACTTGGTGGGCTTGATCTTCTGCACGGCCAACTTCTTGAGCACAGCCTTCATGTTGAAGGGGCCGCCGGCAATAAAGATCAGCCGGATCCCCTGCTTGGCAGTACGAAACGAGGGGAGCGCAAGCGAGTCGATATCTTTATCCGGGTTGATGCCGACACCCTTGAGCGCGCTCTCGGCCTGCTTTATGCTGTCCTGCGAATCCATGATTTGCGCCTTCAATGCAAGCGCAGTCGGCGAGTCCCTCAACGCCCGGTAATCCACTGAAATCAATTGCTGCAGATCTGCGGGAACCACCGCGCGCGCCGATGAATTGAGCGGCATGGCATTCGCGATGCCAGCGAAGAACACAACCAGCATAGCGGAGGTTAGACAAGTCTTAACGGTTTTCATAACAATCTCGATCCTCATGATAAAGGTTTCTAGATAGCGAACGTACAAACAGGGAACGGGATTGCCCCCGTATCTTGCGAGTTAGATGCAATCTCTGTTGTTCCCGTTACCCCATTCTAAGCTAGCCCACCAGTTCCCCGAACAGTCAAAAGTACTAGCCCAATAACCAGTTTGGGACGGCATGTCCGTCCGGTTAACGGAATTACACTATCCAGCACGCGCAAGTAGCTGTAAGATGCTTCCTGACTGCTACGAATCTCCGCTCCCACACAGCCTCTACTGGGCGCACAGAAATCAGGGCAATATTGAAAATCCTACTGTACAACCCTGACAACGGGGTTACGCGGAATTTCATGCCGCATCTCTGGATGTTCCTGCTACAGTCTCTAACCCCGGCCGGCCACGAAGTTGTGCTGATTGATGGCAACGCCCAGCCCATGGATGAAGCTGGTATTGCCCGCTACGTTCTCGAACAGAAGATCGATCTGGTTGGAATCGGCGCCATGACCAGGATGATCGCCAAGGCTTATCGCATGGCGGATGCCGTGCGGGCCGTAGGTGTGCCGGTAGTTATGGGCGGTCCTCACGTGACGGAAATGGCGGACGAAGCCTTAGGCCGCGACGGCGGCCATCGCCACGCGGATGCCGTGGCCCTGGGCGAGGCCGATGACACCTGGCCGCGCATTGTGGAAGATGCCGCATGCGGCCAACTGAAAGATGTCTACGCGCCGGTGGATGCCGCAGGCAAGGAACTCAAGCCCTCCCTCAAGCCATATCCCGTGATTCCCTGGGACACTATCGATCTCCAGCAATTCAATCTCGTGCCAAAAGCGGCGAAGCGCTGGCTGCAGAAGATCGGCGAAGGCTGGGGAACATTCCGCATCGTTCCCGTCGAATCGGGACGAGGCTGCCCCTACGGCTGCGAGTTCTGCACCGTAACCGGATTTTTCGGCGACTCCATCCGTTTTCGCACCAATGAAAGCGTGGTCAATGAACTCCTGCTACTGAAGGCGCGGGCTCGGAAAGAGCGTGGTCAAATTGCCGTCTTTTTTATCGACGATAATTTTGCCATCAATCTCAAGCGCACCAAATCTCTGCTTCGCGACATCATTACCGCTGGAGCACAGGTGAATTGGGTGGCGCAGATCAGCGCGAACCTCTTGCGCGACCAGGAACTCGTCGATCTGATCTCCGCCTCCGGTGGAAAATGGGTCTTCATCGGCATGGAATCGATTGATCCCACCAACTTGAAGGACGTCAACAAGGGCTTCAACAAGCCGGAGGAATATGCCGCCGTGCTGCAGCGCCTGGCGCAGCGCAATGTCTATGCGATTACGTCCTTCATCTTCGGCATGGATAACGACACCGTGGGCGCAGCCGAACGCACTCTCGAGCAGGTGAGGACCTGGCCACCCGGCCTGCCCATCTTCGGCTTGCTCACCCCGCTGCCGGGAACTCCGCTCTACAAGCGTCTCGATCTCGCCGGCCGGCTAACCCGGCCCAAGCACTGGCAGGAGTTCATTCCCTTTGCCATGGCGCACACGCCGCTGAAGATGACCATCGACGAAGCTCACGCCGAAGTGAAATACGGCTGGTCCCATGCCTACAGTGCGGAAGCCGTCGCTCAGGCCGTGGACTCACTGGATGATCAGCCGCTGGGTTATCGCGTCAACATTTTGATCGCGCGCCTGTGCTTCCGCGGAATCTACTTCCCGATGCTCGGCCGGTTCTCCTGGTGGAAGGTCATTTCCGAAAATCGCGAGACCATCTTCAAACTTTCACGCCAAGGTTTCGAGGCCTGGTGGGGATCTCGCGTTAAACCCAAGACCGAACCAGCGTCAGCGACCAGCGCAGGAGACTAGTTATTCGTGAACTAAACGCTTCGCTTCCAATCCCGACGGCGGTTTGGCGTTGTCGGTCGTGGGCGCGTTCGTGCGGCTTTTAATCGATCTGCTGTTGGATTGGGTATGGTCGCCGGTGCCAGCAGAAAACTCATACTCAATAACGTCAAAGTTCCAGATTCTTTAACTCATCAAGCAGCGCCTTTTCCACCTTCTTCTGGTGCTCCACGGTCAGCTTCTTTCCCCCTGAGGTCAGATAAAACGCGTCGATCGCCATTTGTCCCTCGGTATCGATCAAGGCGATTTCGATGTTGCACCGCTGCCGCGAAAGGCAGGAACTGATGCGATGCAGCAAGCGCGGCCGGTCCTGCGCAATCACCTGCAGCAGCGTGGTGGTCGAGGAACATTCATCGGCAAAATCGATCCGCGTCTCCACCGCGACTTTTACCCGGGTGTTCTTCTCCGCGCGTTGACGATCCCGCAGCATCTTGTCGAGGTCCGCTTCCCCCGCTAACACCGCGGTGATGCTTTGCTTGAACCGCTGCCACTCCGACAGGTTCAACTCCAGGGTGCGAAAGCGGTCGGTAAAGTAAAGCGTATCGACGACGGTTCCGGCCTGATTCGAAAAAGCGTTGGCCTTCACGATGTTCATTCCCCAAGCCGCAAGCACTCCGGTCAAAGTGGCAAACAAGGAGGCCCGATCTTTGGTCACCAGCGTAAGCTCATACCAGTGCCGGCCCCGCTTCAAGTCCACCTGCACGGCGTCTTTGCCAAACTCCTCCGCCATTCCCATGTGCCGCATCACTTCCTCGGCGGAGTGCACGCGCAAATATCTCTGCGGAAATCCCTCTACGAATTCCTTGAACTTCGCGCCCATGACCGGAGCCAGGCTGCGCAGGCGCGCCAGTTTCTCGCCGCTCGCATCGTGCACACGCTGGTCCGCGCTTCGGTTTAAGTAGTTTGCGGCCCCGATATAGAGCTGCCAAATGTTCTCCGCCTTCCACGGCGTCAGCGCCTCCGGGTTCACCGCCTTGATGTCCGCGTAGGTTAGCAGGCACAACATTTTCAGGCGCTCCGGCGTACCCACTTTCTCGGCGAAAGCGGCCACCGTTTCCGGATTAAAAATGTCCCGCCGCAATTGCGCCGACATTTCCAGATGGTTTCCGATCAAAAACAGCACTTCAGCCCGCTCGGCCGGATCCACATCGAGACGGTCCATGCAGCGCTCGGCGATCTCCAGGCTGGCTTCCACGTGGTTGCGGCCCGGCACTCCCTTTCCCGTGTCGTGCAACAACAGGGTAAGGTAGAGCAACTCCGGATCCTCCAACTCGCCCAACAACTCCGCGTACCGTTTGTCCCATTCCGATTGCGATTGCTTCAACCGATGCAAGCTCTCGATCGCGAGGATCGAGTGCTCGTCCACGGTGAAGCGGTGGTAGTAATCCCGCACTACCAGCGAGTCGATCGGCTTGAGTTCCGGCAACAGCAAGGTGAGCAGGCGCAACGAATGCATGGCTCGAAGAGCCTCTGCCGCATGAGGCTCCAGAAGCGTTTCCTGCAGATACAACCACAGCTCCGCTCCGCGCGGCGGAGTCACCGCCAGCGACGGAAGCTCCTGTTCGATCCGGTGTTCCGTGGTTGTACTCAATTTCAACCCGTGGTGCGCCATGAAGTGAAAGAGGCGGAGGAGCATCTCAGGGTCACGCAGCGATGAAGACTGCTGAAGAAAAATCAGCCCGTCCACCACGGAAAACTCGGGGCTCGACGGCCGCGACCGCCAGCCCTGAAATTGCCGGCGCATCGAAGACCACGCTTCCGGGATTTCTTCCAGCAACTGGGTCACCGTGCGTTGTACCGCGCGGGCATGGCCGAAGTAAATCCGCATCCAGTCTGCGGCCGTGATCTCCGCCGCATCCGAAGTTCCAATTTTTCGCGCCGCCGCTTCGTCCTGTGCCTCCCAGCTCAATGCGTTGTCGTCACGCCCATTGCGGAAGTGCAGAAAGCACCGTGCCGCCATCAGGAACTCCAGAGCGGCGTCCAATTGCTTGCGCACCGGCGCTCGCAGGGAGCTGGCGTCGGGCCAGTCGCTCAGTTTGCTCATGGAAGAAATCAGCGCGAGCCAACAAGCCACGTTGTAGTCGCGGAGGCCGCCGGGTGTTTCCTTCAGATTCGGTTCCAGGTGAAATACTGTCTGGCCAAACTTTCCGTACCGCTCCCTTGTCACTTCGGCCAGACCTTGGAGCAGTGGCTTTGATTCCCGCGTGACAAGCTTGGGGATCACCTTGTCGTGAAGGCGCGCAAACAACTCCTGATCGCCAGCTAGGTAACGGCAATCGAGTAGAGAAATAGTAAACTCAGTATTGTTGGGATCGTAGCGGTCGCATTCCGAAAGAACGCGCGATGCGGGGCTTAACTTGAGCTTCAGATCCCACAGCTCCTGCGAGAACTGCCGCAACGCGTCCTTGTGAGCGTCCTCTCTCCGGTGATCGGCATAAAGAAATAGCAGATCGATATCGGAATAAGGAAAAAGCCAGTTTCGCCCGAAACCTCCTGTCGCTACCAGTGTGAAGCCAGGCGGACCATGTTGATCGGCGCGAACCAAGTCCCGCCATAGACGCTTGAGAATCTCCTCGATGAGCCGCGTCCGCTGGGCGACCGCGGCCCGCCCGTCCCCTGTCTCCGCGAAGTCCTGTGCAATCCGCGCCGAGTCCTCGGCGAGCGCACTCCGCAGCTCATTGATCAGTGAAGACAATTCCATCATGACGATGGGGCGATGAACGCACAAGTGACGAATCGGAGAACACGCAGCTCGACATGCCGTTGCGAGCCTGTTGACGACACGTTGCCGCTAGAATCCTTACAGCGCTCCCTCGCCCCGCTCCTCATTGCGGATGCGAATCGCTTCCTCCACGCGCGTGAGAAAAATCTTTCCGTCGCCGATCTTGCCGGTGCGAGCCGCCGCTACTATGGCTTGCACCGCCTTCTCCACCAAAGCGTCCGGCAGCACCAGTTCCAGCTTGGTCTTGGGAATCAGGTCCACGCTGTACTCGCGGCCGCGGTAGACCTCCGTGTGTCCCTTCTGCCGGCCATGGCCTCGCACTTCGATCACGGTCATGCCTTCGACGCCGATTTCCTGCAGCGCGCTCTTTACCGCCTCCAGCTTGGAGTTTTGGATGACTGCTTCAACCTTGGTCATGATGTTGTCTCAAATCCCGATTCCCGCCGCTTTGACGTCCAGCGTACAAAATCATACACCGATGCCTCCCAGTTATTCCTGAATTTGCGGGAGTTGCGCGGGACTGCCGCCGGCGAGGCCGGCGCCAGGAGAAGTTGCGGCAAGGAAATCAGGAAGAGGATGCCTAACCTTGCAATCAGCCCTTGCACCATGAAAGGTAAGCTTACTCCTGGAAGCATTGTCGGTTGTGAACGAAATTCCGGCCCGTGCTTACTTTATATCCAACGTTCGTTGCACGGAAATCGAAACTATTCATCGTTGCGATCACGATTTGTGGTGCGGAATGAGAGTTCCAACCTTTGCGAAAAGGCCTCTCGATAGTGGGGTTGAGAACCGCAGGCCAGACTCACAAACGGCCCGCACTTCTTTCCTGATAGTCTCAATCTAGATACTTCAGGAGAAGCCGACCGGTTTGCCGCCAATCATCAATGCACAAGGAATTTCGAAGTCCTTCGGAGCGAATCCGCTCTTCCAAGAGGTCTCGTTCACCGTTTCAGAGGGCGATCGAATTGGGCTGATCGGTCCGAACGGCTCGGGCAAGTCCACGCTGCTGCGGATTCTTGCTGGAGATGTCAGTCCCGACAACGGGGAAATAGCGGTCCGCAAACGGATTCGGCTCAGCTATGTGGAGCAGGACTCGACATTCAAATCCGGCGACACGGTACGGTCGGTGGCGCGGAGCGCGATGGAGCGCGCGGCTCTGCCGGAATCAGAGCGCGGCACTCGCTTCGCGGAAACCCTTGGCCGTGCCGGCTTCGAAGACCTTGAGGCCGAACCATCCACATTGTCCGGCGGCTGGCAGAAGCGATTGGCCATCGTTGAGGCAGTGGTTCAGTCGCCGGACATTCTTTTGCTCGACGAACCTACGAATCATCTGGACCTGGCGGGAATCGAGTGGTTGGAAGCCTTGCTGCAGGCGGCGGATTTTGCCTGCGTGGTGGTCACCCATGATCGCTACTTTCTAGAGAATGTCGCGACCAGCATGGCGGAGCTGAACCGGACCTATCCCGACGGATTGCTTCGGGTAGCCGGAAGTTACAGCCGGTTTCTGGAAAAAAAAGAGGAATTCCTGCACGCGCAGTCGAAGCGGCAGGAGGCGCTGGAAAATCTGGTTCATAAGGAGATCGAGTGGCTTCGCCGCGGAGCCAAAGCACGGACCAGGAAATCCAAAGCCCGCATCGATAAAGCAGGCGAGTTGATGGGTGAACTTGCCGACCTGAACGCAAGAAGCCGCACCGGCACCGCACAGATCGATTTTTCGGCGACCGATCGAAAGACCAAGCGGTTGATTGAACTGACGGATGTCTCGTGCGAGATGGGGGACCGCACGTTGTTTACCGGGCTCAACTGCGTGATCACCGCCGGAATGAGAGTAGGGTTGGTAGGGCCGAACGGCAGCGGGAAGACGAGTCTTCTGCGCCTGTTGCGCGGAGAGTCTACGCCGGCGAGTGGAGAGATTCACCGCGCCGATTGGCTGCGCATTGTGTATTTCGACCAGAGTCGCGAACTCGATCCGGATGTGACTCTGCGCCGCGCCCTGGCTCCGGAAGGTGATTCCGTCATTTATCGGGACCGCGTGATTCACGTGGCCTCATGGGCGGCAAAATTTCTGTTCGCGGGCGAGCAGCTCAATCAGCCTGTGGGACGGCTTTCCGGCGGGGAGCGTGCGCGGGTTTTGATTGCCCAGCTCATGCTGCAACCGTCTGATGTTCTCCTGCTGGATGAGCCCACGAACGATCTGGACATCCCGACATTGGACATACTCGAAGAAAGCCTGCTGGAGTTTCGCGGTTCGCTCGTCCTGGTAACGCACGACCGGTATATGCTGGATCGCGTGTCGACGGTAGTCCTCGGGCTGGACGGACTGGGCGGAGCCGGACTTTTTGCCGATTACTCGCAATGGGAGTCTTGGCAGGAGGAGCGCCAGCAGACGGTGAGAAACGACGCCCGCCCCGCTTCGTCCGCTACGGTCGGCGCGCAGAGTGCTCGGCAATCGACGGGAAAGAAGAAGCTTTCGTACCTTGAAGCACGGGAATACGAAACAATTGAGCAGCGCGTTGCCGACGCCGAGCAGGTACTGCAGGAAAAACGCTCGCAACTCGAAGATCCGGAGATTGTCAGCGACAGTCAGGGTCTGCTTACGGCTCACGCAGAAATGGGACAAGCCCAGGAGAAAGTGGACACGCTTTACGCGCGGTGGGCAGAACTGGAAAAAAAGAAAAACTGAACACCCGCGTAGGACTCGTCACTTAATTGGTTCAGATGCCAGGCAGAAAGCGATGATGGTGTTTCCATGAATTCCTGTGGTGTTTTCGAGCTGTTGTAGCAAGGCTGATTCGAGGTCATCCGGATCGGGTTTCATCTCGCAGGCGGCAATTTCCTCGTCCGTTGCGCCATTAAAACAGAGTTCGCAGACGCCCAGCCCATCCTCGGAGCGAACCGGAGGACCGAAAACACGACAGGTCATGGGACGCGATTCGTAGAGTTCACAGCTCCCGGTTGCAGGATCGAGTGCGGGGCAGGGCTCGTCGTTCGCAAAGTCAGAAAAACGTCGCGTCGCGTCGTCTCCTTCATCCAACAGCCCGGTCGCGGGATCTCCCGGGAAGTCTCGCGACAACCGAGCGACCGCATCCTGAGCCCGCGCGCGAACACGCTCAGCCCGGGCCGGCGCCGAGACCTCCAAATCGGCCAATCCCTGCCGCAATCGCAGCGCATCAAGCTGATTGATGGGAAACGCCCCGATGCAGCACTGGGTGCATCCGCGGCGGCAGACCAGCCATTCGCCGCTACGGCGTGTAGCGTCGGCTAACGCAGCATCCACGATCTGGATCAGCACACGATCATCGAAAGCTGGCAAATGACGCCGCATAGCTCTTTCAGAATCATACAACTGAATGGGCAAGCGCCAGAGCACGCACTGGAATAGAATAGCGCTTCGGAAAGTCAGGGATAATGCGAGCTCCTCGGGAACTCTGGGAAAAGTGGGAAGGCCGGATCATTGATGGAAAGTTCCCGCTGCGGCAGTGGCTGGGAGGCTGTGAGCATAGTTCCGTATTCCTCACTGAGCGCGGCGCAGAGCAATCTCAAAAGGCAGCCATCAAGCTCATCCCCGCGGAAGATCTGGATGAAGACGCTCAACTCTCGCGCTGGGCCGACGCTGCGAAGCTTTATCATCCCCATCTGATTCGGCTGTTCGAACGCGGACGCTGCGAGATCGACGGCACCCGATTCCTGTACGTGGTTACGGAATATGCCGAAGAGGACTTAGCGCAGATTCTTCCTTTGCGGGCGCTTTCTGCCGAGGAAGTTAGTGAGATGCTTCCGCCCATCGCGGAAGCCATGGCCTTCTTGCACCAAGCTGGGTTTGCGCACACACGCATTAAGCCTTCGAACGTCATGGCGGTCGAGAACCAGGTAAAGATTTCCGCCGACGGTCTCCGCAGAAACGGTGAGCACGGCGACGCGAGCGAGACCAGCGCGTACGCTGCGCCCGAAATGGCAACCACGGGAGCGTCGCCGGCCGCGGACGTATGGTCTTTGGGAGTCCTGTTGGTTGCGGTGCTGACCCAGCGCGAACCGAAGTCAGGAAACAGTGATCGGGGAGAGGTTGGCGTACCAGACACGATTCCCGATCCTTTCCGTGAAATTGCGCGTGAATGCCTGCCCGTCGATCCGCGAAAACGCTGCACGGTAGGCGACATCCTCGGCAAGCTTAAAGGCCCAGAACCTCCGGCCGAAAAGACACCCCACGAGGGCGTGCCCGAAGCGCGCACAAAACGATGGATGATCGCTCCGGTTGCGATCGCGGTGCTTATTCTAGCTGCCTTAGCTGGCAGCAGGTTTATCGTCCGCCAACCCCGTGTTCCGCCTGCAGACAATCAGACCAACGAATCCCACGCTGCACCCGCTGAAATACCAGCCGCGCAATCGCCAGCCCCGCTTGCAGCAACGGCAGCGCCCACTCCAACGGCCGGGCGCGGAAGCGTGCTTCAGAGAGTCATGCCGGACGTATCGCGACAGGCACAAAACACCATCACGGGCCGGGTGAAAGTGAATGTTCGAGTTGCGGTGGATGCGTCGGGAAACGTCTCAGAGGCGACGTTCACTTCCACGGCGACGAGCAAGTATTTTGCGAATCTGGCGCTGGCGTCGGCGCGCCGTTGGAAATTCAACCCTCCTCAAGTGAACGGACAAGCGACTACGAGCGCGTGGCTTCTTCACTTTCAATTTGCACGCACATCCACCCAGGTAGTTCCTTCAGAAATAACTCGCTAGACGCGGAATCAATCCTCCGACTCTTCATTCTTGCTCAACTTCCAAACCATTTGCCGCAGCATGCCGAGAAGAAATTCCGCATCGCCTTGCTGCAAGCGGAGCCTTCGCACCAGTCGCCGGACCGCGCTTTGGAAGGACTGCGAGGAATTCAGCTTAGGGTAACCGCTGGCGCGCAGCGCGATGAGCAACGTCTCAGTAATTCGTTCGGCCTCGGCGGCAGAGGCGGCAATTCCCTTCCCTGGCTTCGCCAATGCCTTGGGATCGCGGCTCAACTCGTACAAGCAGACTGCCACGGCCTGGCCCAGGTTCATCGACGTGTGTTCGTCGCGCGTGGGTATGTGCATCAGCCAATGGCAGTGGCTCATGTCTTCATTCGAGAGGCCGAATTTTTCCGACCCGAAAAGAAGGGCGCAATTGCCGGATGCGATATGCGCGCGAATCACGGGAGCGCCCGCTTCCAACCTCTGAATGGAATGCTGTAAGTCACGATGGCCGATCGCTGTGGTTCCAACCACAAGCGAGCAGTCCGCAACTGCCTCGGCCACAGTTTTGTACTCTTCGGCGCTTGCCAAAACGGGTGCGGCCCCAACGGCCGAACGGGCGCCCTGAAAGGCCACGTCGTATGGATTCACCACGCGCAGGCGTGAAAATCCAAAGTTGCTCATCGCTCGAGCGGCCGCGCCGATATTGAGAGGATTGCGCGCGTCCACCAGGACCACGCGCAAATGATCGAATTCAACTGGTACGGGCAAGCTCCCTGTATTCTACGGCACGCTCGCTGAAGCGGTTTAGGGGTCCCATTTTGAAATGCTCGGGGCAAGGCTACGGAGGGCCCTTTGCTGCAAGCCCTTTGCCGTAGAGCCTTTTTGCTCGGGGGTGCAAATGTAAAAAATTTGTCAAACCTCGGCTAGCGAGCGGAAAATGGGCAGAAACGTTGTAAGCTTCAGTGGTTGAGAGCCGAATTGGGGCAACCCAAGTGCAGAGTCAGCTGTTGGAAGACAGGCCAAAATCCAGCGAGGGCAGCGTTATGAGTCAAGTTGCGACACCGATGAGTACGGCCAGATTGGCAGATCCGATGAACTCCACACGGCCTATGGGCAGAATTCTCGTAGTCGAAGATGATCCCGCCGTCCAGAAGGCCCTGAAGCGGCTGTTTGAAACCGAGGGATATACGGTTGAAGTCCAGGCAAATGGGAAATCTGCGCTGGAAAGCTTCCAGACGGCTCCGCCCGCTGTCATCATTCTCGACCTTCGCTTGCCCAAGCTTTCCGGCAGCGATCTGTGTAAGGAGGTCAAGGCTCAGGCGCCTGCGTTGCCGATCGTAGTTCTCAGCGCGACCAGCGACGTTTCCGACAAGGTACTGCTGCTGGAGCTGGGTGCGGATGACTATGTAACCAAGCCCTTCAGCCCCAGGGAACTTCTGGCTCGTGTGCGCGCGGCTCTTCGGCATACGTCGAGGACAGCCAGTGTCAGTCTGGTCAGCTTCGACGGCATAACGGTGGACTTCAAGAAAATGGAAGTCCAGCGTGATGGCAGAATTGTGGTTTTAACCGCGCAGGAATTCAAGACCCTCCAGTTTCTCGTGCAAAACGCAGACCGCGTAATCGGCCGGGACGAACTGTTGAACGAGGTCTGGGGATATCAGAATTATCCCTCCACGCGCACCGTGGACAACCATATCCTCAAACTTCGTCAAAAATTGGAACGCGACCCCGCCAGTCCGGTACACTTCCGCACCGTGCATGGAATGGGCTACAAGTTCGTTCGCTGAGATCCTTTGGACCCATCATCCGAATCCGTGTCCCACAGTCTTCCAGGACAGCCCGGAACCGCATTGGTGCCGCGAACCAAGCTGCGCACGCGCTTTCTGCTTTCCATGGTGCTGATCACCGCCGGCCTAACCGCGTTGAGCCTCCTGGTGGTGCAGCACAGCATGCAAAGCCACGTTCGGGAGGGGATTGCCCAGGATCTGGGAAATTCCGTAACTACGTTCCAGAATTTTCAGCACGATCGCGAAATTATGTTGACCCGCTCGGCCGAGCTGGTGGCAGACCTGCCGATTACGCGCGCCATCATGACCGCTCCCGATCCAGCCACCATCCAAGATGCATCGCGGGACGTTTGGCAGTTGACGGGCAGCGATCTGCTGGTTCTGGTGAACCGCAATAGCCAGGTGGTTGCTCTGCATACAAAATCAGCGGGCTTCACTCGCGAGGCGGCACAGCAGTATTTCCAGAAATCCTTGAACGAGGAGGATTCCAGTCACTGGTGGTTCGGCGCACACCACCTTTATCAGACTTTCGTACAGCCGGTTTACTTCGGCTCCAGAACTGAAGGCCCGTTGCTCGGCTTCCTAATCATCGGTTACGAAATCGACAGCCGACTGGCCCGGGAAGTGAGCAAGGTATCGTCCAGCCAAGTCGCTTTCTCCTACGGCAGCGAAATCGTAGCCACAACCTTGACTCCCGCTCAATCGGAGAGCCCCGCTGTCGGTGATTTGGTCGCGGGATCGTCGCACAACGGGCCCCGGGATGTGGAAGTGGGCCAGGAGAAGTTTCTGGCGACTTCTCTCGACCTGTCAGGTCAGCAGCCAACCCCCGTCCGCCTGACTGTACTCGGATCCTACGACCAAGCCGCAAAGTTCCAGGATAGACTGAATCGCTTGCTGCTTCTGTTAGGTCTCACGGCTGTCCTGATCGGCACTGGGCTGGTGTTCCTGATCTCCCACACCTTCACCCGTCCGCTCGCGAGTCTGGTGGAAGGGGTGCGCGCTCTAGAGTACGGTGATTTTTATCACCCCCTGGATCCCCGGGGCAGCGACGAGGTTGCCGAACTCACGTCCGCTTTTGATCGCATGCGCGCGAGCCTGCTCAAGACTCAGCAAGCTCTGATCGAATCCGAACAGCTGGCCACCATCGGACGCATGGCCAGTTCGATTTCCCACGATCTTCGTCACTCGCTGGCGGCCATCGTCGCCAATTCAGAGTTCCTTTGCGACGGCCGCCTGACTTCCACGCAACGCGAGGAGTTGTATCAGGAGGTCCGAACTGGTGTGAACCAGATGACGGACCTAATCGATTCACTGCTTGAGTTTGCCCGGACTAGAGAATCCCTGAGTCCGACTTACGCCAACGTGGTTGAAACGGTGCAGCGAGCCATGCAGGCGGTGCGCTTGCATCCCCGGCATCAGGGAACCCTGATCGAGGTGCGCAATAACGGTGGGAGTTCGGCATGGTTCGATCCCCGTAAACTGGAGCGCGCTCTCTACAATCTTCTGCTGAATGCCTGTGAGGCCGCGCCCGGCAGTGAAGGCAGGGTTCAGGTTACGATCGACCGCACGGGAGCCGCCGTTACGATTGCCGTCTCCGATAATGGCCCCGGCATTGCGGAACCGATTCGTGACCGGCTGTTTCATCCTTTCGTGAGCTATGGCAAGGAAAACGGTACCGGGCTGGGACTTACGGTCGTGCAGAAGATCGTGCAGGATCACGGAGGCGGAGTCCTGATGGAACGTACCTCCGACGCCCGAACGATTTTTAGGATTACGATTCCCGGCCGCTCTTCGCCCGGATCTCTGGAAGAGAGCGACGACAAGCTGACGCCCCGTCGCGTTGTGCCCGTGAGCAGCAATAGAGCGAGTGAAAACTCAATTCGGCATTCGGACACGTAGTGCCCGTTTCCTATCGATTTCCCAGTGATCCGCGTGTCGCGCAGGAGGATGTGTGAACACCCTTTGGACTTCGACCCTTGCGCTTCGTTCAAGCGCCATAACGGCAGCCGCTTTTATATTCTTAGGCGCCGGCTGCATGGCGCAGGAAAGCACACCCACACCGGCATCCGGCACCGCAGATGCTTCGGTGCGTGACCTGGCTTCGCAAGTGCGCGAGTTGCGCACGCTGATCGAACAAATGCGAACCGAGAATGCCCAATCGCGCGCCGAAATGCAGGAACTGCGTCAAGAGCTACAGGACACCCGCCAGCTGCTCGCGCCGCTCGTTTCCTCGCCAACCGGTTCCGTCTCGGCTGCGGAATCCACGCCGCCCAGCCAGAATTTGGTCGCGCCCGCAACCCCTGCATCCGGAGCCTCTACCTCTGACACCCAAACGGGCACAGATATGGGAAGCCGGCTTCAAAAGCTGGAAGAATCAACTCAGCTGCTGAACTCGAAGATTGACGAGCAATACCAGACCAAGGTGGAAACTGCCGCCAAGTATCGCGCCCGGCTTTCCGGCATTGTGCTGATGAATGCCTTTCGCAACGTTGGCGGCTCCGACAACCTGGACATCCCCGACTACGCGCAACCGCAGACGCTTGGCGCGCCGCAAGCCAGTTTTGGCGCCACATTGCGACAAACTGAGATTGGCCTGGAAGTATTCGGGCCTAATCTAGCCGGCGCGAGAAGTTCAGCCAACGTGCAATTCGATTTTGCCGGAGGCTTTCCCGAGACTCCCAACGGCGTCAACTTCGGTCTGGTGCGCCTGCAAACCGCCAGCTTACGCCTCGACTGGGAACACACGTCCGTGATTGGCGGGCAGGATTCCCTGTTCATCTCTCCGCTTTCTCCTACCTCCTTCGCATCGCTTGCGACTCCCGCCCTTGCCTATGCCGGAAATCTGTGGGGTTGGACGCCGCAGCTTCGCGTCGAGCATCGCTTCGAGCTCTCCGACCAACAGACGCTAACATTCCAGGGTGGAATTCTGGACAATCTGGATTGGGAACCTCCCACCAGCCAGTACACCCGTTCCGCGCAAGCCGGCGAACTCTCGGGTCAGCCGGCCTATGCGATGCGCACCGCATGGTCACGGCCTGTGTTTGCACATCCCTTGAGCTTTGCCGTGGCGGGATACTACGGCCGGGAAGATTGGTGGTGGAACCGCTACGTGGACGCTTGGGCCGGAATGACGGATTGGCAGATCCCGATTCTTCGCCGCCTGGGTCTCTCCGGCGAATTCTACCGGGGCCGCGGTGTGGGCGGCCTGGGCGGCGCGATTGGCCAAGGTGTTCTGTTTGGCGGCAATCCCACCTATTCAACGACGAGTATTCGCGGCTTTGACTCATCCGGGGGATGGACCCAGCTCAAGTTCCAACTCACGCCCAAGCTGGAGATAAACGGAGCCTTCGGAGAAGACGACGCGTTTGCCAGCGATGTGAGGGGCTTCGCCACCGACGCCAACAACTTCGGCGAGATCCTGGGGCGAAATCGCTCCACGCTCGGCAACCTGATCTACCGGCCGCGGTCCGATTTACTGCTGTCCGCCGAATTCCGGCGTTTGCACACTTTCCCCATCTATGACAGTGCCAGCATCACGAACCAAGTGAATCTTGCCATGGGGATACTGTTCTGACGATGAGAACCTTTCCCCACCGCCAAATCTTCTTGTGTATCGTGTTGCTGCCGTGCGTTCTCGCTTCGGCACAACTGGTCGAGCTCAGGGGGGTCGAGCTTAGAGGGAAGGTGCAACTCACCAAGGATCGGCACCGCGTGCGGGACGCTTCGAAGCTTGTGGTCTGGCTTACGCCCCTGGGAAACACGCGTGCGGTTTCGCCTCCACCGCAGGACGCTTCGCAAATCCCTCAGCTGGTTCAGAAGGACAAGAGTTTCCAGCCTTCGCTGCTGGTGATCCCGGCGGGCGGCGAAGTCGAGTTCCCCAACCACGATCCTTTTTTTCACAACGTATTTTCGTTGTTCGACGGCAAGCGCTTCGATCTTGGACTCTACGAAAGCGGCACGACTCGTTTCGTTCAGTTCGACAAGCCGGGGATTTCCTTCATCTTCTGCAATATTCACCCGCAAATGAGCGCGGTGGTGATTGCGCTGAATACGTCCTACTATGCCATCTCCGACGTGCACGGCGATCTCAGCATCAACAACGTAGCGCCCGGCCGCTATCAACTTCACGTTTTCCATCCGTCGGTGTCGCCGGAGCTGCTGCACGCGGCGGAACGCGAAATCACCGTGACTCCCAGCGACACCTTCCTCGGAACCTTCAACTTTTCCGAGTCGAATTTCGAACTCGCGCACAAGAACAAGTACGGCCGCGATTATGATCGCCCTGATCCCGACAGCCCCGCGTACGCGCGGCCTTAGGCCGGCAGTTAGCAGTTGGCAGTTAGCGGCACTGTCATCCTGAGCGGAATTTGGCGCGCGCGAAGCGCGTGACAAATGGAGTCGAAGGATCCTTATTGCGCTGGCAGTACTAGAGTGGCAGAGGCATTCTTACTGTGGCGCCAAGCCCAGCGAATCTGACTTATCATAATTCGCGGGCGGCCCTCGGTCTTATCGAGGGACACCCACGACACCCTGAGACGCCATGCCGAAGTTCAGCACCTACTTTTCGTTCGCCGATTTCAACGGGGGCACGCGTGCGAGCTTTGACCAGTTTCGCGCAGAGCTCTCGCAATTTAATGGTCCGGCGGTCGTCTACCTCTGCGGCGTGATGAATTCCGCCGTAACCGACTGGCAGGGACACTACCGCGCCGAGGCCCATGAAGAGCTTGTAAGAAACTCCTTTGCCCCGCAATTCGCCGAGCGGATCATCGCTGAGGGCAGGAACCCCGAAAATCATCGCAGCGTCTACCACCGGCGGCAGCTTTTGTTCGTGTCCAAGCAGGCAATCATCGTGTGCCCGGAACGCGGCGGCAAAGACCCCTCAGTTCCCCCTCACAGCGGCGAGATGGGACGGGTCCTGCTGATGGCGAACGATCTCCTGCCCAAGGGGTTGACACACGACGGGCCGACACTGCTCAACCCGGATCAGATGATCAACGTGATGTCGGAGTTGATCCCGATAGGAGAGGCGAGCGGGGACTTCAAGGCGATAAACAAAATTGTGAGGAGCCGCCTGATGGTTGAGCGGTTCTTCCCGAAAGCTGGCACAGAAATTCGGAAGATCTTCGAGAAAAGAACGGGAGTCGCCCTCGATGAGTATTTTGCACTGTGCCTAGCAACGTTGTGTCGATACTCTGACCTCGACCTCAAGAAGTATCAGGCAGACCCTGGCACCTTCGTTCTCTCCGAACGATGGTACAGGACCACTCCGGTTTCTCCAGCGGTCCTAGCCAGCTTCCTTTGCTGAAATCTCAGCGACGCCGGAGGACTTCACGAAGTCGCTCAGCCAGCGACAGACCGCCACGAGTGACTTCACCTGCTTCAGAAGCAAGCCAATACTCCGGCAGAATCAAGTCTACTTTCTCATCGACTCCCTCTACCTAGCAGAAAAGGGAGAAAGCGGGGTGTTTTGGAGTGTCAACGAGGCTCTCCCCAAGAAAGAGCGGTTACGATTTCATCAGGATTGGGGACTGGCATTCGAGGCATATGTAAACTGGCTGATCGCCGAGTCCTCCGACGAATCACTGAACCATATTTACCCCAACCCAGAATTCTCCGACACAGGCGACGAGGTGTGTGACGCTCTCCTCGTGTGCCGAGATTCCCTGCTCTTTACAGAGTCAAAGGGCGCAACTTTCACCGCGGATGCGAAGTACGGGACCGACCCCGCCAAGCTGCGTGATGAAATCGAGACCAAGTTTGTCCAAAATCGGGAGGCCGGAAAGGGCATAGGCCAACTCGCCGCCAGGGTTGCAGAGGTATTCGACCGCAAGCGTCCGCGTGCGATTCAGGGGCTGGACACCTCCAAAATTAACAAAGCGTTCCCGGTACTTGTGACGCGCGACGATATCGGGGCGGCTCTGGTCATAAACGGATATTTGGCGTCGAGATTCCGAGACCTGTTCAATCGCAAGTCGGTATCGGTGACGGTGACGCCGCCCCACATTCTCTCAGCTCAGGATCTCGAAATGATATGCGGATACCTGCGAGAGGCGAGCTTTGCAGATCTGCTCGATGAGCGATACAGAAACGATAAGGGTATGCTTTCAAGCTTTTGGCAGCTCGACAACCCCATCATCGATCGGATCGGTGAGCGCGAATGCAAGCCCTTCGCGGATGCAACTCACGCATATTTCCGGAGCGTGGCAAAGACTCTTTTCCCAGGTGCCGAGACTGGGGGGTAAGGAACGGTGACTATGGGCAGCCCTACAACCGTCCCTACAATTTCCACAGGGCCATTGTGACATCCGACCTTGTCCACAGCCCGCCAGTTGCGCAATCATGGTCGAGGCCGTGACGGTTGGCACAAGCCAGCTCGTCGCGCCCCGAAGTCCTTTGTTTCACGTATTTTGATACCTAAGTTCTTTGAAAACCGTATTTTGCGGGGAACGACCGCGCTAACATGATGATTCCAGAGATTTTACAAAAAAGGGGGGGGAGGGGGTATCGACGATCCCGGCTCGGAGCCGACCCCAGCCAACCCCGTCCGGTCGCCCTTGCCGAAAATTTATTTTCGAGCAGGAATCAATAGGGCTCGCCGGAGAAATCTTGCTGGCAATCGCATAAAAGAAGGGCGCGCCGATTGGCACGCCCCTCTCGCCTCTGACCTTCACTTCGTGTACATCAACAACGTCTCCCAGATTAGTGGTGGCCTCCGCCGCCGGAATGGCCGCTTCCACCCGAGGGATGACTGCCGCCGCCGGAACTCGGTGCGCTGTGGGTTGCGCCTCCGCTGTAGCCGCCGTGGTAGCCGCCATAGCTTCCAGAAGACCGCGGCTGCGCGATGGGCTGTCTCATATTCAGTTGCGGACGGGAATAACCGCTGCGCCCGGAGCTAGTGGAACCTTCACGCGAGGAGGTCGAGCTTGAGGCAGTACGGTTCCAGTAGCTGCCGCTCTCGCCCCGGCCCGAAGCCTCGGCGCCACTCCCACTGCGACTCGCCGAGTCCGTAGTGTGCGAAGGCGGGGTAAACGTCTTCCACTCACTCCGGTTCGGTTCGCCGCGACTGGACGACGCCGACTCCGCACCGCTTGCGGAATTATTCGCTTCCCTGCCTGACCCGGACATGCTCGGACTCGACCTTCCAGCGGCCGACGAGCCGCGAGATTCCGAAGAGCCCGGACCGGTGGAACGCGCTCCAGCCGTTACCGGCGAGAAGTGGCTCTGCTGCATCGACTGCTGCAGATGCGCCGTTTGCTGCTGGAACGATTCCGGATGCGATGCGCTCTGCGTCCCGGCAAAATGCTGGGATCCGGTATTGTGAATCGTCGAAGGAGCCGCAGCCCGCCCGCTGGCCGATAAGCTGGCGCGCGAGGGCACGACGGGCAGGTTGCCAGTCATCATGTGAGCGCTACTCAACTGTTCATGAGTAGCTGCCACCGCCGTGGTTCGGCCCGCTCCGAATTTGCCCGCACTCACGGTCGAGACCCCACCCGCAATGTGAGCATCGTTGATGTGCGCGAGGTTGGAGAACTGCGTGCCAGCGCGCAGCGGCGCGATCCCGCCAAAGCGGTTGATCTCGCCAAATCGGTTGAAGCCGACCACGCCGAAGCGCCCACCGTATCCGCCCCACCACGGGAAGAAACGGTCACCAGGACCGATAGGCAGCCAACCGAAGCCGCCCCATCCGCCCCATCCGAAACCAAAGCCCCACCCACCTCCGAAGCCGAAGAACGACACATACGCCGGCGCCCAGAAAGGACGGTAGAATCCAGGGCCCCACACCGGTCCCGGCCACCACGCCCACGCGCCGCCGTACGACATCCAGCGTCCGTAGTGATATGGCGCCCAGCCCCAAGGCTCATAGCCAACCCAGGTCCAACCGTAGTAAGGCTCATACGTCCAGTTGCCGTCGCGATAGGGAGCCCAGCCATCCGGCTCATTCGGCACCCAGACCTGGCCGTAGTCCGGCGCGTCCTCCCATGTCCCATTGGCATCCAGGTCTTCCGATCCAACGTAATACTTGTTGGTGTGATGCCACGCCGCCGCTTCGTGAATCATGCGGTCACGATCGCCATTCCAGCGGTCCCAATCGTCGCGGTCAGGAGCCGCGCTGATTTTGTACTTGGCATCGGCGCCGGAGCCGCGTACCGTCGCCATCTCCCCTTGCTTAATCTCGGCGATGCCCTGCGGGGTCGAGATCTGCGCCTCGCCCTTGCGGGCGATGACGATGCTGTCCCCATCGGGCCGCACTTCAATGCGGAATACGCCATCTTTGTGCGCCGGATGCAACGCGACGTTGGGCGTGTCGATCTCCGGCTCAGCTTCACTTTCACCAAAGACGGAGTAATTGGCCAAGCCCTGTCCGACTTGAATTTGAATGTACTTCTGCGTGAAGTTCGCGATGTTGGCTTGGGCATTCGATCCCAAGCGAAGAATGTTGGCGTAGTCGAGTTGTACCTCCGCTCGCCCGCCCGCTCCAGTGGAAACTTTATCGCCGTTGACCACGGGCTGATTCAGGATTGCCGCAGACCACGTGCCGGAATCCCCGCGCTGCGTCGAGACGTCGCCATGAATCATGCTGACGCGGCCCACACCTTGGTTGGTCTTTGCCGGGCCTTCCCCGGATGGTCCGCCGGGCTGAGCTTCTTCTCCGAGTTGGGGAGGCGGACCGGCTTGGGGCTGCCCAGGTTGAGGTGGTTGTCCAGGCTGGGGCGGCGGACCAGGCTGCGAGGCTTGCGGTTGTCCGATTTCCATCGGCGCATTTGGTTGCTCAGTCGGTCCCGGACCGGGCTCGGTAGTCTGGGCTTTGACGGTGAGCGAGAATGCGCCTGCCAGCGCCAGAGCTAAGACTGCGACACTTGCCATGAATCCGTTCTTCATAAACCACCTCTTCGAAATCTGCTCCATATATCGCAACCCGAATCCTACAAACATTTGATGCCCCACCGATGAATAGCAGCTTCCGTACCAAAGTCGAGGCACTTGTGAACTGAATAACTCTTGTGTTTTCAATAAAGAACGCGAATAGCTCCATCGAGCGGAAGCTCACGGGCCAGAAGCTGGTGGCCACCCTCAGCCATGGTGGTGGTTTTCGGCCAGCGCGGAACCTTCGTCGTACCTAATCGACCTTCTCCCCCTCATCCGCAATCCCAATCTTCGACAGCCGATAGCGTAGCGCATTCCGCGACAGCCCGAGCAACCGCGCGGCCTGACTCTTATTCCCATTCGCCCGCCGCAGCGCCTCCTGAATCATTTCGTCCTCCCAGTGTTCCAGCGTCATGCCTTCAGGAAGGAAGTTGGCGGCTCCATTCGCGGTTTTCGCCGGACGCAAATCCAGATGAACATCCGCCGACTCCAGCACGGTGCCCTTCGCCAGGGCGCAGGCCCGCTCGATGATGTTCTGCAGTTCGCGCACATTCCCCGGCCAGTGATAGTTCACCAGAATCTGCATGGCTTCGGGTGTGATGCTTCTTACCGGCTTGCCCGAATCTCCGGCAAAGCGCGAAATAAAAAGACTGACCAGGTCGGGGATGTCTTCCTTGCGCTCACGTAATGGCGCGATGTCGATGGGCACTACGTTCAAGCGATAGTAAAGATCCTCGCGAAACGTCCCCTGCTCGAGCGCTTCGCGGAGGTCGCGGTTTGTGGCCGCGAT
Organism: Acidobacteriaceae bacterium; assembly: GCA_003140075.1. Taxonomy (GTDB): domain Bacteria; phylum Acidobacteriota; class Terriglobia; order Terriglobales; family Acidobacteriaceae; genus Sulfotelmatobacter. The sequence goes on along the minus strand of PLIO01000132.1, from coordinate 4,933 downwards.
CAGCCGCACATCCACTTTCACCGTGCGCGTGCCACCCAGGCGCTCAAACTCGCGCTCCTGCAGCACGCGCAGCAGTTTCACCTGCGTCGCGGGCGGCACGTCGCCGATCTCATCGAGGAACAGCGTCCCCTTGTCTGCTAATTCGAACTTTCCCGGCTTGCTCGCATTGGCGCCCGTGAAGGCTCCTCTCTCATAGCCAAACAGTTCGCTCTCCAGAAGATTCTCCGGAATCGCAGAGCTATTGATCTTGATGAAGGGACCCGAAGCCCGCCGCGATTTCTCGTGAATCGCGCGCGCGATCAGGTCTTTGCCTACGCCGCTCTCCCCGCCTAAGAGCACTGTTGAGTTTGTAGGCGCCACGCGTTCCACCGTCGCCAGCACTTCCTGCATCTTCTTGCTGCGCGCAACCACATTCGGATGGGCGTACCGCTTGCCCAGCGCCTCGCGCAGCGACCGGTTCTCTTCGCGCAGGTCGCGGACGTCCAGTTCCTTGCGGATCACCATGCGCATCTCGCTCAGCGAAAATGGTTTCAGCACATAGTCGCTGGCCCCGGCCTTCATGGCTTCCACCGCCGTCTCTACTGTGCCAAAGGCCGTCATCACCACCACCGGCAGCGCCGCATTCTGCCGCTTGACCGCCTGTAGAAACTCCAGACCGTTCATCGCAGGCAGCTTAAGATCGGTCACAACAAGATCGACCGTGTTCTCGCGCAGAAGCTTCAGTCCGGCCTCTGCATCTCCGGCGGAAAGCGTGCTGAAGCCGTCCTCGCCGAGATTCAACTCAAGCAGGCGGCGCATTTTTGCTTCGTCTTCAACAATCAGAATTGTTGGCATAGGTTGGCAGTCGCTCGACCTCGGTGAAGCAAGAACGCTAGTAATTTAGGCGCCATAGTCTTAGGATGCGGGCTCCGTGACAGGCTCAGGCACCACGGGAAAAAAGACTATGAAGCGCGCCCCCGGCTGACCGCTCGCTTGCCCCCCGCTCTCGACGCGAATGGTTCCGTGATGTCCGTCAATAATCCTGGAGACAATCGACAGCCCCAGCCCCACACCCGTTTTCTTGGTCGTCACAAACGGATTGAAAATCTGCTCCCGGAGTTCCGCCGGAATTCCCGGCCCGGTGTCTTCGATTCGCACTTCCACTCCGCTGTGATCGGCGTCGTTTGCTCTCTCTGCCGTCACTTGCAGCACTCCGCCGCCACTCATGGCATCATAAGCATTCTGAATCAGATTCACGAACGCTTGCTCGCAGAGACTCTCGTCCAACGGCACCAACGGGAGGTTCAGCTCGTACTGTCGCTCCACGCGCACCAACTCATCTCCATTCTTCCGGGTTAAAGACAACGATACGTCTTGCAGCGCGCGATCCAGGACGGCGGTAATTTCTTGCGGAATCAACTCCGCATGCAGCGGCCGGGCAAAGTCCAGAAACCGCGTCACCAGCGCACTCAGGCGGTTGGTCTCGCTCGAGATGTAACCCGCCAGTTCGCTGGCCAGCGGATTCGCTTCGCCAAGCTTCTGTTGCAGCATTTCCGCCGATCCCTTGATTACGCCCAGCGGATTGCGAATCTCGTGCGCCAGTCCGGCGGACATTTGCCCCAGCGCCGCCAGCCGCTCCGAGCGCCTCGCTTCCTCCTGTGCCTGCTCCAGTTTGCGGTTGGTTTCAGCCAGGGTCTCAGCCAGTTCCTGGTAACGTTTGATCTGCCGCCGATTCTCTACTACGAACCGGTTCACCACCATCGCCGCAAGAAAAAAGAAGAGAATGCGGATGGCCAGCAGACCATAGCTCTCGGTCGTGATCTCATATTCCTGTAGCGCTGGATAAAGATACGAGCAGTAGGCGGCCGAGGCCAGTGCGGTCCACAACAATGTTCCCCATGCGCCGAAATATTCCGCCGCGGTGACGATCGGGACGTAAAAAATCGGATAGTAGCTGCTGTTGATTCCGATCTCTCCAGTGTGATCGATGAGCAAGGTTGCCAGAGCGATCTTGAGTAGAACGATATAGGACGCGCCCCGCCGCGGAGTGCGCGCCAGAAGCCAGCCTTCACTGAACTGCACCACCCCAACCGCCAGCAGTGTGAGCTGTTTATGGATCTCTCTGACTGGCGGCAGCGCCGCCAGTCCGGCCAAGAACAGCAGCCAGAGAACATCCATCCAGTTGATCGCGGGACGATTCTGTTCGTTCATATCTGCTCGATCATCTCAATTCGATCATGCTCAGATCGCGAAAAACAACTGCGCCGGGACCAGGCTGATTGCCTGGCTTCCCCGGCGCAAGAGTAGTCCCCTGACCTTTCCTTCCGCGTGCCATAACTCGCACTCGATGCAAAAACCATCAAACCGGAGGCGACTGGGTCGCGTCAGTGTCCCTTCTTCGGCGCACTCCCCTGCTGCGGCGCCGGTGGAGGCGACGGCTGCCGTTGCGGCGGTGGGGACGCGGGCCTTTGCTGTTGCCAGTTGCTGAATTTCTGCTCCTGCTCCTTCTGCTGTTGCTCATTTCTTTCCTGTACTGGAGCAACCGCCTTGGCCAGCGGATGCGACCACTGTTGAGTGTTCTGCGCGCCCTGCTGAGGTGCGCGCGAGCCGGCAGGCTGCGCATTCCCGTTCCCGGGTTGTGGCGGCGTACTTGGCTCGGGCTCAGGAGTCCCTTGCTCTTCCCACACGCGCCGTTGCGCTTTCGGCTGGTTGCTGCCGGAGTTCGGTGGCCCAAAGGAACGGAAGCCATCCTGCGATTGCGGCTGCCGCGCTACGGGTACGGGCCGCCCCGGCGCTTCCTGCCGGACCAGTGGCGCCTGCTGCATCGACGATTGCTGGTTCAAGTGTCCGCCCGCCTGCACCTGCCTCTGCTCGAACGAACGAGGCATGGCAGCCGGAGTCCTCAGCGCAACTACTGGACGGCTCGTCACCGCCACCGGCGGCCGGTTCGTCGCAGGCCTGCCCGCACCCAACACGCTGCTCTGGACAGGCTCGAACGCAACCGCGCGCGACACCGGCGCGGCTGCGAGCTCCCGCGCCGGAACCGAGATAACGTTCCGTGCCACGGGCTGCGCATTCACGAACGTGTCGCGCGAGACTACGGTCACCCCACCATTCACACTCCGGTTTGCATATGCAATGTTGTCCACGTTCCGATTGATCGCTAGTGTGTTGTAGACATTCGTTACTTTGGCGACATTTACCGCCGTATTGGTGATGTTCACCCGGTTCCGATATACGCGGCTTGCGCGATACCCGGGAATAAAAACTTCTCCCGGAGCCAGCGGGAACCAGCCCACACCCACTCCCGCCGAAAAATGAAAGCCGGGAGCTCCACCCACCCACGCCACCAAGGCCGGAGCGTACACCGGCCGCACCACGCTCGGTCCCGGAACCCAAACCCAGCCGTTGCCGGCGAACGCCCAGCGACCGTAGTGGAATGGGGCAAAGCCCCAGGGTTCATCTTCCACCCACGTCCAACCCCACGGTCCAACCCAAATCCAATGGCCAAAGCGATACGGCGCCCACCCCAACGCAACTCCTGTGGGCCGCCAGCAGGGACCGTAGCCGGCCACGTAACTCCAAGTGCCGTACTCGTCCAGGTCTTCGTATCCGGTCGTCTCGCGCGAAACATAATTTGCCGAATCCGAGCGTTCTTCATCCTGGTCGCGATCAGACGCCCAGCTGTCAAGTCCATCCTGGTCTGGGATCTGGCCGAGGTCGTAGTTCAGGCTATCGCTGCCGGTGAAAGTTGCGTACTGATTCGCCACCACCGTATAAGAAGAGCCTCCTCCAGTGACTTCGCCGCGCCCACGCCACACCGTCACGTCCGTTCGATTGCCGTCCGGATCCACATCAATCCGGTAGTCCCCCGGCTGCATGACTACGAAGGCAACGTTTGGCGTGTCTACTTCATACGAATCTTCGTCGTCCACGTGCCGGACGTTCACAATCAGGGATCCCTGCGCCAGACGAATCTGCNNCATCCCAGTCTTCGCGCCAAGGCGGAGGGCGGTCGACCCGATGTGCACCTCGGCGCGCGAATCCTCATCCGCCCAAAGATTGTCGCCGGTCACTAGCGGACGGTTGAGCACTGCAGTCACCCAATCATTTTCGCCGCCGGGCTGAAACGAAACCGACCCTTCCATATAGTTCAGCCTTGCTACGCGGCCCGGAGGATCTTGATCGCTCCCAGGTTGCGCGCCCGGCGAACCTTGCGAATCCTGCGTCACCTGCGCCCTTACTCCAAGCGGAAACTGCAGGATGAATGCCAAGAGCGCCGCCATCACCGCCCAGATCCATAACCGCTTGTGCGTTTTCATAATGTGTTCCTCGCTCGATACGAGAGCTTGCTTCTCTCAATCGTATCCATATCCGAGCAAACACAATAGAGACAGTTTAGTTTCCTCCCGCTCGACTGACAGAGCGGTGGTTTTCAGCCAGGGTTGGCTGAGATCGGGCAGTGAAGATGTTTTGTAAGAAGATCAGCGAGCCGCTGGTTTCGGCGAGATCTCATCCAGCGTAAGATTCAATTCCAGAACGTTGACCCGGGGCTCGCCCAGAAACCCGAACTGCCGTGACTCCGTATGCTGGCGAACTGCTTCGCGAACTACATCCTCGCTCAGGCCTCGTTCTTTCGCGATGCGCGGCACNNCGCCTCGGGCGAGATATGGGGGTCAAGCCCGGAACCTGAGGTCGTCAGCAAGTCCATAGGAATCGCAGCCGCGGGATTCTCCGCTTGTAACCGGTCAGCATCTCCCTGCACCCGCGCGATGAGANNATTGGTTGGTCGGCCCAAGATTCGATCCGCTTGAGTTGCCGGCGTCATAGCCTGTTCCAGCGCTGGAGGGACGCGAGTGGAAATATGCCGGAGAGGCAAATGATTGACCGATCAATCGCGATCCCACGAGGTGGCCATTCCGCGACAACAGCTCTCCGTTGGCCTGCTTCGGAA
>PLIO01000142.1 GCA_003140075.1 Acidobacteriaceae bacterium | reverse complement strand
TGGGCTCGGGGCGATCCCGGACTCGGTTCCCTTTTCTTGGGCTTACCCCGGACTTACGTCCGGGGCTGTTATATGCCGCCCCTACGGGGCTGGAGTGGGGTAGTCATGGAGTCAACTCCCCGGAAGGGCAAATCCTCCGGTGCAGGCAGCGGAGTTTCCCACCTTTCGCAAAGGACGCGAAAGATGGGGCACCCTCTGCAACGTCGCGCGAACTTTATTTCAGTGCAGAATCCATAGGCGAGACACGAAGTCAAAATCCCCACCCCTTCGACTCCGCTCAGGGCAGGCTCTAGTCGCAGAGAACGCGATCAAACAGCCAGGTTCCTCGACTGCGCCCGGAATGACAGAAGTGAGGAGTCAGTTGCCGGCGGGGCGCCGGCGCTACGGAACGCCGCCGTATTTTTGCAGCCAGTTTAATTCTTCGCGGACTTTGATTTTGCCGTGCCAGGGATTCTTGCTTAGGCTGTGGCCTTCGCCGGGGAAGATTAGTAATGCGTTTGGAATGCCGAGGGAATAGAGGGCATGCTCGAGCAGGTAGTCTTCGAGGACGGCGACGCGGATGTCGTCGGCGCCGGCGGACATGTGGGTGGGAGTGCGGACTTTGTCGATCTGGAAGATGGCGGCTTCGTCGTGGTAGCGCTGGGGGGCTTCCCAGGGGCGTCCGCCGAGGAAGTAGGCGTCGTCGAGGGTGGTGTCGTCGTTGCCCCAGTTGCCGACGTGCTCGACTGCGCCGGCGCCGGTGACGGCGGCTTTGAAGCGGGTGGTTTGGGTGATGAGCCAGTTGGTCATGTATCCGCCGTAGCTGTAGCCGCCGATGGTGAGATGGTCGGGGTCGGCGATGCCGTCTTTGATGAGGGCGTCGACGCCTTCGAGAATGTCTTTGCCGGGGCGGGAGACGATTTGAGGAACGATCTGCTCGAGGAACTTGTCGCCGTAGCCGGTGGAACCGCGGTAGTTGGGCTCGAAGACGAGCCATCCGTTAGTGGCGGCGAGGCGAGACCACTCGTACCAATCGGCTTCAAAGCGGTTGCCATCGGCATCGGCGGGGCCGCCGTGGATGAAGGTGAAGAGGGGCAGATGCTTTGGCGGCGCTTGCGGGTCGATGCCGGGAGGGTAGATCAACATGCCTTCGATGGTGGTGCCGTCGTCGGCGTGCCAGCGATAGGGCTTGCCTTGAGGGAGATCGCGCTCGGTGAAGAGATGGTTGAGAGAGGTGATGGGGCGGGCCTGGTCGAGTTGGTCCGGGTTCTCGGCGAGATAGACTTCGGGCGGCTTCTGCAACGAGGAATACACGAAGGCAACGCGAGGAGAGTGCGCGGCGGCGGAGAGAATTGCGTAAGTGCCATCCCAGCCGTTGAGTTTGTGCAGGGGTTTGGTGGGCTGAGTGGCCGAGTACATTGGCACTTCGGTTCCGATGCGAGCCGAGGCTAGCACCTGGTCCGCGGCAACAGCGAAGTGATCGACGGTACCGGGGAAATCTTTGCTCCATTGCTCGAAGGGGGCGGGTTCGGAATCCGGATGATCGCTATCGACCCAGTAAAGGTGAGGCTGGAGGTCGCGATAGGGGCCGGTTACGTCTCCGACTTCGACGGTGAAGAAGATGTGGCGGTTGTCGTTGGCCCAGCGCAGGCTTCCTTCGACGGCATGGTTGTGGGTTAGTTGGCGGGGCTGGGTTGGGGGCGGATTGTTTTTGGCGCCGGCAGTCGCGGGCGAGTCGCCCGCTCCCATACGGGTTAGATCGAGTGCGTAGATTTCAACGTCTTCAGTTTTTTCCTGGCGCTGGTTGATCGAATTGGTGACGAAGGCGAGTTTGCTGCCATCGGGCGAGGTGACCAGATCGTCGATGCGCAGGGGCGAGGTTGCGAGGGGGCGAGCACCGGGGGTGAGATCGGAGTCTTTGTCGGCTTCGCTTCCGTCTTTTTCAGGAAGTTTCGCAGGCGCGGCGGCGTGGCTGGCGAGTGCGGCGGCGAAGTCGAGAGCGAAGAGAGTGTCGCCACGCTCGGCGGTGCGATATTGCACGACGTCTTTCCATTGTTTCTTGTATTCGTCTTTCTGCACCTTGGTCCAGGGGTTGCGAGTAGCGAAATAAAGGGTGCGGGAATCGGCGGACCAGGAAAAGGCGTGGACTTCTTCCTCGCCCTGGGTCAGCGGGATTGCTTCGCCGCCGGTGGGAGAGATCACATAGATTTGGCTGGTGTCGGCTTTGTCGGCTTTGTCTTTCTTGCTTTTGTCATCGTCTGAGTCAGGGTCTTTTTCCGAGGAAGGTTTGCGTTCGGAGAGGAATGCGATCCAGCGGCCGTCGGGCGACCACTTGGGCTCGGTGTCGTGGCCGGATTGCGTGAGTTGAATCAGGGAGCCGGCTTTGCCGTCGTCGTGGTAGAGCCAGAGATCGTGGCGGAAGATTTGCTGGTCCCAATCGGCGCGCTCGGTGGCGATGACGACGGAGTTGCCGTCGGGAGAGATGGCGATGGCGGGGTAATCGACGGAGTTGAAAAATTCGTCGAGAGTGAGTTTGGGTTTGCCTTCGGCTAAGGTCGGCAATGTGGAAACGAGAAATACGGCTAAGAACATAAGTTGTTTGGAGATTTTCATAAGGGCCCTGGCGGGAAGTAGGGTTATACAACGGCGGGTTTGGCGTTGGCAACCATGTCATGGGCAGTGCCTTAAATTCTTTAACACAGAGGGCACGGGGTCGCACAGGGTAGATCGGCGGGGGTTATCTTTACTCTGACCGGCACGGGCGCTTATTGCGCGGAGTCTGCGTTTTTGAGAGCTTCATCGAGAGGCTGGGCGGGTAGGGCGACGCTCTCTACTACTCGCCAGCCGTCGTCATAGGAGCGAAAGATTGTGGTGGAGCGGTAGTGAACGTCGCCGGGGTAGAGGACTGCGCCGACTTCGTTCAGGGGAATCCATCGCCAGGTAAATTCGACATCGGCGACGTTGCCTTGTTTGGCGATTCCGGTGATAGCGACCAGGTCGCGGCGCGCGGTGGGGATGCTGAAGGATTGCTTCTCGGCGTCGCCGGGGGCGATGAGGCTTTGGAAGGTGTCCACACCTGCGGGGGTAAGCATGACATCCCAGCAGGGCGGCGGCGCGAGAGTTGGAGGGCAGGCGGCGTTGGTGGCGGAGATCCAGCCGTGATGCTGCAGGGCGAGATAATCGGGCGAGAGGTAGTCCTGGTTGGAGACGATGCCGGTGCGGAGTTCGAACTGCTGCGTGGCGCGGAAGGTGGTGGAGCTTGCGATGAGGTCGGAGGCGAGGCGGCGGGTGAGGAAGTCGCGGGGGGAGCAGGAGGAGAGAAGCGCGATGAGAACAACACTTAGGAAAGAATGCTGGAATCTTCGCATGAAAGTTTTAGACCGATCATCTTAATCCTTTGCCGGGTCAAGCAGAAAGTAATCATGCTCGTATCTGCGAACTGGGACGAACGGTCCTCGCGGTATCGTGAGAATTCCCTGATGGCGTCAGGAGAGTTAAAGGGTATAGGGATCCTTCCACTCCACATGCCGATTCGCCTTGCGAATCGGCATGCTCCGGTCAGGATGACAGCTTGGCGAGTTAAAGGCCAGTGATTGTGAACAGGGTTGATCTTCTGGCGGGCTGAAAAGGGTGGGAGGTGATTTGAGCTTCGAAATGCGGGGACCAGCGGCCGGGGATTGGTGTGGTGCATTTGGGGCAGTGGCCGGCGGCAGCGAGGCGGTAGTTTTTGATCAGATAGCCGTGGCGCTCGATCAGAGTTTCGTTACAGTGCGGGCAGCGCGTGTTTTCCCATTCACCGACGGAGCCGGGAAGGTTTCCGGCGTAGATGTAGCGAAGGCCGGACTGGCGGGCGATCTCGACGGCTTGCAGGAGGTCTTCCGAGTTCGTGTTGCAAGGGGTGGTCATTTTGTAGTCGCCGTGGAAGGCGGTGACGTGCCAGGGGATATCCGGAGAGATGCCAGCGAGGAATTCGGTCAGGCGGCGGAGTTCGTCCGGAGCATCGTTGAAACCGGGGATTAGGAGCGTGACGATTTCGAGCCAGAGGCCGCTCTCGTAAATGCGACGGATGCTTTCGAGGATGGGACCGATCCGGCCGCCGAGTTCGTGGTAGTGGCGGTCGTCGAAGCTTTTGAGATCGACTTTGTAGAGATCGAGCCAGGGGCGCAGGTATTCGAGAACCTGCGGAGTCGCGTTGCCGTTGGAAACGAAGCCGGTGAGGAGTCCGGCGGCTTTGGCTTCTTTGAATACAGCTACCGCCCATTCGCTGGTGATGAGAGGCTCGTTGTAGGTGCTGACTAGAATCTTTGCGCCTTGGGCGAGGGCGTCGTGCACTAACGCTTCCGGCGAGGCTGGGCGCGGAGGCGAGACGGCGTGGGGGTCGCGCAGAGCCTGCGATGTGACCCAGTTCTGACAATAGGCGCAGTGAAGGTCGCAGCCGAGCATGCCGAAGCTGTAGGCGAGCGCGCCGGGATGAGCGTGAAAGAACGGTTTTTTTTCGACGGGGTCGCACTGGGTGCCGGCGGTGTATCCCCAGGGGACGTAGAGCGTGCCGCCGCGGTTGTAGCGGACTTTGCAGACGCCGGGCTGGCCTTCGGGGATGGGACAGCAGTGTCCGCAGGAGAAGCAGCGGACGCGGTTGTTCTCGAGCTTCTCGTAGAGAGCGGGATCGGCTTCGCGGACGCGCTCGTCGAGAACGGTGCGGAGGGTGGGCAACGGGGACCTCTGGGTTATTTTAACGCTGCGGGAGTGGAGACAGTTCTCAGTTCTCAGTTCTCAGTTTCGGCTTCGGTCTCCTGGTCGTGTCCTAAATTCCTAAACACAGGGGGCACAGGGTTAAACAGGGGCGGGGCGAGGCGGCTTGGCGATCCGGGAGCTGGCTGCCGGAAATCCGATCCACTTGCCGGAGGCCGACAAGACCGGGAGCGCATATCGATAGAAACGCCTTGCGGAGCCGAGCGGTGTGCAGACGGGTAGGGATCCTTCGACTTCGTAGACGGTTCGCTTCGCGGACCATCTACTCCGCTCAGGATGACAAATTATCGGGCGGGCGAGCGTTTCGACGACATAACTATCGGGCGGGGGAGGGTTTTTTGGCGGGGGATTCGTGGCGCTCGAGCCATTGTTCGGCTTGCTGCTCGATAGCTGCGCGCTGGGATGGGGTAAGGCGAGTGGCGATGAAGGGTGCGAGGGCTTTGCTGGCTTCGTCGCCGTTGGCGCGGGCGAGCACGGTCCAGAAATACGCTCGATTGGAATCCTGCGGAACGCCGCGTCCACCCCAGTAGAGCGATCCTAACTTGGATTGAGCGGGAATATTGCCGCCTTCGGCGGCCTTGGCGAACCAACGGGAGGCTTCGTTTTCGTTTTGCCGGATTGACTGCTTTTCATCGCCCTGGGCGTAGAGCAGGCCGAGAGCGTTTTCTGCCGCAGGGTCGCCTTGGCCGGCGAGTTCCCGGAGTTGTTCGAGATTCGCGGAATCAGCGGATGGGTTGAGCGGGGCGGACTTTGAAGCGTCCGCCGGGGGTTGCGACGAGGCTAGAACCGTCTGCTCTCCGCTGCGCTGGCGGGCCCGGAGCTTCTCCTGAATCCATGGAGCAAGGATGTAGCCGAGCGCGAGCGCGATGGCGGCAAAGCAAATGAGGAGGAGGTAGAAGTGGGTGCGGGGCAGGCGGATGCCACCGACTTTGTCGCCGGCGGAGGATGCATCGAGCTTTTCTTTTTTATTGTTCTCTTTCTCTTCCGGCGGATGAGCGAAGAGGACGCTGCCTGGGGACGGGACAAACGGCTTTGGGGCGGGCGGAAGCGGGACGGCGGCATCATAGGCGCGCGCGGCGCGAGTGACTGCGGCCAGGATCGTTTCCGAGAAACGCTGCAGGACGGTGCTGTCACTCTCGGTAAAAGCGCCGGGCTGCGCGGAAAATACTTCGAGTAGGCCTATCACTTTTTCGCCCATGCGCACGGGAACGGCGAGGATGGAACGAAGGTTTAGGGCGCGACAACCTTCAGGGTCGACGCGTTCGTCGGTTTCGGTATCGTCGCAGCGCAAGATTCTGCCGGTGCGAACGCATTCGCCGGAAAAGCCTGAGCCCACTTGCAGGCTTGCGCCTACGGGCGGGGCGCTGGGGCCGGCGCTGGCGCGGCAGATCATGGTGCCGGAATCCTTACCGGCGAGCGCAATGGCGGTGCCGGAAGCGCGGAGCAGAGACTGGGAGCGAGCGGCGATCAGCGAAATGATTGCATCGAGATCGGATCCGAGGGATTCAGCTTCGCGCTGCACGGCGGAGGCGGCGGTGAGGACGTCGGTATAGCTCTGGCGAAGGAAAGGTTTATCGGAATTTTCGGACGGAGGCGCACTGGCAGCGGCGGCGTTGGCGGATGCGGCCATGGCGTTGAGAAACAGCCACTCGCGCAGCCGGCGCAGAACAGAATCTGTGAGGGTAGGAAGACTGAAGGCAACGCGCCCGTCAGGGTCGGACCAGACTACTTGCGCGGTAACGAAAATCTGTCCGGCGGATTCTGCGAGATCGAGGCACAACTCGACCGGGAGGTTGATTTCCATGGGCGCGGAGCACTGCACGGCCACGCCGACTTCGCTGAGGTTGAGGATCTCGTGAAGATCGAGCATGACGCCCTGAGATGTGCCCCCAAAACTGGCATAGGCGGGCACGTGCACTTTGTGGCGCACGCGACGACGGCGATTGGGGACAGCGAGCGGTGACGGCTGAACGATAGCGGCCATACCAAGGGCCCGGGGCTTGTCTGTACATATTAACCCGAGATTGTGGAAAAGTAGCAGAAAGAAAAAAATCGTGAGGGCAGGGTGGTAGCAAACTGATGAGAGCTAAAGGTGCTTTGTGGGGTGGGCATCATGGACTGCGCTTCAGGGCTGGGTGACAGCGGGACCTTATTGGGCGTATTAGGCGTGAGAAGCCAAGAGAGTGCCGGATTTGGCTTGCGACGGTCTACGTTCCCGTTCCGAGCAGTTCGATCACCTGCGGCTTGGTCGAGGCGCTGTCTATGATGGTGATCGTGCCCTGCACGGAGCCCTTTTTTGTGGGCGAGAACGTCGCGCTGATCGTGCAGTCCCCGCCTGCGGTGACAGCCTTGCCGCAGGTTGAACTCATTTCGAACTCGCTGCTGGCCTTCATCGACTGAATCTTCAGCTCGGCCGTCCCTGTGTTGGTGAGGGTGACAGTTTGCGCCTTGCTGGTCGTGCCCACAGCCTGGTTCTTGAAATTCAAGGGCGTGGCCGACGAGAAGTCCACAACGCCTGTGTTGAGCAGCACAGATACGCTCGTGCCCCCGTAATTCGCGACAACCAGGTCTGGCTTCCTGTCGCCGTTAAAGTCGCCTACGGCCACGTAGGACGTTTCATCGTCGCAGGCGTAGAACTTTGGCCGCATGGAAGGTCCCGTTGCCGTTACCCATCAGCACCGTCGCGCCGCCTCCGTGGCCCAGTCGCAACTCGTCGTTCGCCGCGAGAAGGTCCACATTGCCGTCGCCGTCCAAGTCGGCCGCGATCACCCGCAGCGGTGCCTGGACGCCAAGCTCCGGTTCCGACTTGAAAGTGCCGTCGCCGTTGCCGAGGAAGACGGTCAAACCTCCGAAGAGGGCGGAGACAACGAAGTCCAGCTTGTGATCGTTGTTAAAATCGGCGACGGCAATGGCCGACGGTTCAACCTCCGTGCCGGGATAGCTTGCGCCGTAGCTGAACGAGCCGTCGCCGTTCCCGAGCAAGATGTTTACGGAGCTGGACGCCCCAAAGCTTCCCGCGGTCGCCAAGTCCAGCTTGCCGTCGCGGTTGAAATCGCCCGCGCCGATCACCCAGACGGCGAATGATGGCTGAGTAACGCGTTTTGAAAAGTGCCGTCGCCGTTGCCGAGGAAAACGCTAATAATGTTGCTGCCCACCGTTGCGAGGTCAGGAATGCCATCGCCGTTGAAGTCGCCCTCCGTCACAAAGACCGCTGGCTGCTCGAGGGCGGGAGCCTGCGGCCCGGCCCGAAAAGTCCCGTCGCCGTTGCCCAACAGAATGGTGAGGTAGGGGCTGAGCGAGTTGGCCACGGCTAAGTCGAGGTTGCCGTCGTGGTTAAAGTCCGCTGCGACGACGGAATATGGCTGATCCCCAGCGGCGTAGTATACGCCAGGTTCAAAGGTGCCGTCGCCGCGCCCAAGCAGGATGGTTAAGCCAGCGCCCGGGCAGCATCCGCTCGCCACAGCCAGGTCGAGGTTGCCGTCACGGTTGAAATCCCCGACGGCGATTGAATACGGCCTCGAGTCTGACTCCGCCAAAAACAATCCGCGCGCCTCAAATTAGGCGCGCGCCGCGACGCTGAAGAGGACGGCGCAGAAGGCTATCAAGAGAGGAGAGCGACGGCTGTAAGGAGAAACCATACTGCTTCTGCCGGGCCGCGCCCACCTAGCTGCGGCGAAAGCGGCGAGGATTAGGCTATCACGATTCCGCTTCCTGCTTCATACATGAAGAAAACAATCGGGAGGGCAAGATGGGGGCAAACTGATGAGAGCTACGTTCCCGTTCCCAGCAGTTCAATCACTTGCGGCTTGGTTGACGCGCTGTCGATGATGGTGATGGTGCCCTGTGCTGCGCCTTGCTTGGTCGGTGAGAACGTCGCGCTGATGGTACACACCGCTCCCGGCGCAACTCTTGCGCCGCAGGTCGAGGCCACGCCGAATTCGGAGCTGGCTTTCATCGACGCGATTCTCAGCGCAGTGGTGCCCGTATTTGTGAGGGTGACGGCCTGCGGGTTGCTTTTGGTACCCACCGCCTGCTTTTTGAAATTCAGCGGCATCGTGGGCGAGAAGGCGACGGCACCTGTGTTGAACAGGATCGAAACGTTGTCCCCGCCGTAATTCGCGACGACCAAATCGGGCTTCCGATCGCCATTGAAATCTCCCGCGGCCACGTAATAGGTTTCATTGGCGCAGGGGTAGTATTTAGCCGAGTGGAAGGTGCCGTCGCCCTCGCCCATCAGCACTGTCACTCCGGCGTTGCCTAATGTCGACTCATTGTTCGCGACCACGAGGTCGACGTTGCCGTCGCCGGTCAGGTCGGCCGCTGCCACCCAACCCGGAGCGGTCACACGGTATTCCGGCTCCGGCCGAAATGTACCGTCGCCATTGCCGAGGAAAACGGTTATCCCCCCGAAGAGGGCGGCCACGGCGAAGTCCAGCCGGTTGTCGTGGTTGAAATCGGCAACCGCAATTGCCTGCGGCTCTACCTCCGTGCCGGGATAACTGGCGCCATAGCTGAACGAGCCATCCCCGTTGCCCAGCAGGATGTTGACGGCGCTGGAGGCTCCGACGGTTCCCGCGGTCGCCAGATCCAGCTTGCCGTCGCCGTTAAAGTCCCCCACTCCCAAGGTTTGCACTCCAAAGGACGTTTCGGTGTTTATTGCCTCCTGGAACGTCCCGTCCCCGTTGCCAATCAGGACGCTGATGCATTTGCATGGGTTACTAAGTGAAAGCGCCAGAAGGTCGGGGGTGCCATCGTTGTTGAAGTCGCCGACAGTGACGTAGTTTTCGTATGCCGGGGTCTTCGGGCTCTGCGGACCGTAGCGGAAGGTTCCGTCGCCGTTTCCCAGCAGAATCGTGAGGTAGGGGCTGAGCGAGTTGGCCACCGCCAGGTCAAGATTGCCGTCGTGGTTGAAGTCGGCAGCTACAACAGAGAAAGGCTGATCCCCGGCGGCGTACACCACAGCTGGATCAAACGTCCCGTCACCTCTACCCATGAGAATTGCCACTCCGGTCCCAGCGCAGCAGTCGGAAACAACAGCCAGATCGAGTATGCCATCGTGGTTAAAGTCTCCAACGGCGACTGATACAGGGCCCGAGCCTGACTGGGCTAGAAACTGTCCGCGCGCCTCAAACTGGGCCAGGCTAGGCACCCGAAGTGCGAGGACGCAGAGGAGGAGGAATAGTCCGCGTGCGATTCGGCTCGACTTAGCCATACCTGTCTTCTCAAAGGCCGCCTTGCGCCGGGCGATACGTCCGTCGGACGCGACCGGTCAAACACGTTACCACTAACCACGGCCTATTTCCAGCATATTCGAGGCTGTTCGTTTTTCATAACAGGATTACGATTTTGGCCGCAAGGCGGCTGGAACGGGTATACTCGCGGACCTTGGGGCGGACGTCTCCAGCCCAGCCCCGAGAAATCAAAGAGGAGCTTGGGTTATGAGCAAACGGTTTGTGGTCCTGATTTTCTTCGCATGGGGATTGGTGATCTCGGCGAGCGCCCAGTCCGGCCCGCTGCCCATTGGAACGGTTACAAACGTCGGGCCTGGAACCTGTTCGGGCGACCAGTGGATATCGGGCAGCGGAGTAACTTGCAGCCACGCGATAGTGAACTGTGCGGCTGCGAGCGGAGTCGCGTCGCTGGGGATGACTTATGCATATGAGGGCCCAACGTCGCCGGAGGGGACTATCGTGTTTTTCAGCGACGGCGACGGTACCACCCCGACGGGAAGCGAAGACACGTCCACTTGCACTTATGAGACGTGCCACAGCATCAAGGATTACGCGGGCGACTACTCAGCCCACTACGAGGTCGTGCAGACGGCCTGGGACACGACCTACAATGGGAATCCGGCCGACGGATGGGAAGATCCAACCAGCGGCAGCGGCGGAAGCGTGGGCGATGCAGCATGCCGCCCAGCAACCTTCCTCGCGTACATAAGATTCGGGTCGGGCACGAATCCGCCCCTGTGGAGCAAAGGAGGTATGTGCGTGCAGGGAGAAAGTGCCGGAGGAGCCGCAGCGGTTTTTCCGATGGCGTGGTACGGGGCCGGCTCGGGCACCGGGCAAAATCAAAACTATATCGACAAGCTCTCACTGCTCTCGTCCCCTTCCTTGAGCGACATCGCGCAGGGCTGCTACTACAACAACGGGGTAATCCCTGCGCCAACTGAGGTCTGCCCTTCCGGCCAGCTCGGGTGCAACACTTTCAATAGCCCTCCTAGTTGGTATCAGAATGTTCAGTACAGCGGCGACGGGCTGGGCTCCGTGCGCGGCTGGGCTGGGGACAACAACTGCGGCGGTCCCTACGACACAAACGAAACCGAGGGTAACAACTGGAGGGCGATGAGCATTGTGGACGGCAACATCGGAACCTTCAGCTACCCCAGTACGAACATCACGGGCTGGCTGTGTTCGAGCGTCGTCGATAACGGAGCGATGAACAATTCCTCGCCCGAGGCGCAGCTGTTCTTCGCCCAGTTCACGAGTTCGTCGCAATACGAGGGGCTAACTATCAACGGCGTGTCGGGCTGCGGGAACGCAGAGGAAGTGGGCAGCGGCATCCCGCCGTCAAACTACGGGGTCACCTACGGATGGCAGGCGATTGAGCAGGACATGGAGGGTGTCACTAATGGCTGCGTCTCGCATCACGGGCAATGATTGCGGCTAGCCACGTAGCGACCCAACTTGGCGGAGGGCCACATTCGGGGCGCCGCTTTATCCGGCCATGCGTGCGGCGCGGGACTGGTGCAGGCTGGAGATACGCGAGATGGCGGCGACCATCATGCTGGAGAGGAGTTGCATGGTGGCGACGTCTTTTTCGTCGAAGGCGCTGGGAGATGAGGAGAGCACTTCGAAGACGCCGAGGGTGCGGCGATAGTAGCGCAGCGGAGAGACCAGGATGGAGCGGACTCCGAGGCGGCGGCAGCTGGCGAGGTCGACGCGCGGGTTGCGCTCGGCATCGTGGCAGAGCATGACTTCGCCGGTGCGAACGGCTTCGGCGGAGATGCCGGCGTCGGTTTGCAGGCGCACGCCGAGGTCGGGAGC
Source organism: Acidobacteriaceae bacterium (assembly GCA_003140075.1). Lineage (GTDB taxonomy): Bacteria > Acidobacteriota > Terriglobia > Terriglobales > Acidobacteriaceae > Sulfotelmatobacter. The sequence continues at coordinate 87,613 of PLIO01000142.1, read as the reverse complement.
GGTGCGGCCGGCACGGGCGCGGCAGACGATCTCTTCGCCGGCGCGCAGGGCGATGGCTGCACCGGTGGCGCCGGTAAGATGCTGGGCGCGCTCGGTGATGGCGCTAATGGCAGGTTCGAGGTCGAGTTCGGCGGAGTGAATCTCGACTTCCTCGCCCGGGTGCACGGCGCGAAAACCGGAGACGGGATGGGCGGCGTTGGCTACGCGAAGCTGGCTGCGGAGAACACTCGAGGGCTGGCGCGTCTGAAAGTCGGCAACGTTCAGAGATTCTCTGTCCCGGATCTGTGGGTCGGGGACAGTGCGCAGCAGGTCGCGGACGAGGCTGTCGAGCTCGGAATCGGTGATGAGATGTGCGGTCTGCTGATGGCGCAGCGACCCGCCCAGAACGCGCGAGAGGCTGAGCAGGGACGTATTGCCACAGGCGAGGCAAAAGGGCCTGCTATTGGTGCCGATCAGTTCGCACTGGATGCAAAACGTGGCGGACTGAAGCGGAACGAAATTTACGTCTTTGAACGTGGTGCCGTAAACAGTCTTGCTAAACATTGCTTGCGATCCTTCAGTAATCCCGCAGGAAAATGAGGTGTCCTAAGGTAAATAGGGATGGCGGGATGAAGAAGTAGCGGGAGTGGTTCCGGGTTGTGGAAAACGTTTCTTGAGGCAAAGTCCGCCTTTTGCGAGGATTGGATCGCATGGCGGGAGTATGCAAGAAATTGCAACCATTCGTTGGGCGATAGATTTTTTCGCTTGGGCTATTGATCCGGGACGAGTGCTGGTTTAAACTGATTTCATGTTCGAGGCAGCAAATGCCTTGATACTGGGGGAAATCATGCAGTGGACAGCACCGGCTTTTGAAGAAGTTTGCCTGAATTGCGAAATCAACTCTTACGTTAGCGCAAAGCTTTAACCGTCAGCCTTCCCCCCTAACTCTTTGCGGCGCGCCTGGGTGGTAATTGGGCGTGTGCCTGCTGCGCCTGGCCTCTACGGCTCAGGCGCCAAAGCGCGGATATATTCGCTTTGTCGCAGCGCTGAGTGTGTGAGAACTTCTCTTTCGCCCCTCCGGGGCTACTCCTTTCCAGCTTCCTGACCCACGGCTTGCGCCCCTTCGACGAGCTCAGGGCAGGCTGTGGGCTGCATTCTGCCGCCGCTTCGCGGCTGCGGGGCGGCTGTCAATTTTAGGTTTTGCGGCGCGACTGAAGTCGCGCCCTTTCAAAACCGCCGCGAATCGAGGTTTTCCGCAGGCTGTGAACTCGTGCTCTTCCCGTTCGTTGCGGCCTTTCCATTTGTTGTGAGGCGTTTAGCTGGCCTGGGCGGCGACAAATCCCTGATTATCCTGACCCGCGTGTTGTAGGACTTGGACGCCGTATTGAAGAGTGCGATCCAGAGCGTCGGCGAGAGCCGTGGGGAAGCCCGTGGTCAGAAGATTGATGTCGAGCTGCAGGTGGCGCTGCGAATACAAGCGGTGAACCACGAGCGCACCGCGGTGGCGATTGGCGGAACTGACCAGGTCGAGCGAAAGAGTCCAAACCGCAAGACCATCAAGAGACCTCGATCCCCTGCTCTTACCCCAATGAAACAGGACTTCTCCATGCCGGGGTGGCGTGCCGGGATCGACTGCGCCGAACGGATGGGCTTCACCGGGAAAGACTTTGAAGCGAACGTCGAAGCCATCGAAGTCGTTGGAAGCGAAGGCGGCCTCCAGCACGCGGCAAACCTGTTCGTAGTCGCGAGCGGCTTTGAGTTCCTGGGTGGCTCGCCGGATGGCGAGGTTATTGATGACGATCTGGCGCTGCTCGAAAGTGCGCTGGGCGACGCGAGCCAGTTCGCCCAACTCAAGATAACCGAGGCGTTGAACGCCGATCCAGATGCCGGTTCCAAGAACAGCGAGAACCAGGCCCAAAGAGCTGCCTGTGGGCCAAAGCAGGAACAGACTCAAGAGCGCGAAGACGGCGGAGACACCGTAGAGCACGATCACGACCTGGCGGTGCGTGAGTCCGTGCTGGAGCAGTTTGTGATGGATGTGCTCGCGGTCCGCGGTAAAAACCGGGCGGCCGCTGACCAGGCGCCGGAGAATGGAAAGCGAGGTCTCCAGAATCGGCAGGCCGAAGGAGACGACAGGAATGGCAACGGCGACGATGGTGGGGGCTTTTTGCGCACCTGCGAGAGCGAGCGCGCTGAGCAGGAAGCCGATGAAAAGGCTGCCGGAATCTCCCAGGAAGATGGTTGCGGGATTGAAGTTATAGCGCAGAAAGCCGAGGATGGCGCCCGCCAGAGCAATGGCCATCACAGTAACGAGGGAAGACCCGCTCAGCAGGGCGACTACGAAAGCGACCAGCGTGGAGAACAATGCCGAACCAGCGGCCAGGCCGTCCAGGCCATCGATCAAGTTGAAGGCGTTGGTGATGGCCAGGACCCACAGGATGGTAAAGGGCAAGCCGACAAACCAGGGCAGTTGGTGCTCGCCGAATAATACAGGGATGTTGAGAATGCGAAGGCCACCCATGAACAACATGGTGGCAGCGAGACCTTGCACCGCGAACTTGACGTAGGGGCCGACGGTGTAGAGGTCGTCATAGACGCCAAGCAGGAAAACAACCGACGCCGGCGCCAGGATGGTGAGCAGGGTCTTGAGGGAGAACGCCGAGTGCAGGTGGGGCAGGTAGGAACCGAGGACCGCGGCCGCCACCATGGTCAGCGAAAAGGAAATGAAAATAGCCACGCCACCGAGGCGCGGCAGCGGACTGGCGTGCAGGTGACGCTCATCCGAAGGAATCGCCACCCACCCGCGGCGGGAGGCAACGTCCCGCACATAGCGGGTCAGGATGAACGAGAACAGTAGCGACAGGAAGAAAATCGCAAAGAAGACTACTGTCAACTGTCCCCCCTCCGGCCAGTTATGCGAACGTCGGTGCGAGTGATCTTGATCCGACGGTTAAAGTATGCAGCACGGCGGTGCTGCCCGGTAGTGAGTTAACAGATTCCGTCTGCGTTCGTCTGCGTTCTATAGTTTCTGCGAATCTAGCAGCCCTAAGGATGAGTTTCAATCGCCTCCGGCGAGAAATCTGTGGAAAACTCAGACACACAAGGCGTCTAGCGACAAAGCGATGCGATGGGAGCGGGGCGCTGTGCTAAACTTTTCAGCGATCCTTCTTCCACCAGAGGTCCGTGATGGAGTTCGGCAGATTCAGTTTTGCCCGGAGCGGTAGCCTGCTCGCGGCCGCTCTCGTATTGCTTTTCAGTTCGGAGTTCAAGCTCTCGGCACAACAAGCGGCGACGACGGCAGCCTCATCCACGGCTGTACCCGTACTGCCGGCGGGGCAGCCGGTCTCTCAAGCTGCCGTCGGAAGTGTGCCCAACAACGCTGACACGCCGAAGGCTGCGGACGCTGCGGCTTCCGTCGGCGTGGTTACGCCCGGCGCCGACAGTTCTTCTCTGCTCAGGCTCAGCGCCGGCGACTTGCTTGAGGTCAGCGTCTATAACGTGCCGGAACTGACCACCAAGGCGCGGGTCGGCACTTCGGGAGATATTTATCTTCCGTTGATCGACTACGTGCATGTGAGCGACCTCACCGTGGAAGAGGCGCAAGCGTTGATCGAGAAGCGGCTCGATGACCGCGGCTTTGTCCGCAGTGCTCACGTTACGATCTTCATCGACGAATCGGCAGCGCAGGGAGTGACGATTCTGGGCGAAGTAACCAGGCCCGGCATCTACCCGGCACCTGGGGACCGCAGGTTGTACGATATGATCTCGGCGGCGGGCGGCTTTACTCCGGCGGCAGGACGAAAAGTAAGTGTCATCCGGCAACACACGCAGACTACGCCGATCACCGTGAACCTGCCGCGAAATCTGGCGGACGATCTGCAAGATAATATCGAGATCAATCCTGGCGACACCATTACGATACCGCGGGCGCCGATCATTTATGTGGTGGGGGATGTGGGACGCCCGGCCGGGCTGCTGATCGATAACGGCAGTCTGACCGTACTGCAGGCGCTGGCGCTCGCGGGCGGTACAAATCACACGGCAAAGCTGGGGGGAATCCGTATCATCCGCAAGAGCCCGGCGGGAATGACCGAAACACGAATTCCGCTGAAGAAGATGCTGGAGGCAAAGGCTCCCGACATAACACTGCAGGCCGATGACATCCTCTTCGTGCCGCTCAGCGGCGTCCGATCGGCGGCCGACACGGGGATTAACGCGGCGATATCCGCGACCGCGGGATTGGCAATTCTGGCAGCCCACCCGTAGGTGAGCTGGAGGTCGATTTTACGCGGCGATTTCTGTTTCACGCCGAGCCGGCAGATTCAACAGGCGTTCGAGCATGCGAATGTATTTTTCCGCTGTGTGACGGCGGGAAAACTTGCGCACGATGTGCTCTCTGCCGTTCTTTCCCAATTCGCGGGCAATTTGCGGATTAGCTGACAAGTAACGAATCGCATTCACCAGATCGACCGAATTCTCGGGCTCGATCACAAGCCCGCCACGGGCTTCCTCCAAAATGTTGCGGGCCTGACCGTCGACTCCAAGGATTACAGGGCGCGCGCACGACATGAACTCCAGCATCTTGGTGGGGATCACGGTTTTGAAGACCTCGGCTTTCTTGAGCAGAACGAGGCAAACATCGGAGGCGCGGATGTAGGCAGGAATTCTTTCGCGGGGCTGCTGATCGATAAAACGCAGATTGTTGAGACCGCGCTCGCGGGCTAGTGAGAGGATGCGATCTTTTTCGGCGCCTTCCCCGACGATCAGAAAAGCAATCTCAGGATTCGCATCCTGCAATTGCAGGGCAGCGGCGATGATTGTTTCCAGCCCATGCGCCATTCCCATGGTGCCGATGTAGGAGACGACAAACTTTCCTTCCACGCCCAGTTCCCTTCGCAAACCGGTTTCCGCGTCTCCGGTAAGTGGTTCGGGAGCGAAAAGGCTGGTCTCGACACCGTTCTCAATCACGGAAATTTTTTCTCGAGGCACGCGCCAGTGTTCGACGAGGTAGTCTTCAAAAGCCGGGGTAACCACCGCGATCCGATCGGAATGGCGGTACAAGAAGGCCGCAATTCCCGCCAGAGTCCGGTGCAAGAGCGAATTGGCGTCGCCCACGCCGACTGCGGCCAGAGATTCGGGCCAGAGGTCGCGGACCTCGAAGACGAACGGCACACGCTTGCACCGCGCCAGCCACCAACCGGAGAGTGCGACCAGCAGCTGCGGTGAGGTGGCAATCACAACGTCAGGCCGCGCGAGGAAAAGACCGGTACTCGCGGCCGATGCACAAAACGAGCTGTAGTTCAAAATGCGCTCGTACGCTTTCCGGTTGGGAAAAGGAAGCAGCCAAGTGCGAATTACATTTACTCCGTCTGTTTGCTCGCGAGCTACCAGACGCCGAAACTTGCGGCGGTATTCGGGCGGCACCACACCGGTGGGATGATTGGGAAATCCCGTGAGCACGGTGACTTCGTGCCCGGCGGCAGCCCAGTGCCGCGACAACTCGGCCGCTCGAGCGGCGGGTGCGCCCATCTCCGGCGGAAAATACTGCGAAACGTAGAGAATCTTCATGAGACGGTGCACTGCGGTTCAGAAAGACTATGTTCAGGAAGCTCGATCGAAGCCACTGGCGTCGGGAGCGTCGTCGGTGCGAAGGCCATTTGGCGCGGCTGGCACAGCTATCGGTTGCCCTAGACACCGTGACTCTTCGAGCGCGAACGTTGCCCGCATCGTGCTCACAATTTCGCGAAATGGGATTGGCGACTCGGCTCCGGTTTGAATTGCCGAGACGAAAGCTTGCCACTCGCCACGATGACCTTTATCTTGGCGCAGAAGCGAGCGGAGCACGCGCTTCTTTCCGCCGCGCACAAGTTCCAGCCGGCGAAAATCTTCGAGAGCGGCCACACTGCCGCCGCCGAAGACTTCGATTCGTTCCTTGGAATAAGATTTATCGCCGTTGGCGAGATAGCTGATGGTTCCCTGAGAACCGTTCACAAAACGCAGCGAGCATACCACGTTGTCATTGCTGTATTGACCGGGATTGGCGAGGCTGCGAGTTTCAACTTCCACGGGGGATGAGCCCGTCAGGAAGCACAGGAAGTCGACAAAGTGGCAGACTTCTCCGATGATGCGGCCGCCGCCCTGTTGCGGATCGTTAAGCCAGTGATCGGCGGGAAGGAAGCCGGCATTTACGCGATAGTGAAGAGCAAGCGGCTCACGCGCTTCGCGCAGAAAATTCTTCAGTCGAACAGCTAGCGGGGCGAAGCGGCGATTGAATCCGACCATCAGAATCCGGCCAGCGGAGAGTTGCTCGTTGTGTGGGGCGTCGTGTGCCGCAATGATTCCACCCAGTTCTTCTTCATTGAGGCAGAGCGGCTTTTCGCAGAAGACGTGCTTGCCGGCAGTGAGAGCCGCGATGACCTGCTCGGCGTGCAAATGGTGGCGCGTGGCGATGACCACCGTGTTGACCGCCGGATTGTTGAGCACTTCGTGCTCGTCGGTAGTGCAAGAACGAAATCCAAATTTCTGGGCGGCATGCCGAGCATGCGAACCGTTCGCAGCGCTGGCTACGATCATTTCTACGCCGCCAACTCGTTTGATCGCAGGGAGCAGCGTACTGGTGGCGAAGCTGCCTGCGCCGAGAAGACCGATGTGAATGGACTGTTGGCCTGCGACAGGCCGGGCAGGTTCAGACAGGTTTACGTTGCGGGTTTCGTCTGCAACCTCCGGATACGTAATTAACACGCCCAGAAAAGGCTCGTGCCTTTTGCCGGTGATTAAATCGTAGGCGGCGTGCGCCTGCGCGATCGAAAAGCGATGCGTGACCAATGCATTCAAATTCAATTTGCGATCGGCGAGAAGCTTTAGAAAAGCTTCCAAGTTCCGCGTCTCCGTCCAGCGCACGTAGCCGATGGGATAATCGATTCCCTTTTGCTCGTAGGTTGAGTCATAGCGGCCGGGACCGTAGGAGCGGGAGACGCGGAAGTCGAGCTCTTTCTCGTAGAACGATCTCCGCGGAATATCCATGGCAACGGTTCCCACAGCGACGACGACGGCGCGATTCCGTGCCACGGCTCCGCCAAGATTCACGGGATCATTGCTCTCCGTCTGCGCGGTAATGAGAACGGAGTCGGCACCATGGCCGGAGGAGTGCTGCAGACATAAGTCCTGAAAACCCGTGGAGGAAGTGCTGACCGCATCGGCTCCGAGGCGCACGGCAAGTTCTGCTCGTTCGGCCGAGATATCCATTCCGAGCACGCAGCAGCCGGCGGCCTTGAGAATTTGCACCGTCAATTGACCAAGCAGGCCCAGGCCGATCACGGCGACGATATCGCCGAGCTTCACATCGGCGTTGCGCGCGCCGTGAAGCGCTACGGCTCCGAGAGTAGTGAAGGCAGCTTCGTCAAAGCTGACGGACTCAGAAGGAACGCGCGCGACGAGAAGGCGAGGGACGCAGGCGAACTCGGCGTGCACGGCGTGACCGGCGCCGGCGCATGCCACGCGATCTCCGGGGTTGATATCGGCAACGCCTTCGCCCACGGCAACGACAGTTCCGGCGCTGCTGTAGCCCAAGGCGCTGGGTTGATCGAGACGGCTGCGCACGGTGGATACGGTTGCGAGCAAGCCATCACGGCTGATCTTGGACAGGACCTCGCGAACAAGATCGGGCCGCATTCTCGCTTTCTGCAGCAGGTTCTTGCCGGCAAATTCTGAAGAAGCACGCTCCGTGCCCGCGGAAACCACGGACGCGGCGGTGCGAACCAGCACACACCCCGCCAGCAATTTCGGGGCAGGAACTTCCACCACGGTGATTTCGGCGCTGCGGGCGTCCTGAAAAAGTTGCTTCATGCGTTTTGCGGGCTCTCGGCGGGAAGTTGTGGTTCTGCGCTAGGCCTCTTAGTTTTTATTCTTGCTGAAAGATTCACTCGATAGACCTCGGATTCATCGCGCATAATAACTACCTGGCCAACTGACGATTCAACTTTGCATCGTTCGTCGGTGAGAACGGCCGTGACGAATCGAACTGGCAATTGCGATCGGGTTTCGTAAACCAGAGAAACCGCCGGCTGAAGATCGCCATACGTGGGCGACTCCCACCCGAGCATCTGCGCGTCGGCGCGCGCGACTTCCGCAGCCAGACTCATCCCACTTCCCTTCCATGCCAGGCTGCCTGCGCGTATGATCGCCGCACTCGCGGGAACGCTGGCAAAAATATTCCAGCGCACCCAGCTCTGCCCCGCGGTGAACGCAACTTGAAAAGGCGAGTCAGAAACATCGTACGGCAAATCCGCTGCCAGCCAATGCAAGCGGACGTGGTGCAAGCCGGCTCCCTCGACGTCATCCACGATGACCCAGCCCGAGCCCGCCAACCACTGCACCATGCGGCGGTGCGTGACGCCAAGATTTTTATATCCCTCATGCTCACCTTCAAAGCGGTCCACATAGGGCTGATCGGCGGAAGAGTGCGATCGGCCTGACGCCTGGGCCCAATCAACCCAAAGAAAGCGGCCAGCCCGGCGCATCTGGTCGCGATGATCGACGGTGATGGTGTTGTGAACGGCTGTCCCTGCAAGTCCATTATTCCACGGCGGAGGACCGTTGTAGAGATAGGTTCCGGCATCGCGGGCGAGGTTGATGCCTTGCCACCACAAATCGACGTGCAATTGATCGGCCTGAAAAGGCCGGCGCTTGTAGCGGCCGGCGCGAACGAGCGCCCAGGATTGCGAATCGCCAAGGCGGAAGTATCCGGTCTCGGCTGGCAGAGTCGGAGCAAGCGCGGATTCCTGGGCAACGGCAGGCTTGATACCGAACCATAGTGCAGCCTCATCCCAAGGCCCTGGCTTGAGTGCGGGACGATGGAGAACGGCGGCGCCTAACTGCAGGAGGGGACGAAAATCGCGATACTGGCAAGACGCGAGTGGGAGGATCTGAGTGCCATCATCGGAGCCGTGGTTCGGTGTGAAGCCACTCTCGCGGTCTACCCACGGGCGCATGAATTCGAACGCGGATTGGGTGCGGGCGCGAATTTCTTCGGGAAGCGGAATCTGGTGAATCTCGGCGAGACGCAGCGTCCACAGCAAGAGGTGCAGAATCATGCGCTGGTAGTTGAAGGAGTGCTGCTGCGAAACTCCTTCTGGGGTGATCTGGTCGAGAACGGCCTCGCGCAATAAGTGCGTGCCGAGGCTCTGCCAAACCTGCGCCTCTCGCAGTTCTGGGTAGAGCGTGCCTGCCGTCCAGAGTCCGACGGCCTCGCTGATTAAATGATTGCTGCGTTGCGAGCGGGCGTACCCGAGGGTTTGCGCGGTGCGCCAGGCATGTGCGGCGATCATGGAGACGAGCAAAGCAACACGCTCGTCGGTGGTAGAGGACGAATTGACGAAGGCGTGCAGCGCGAACGTCCACGCCAATATGCGCAGCGAACATTCCTGCCCGCAAATCCAGAGCGGACCGGCCATGGGCGGGCTGTGCAGAGCCCAGTCCTCGATCGCGTTCCAGAAAGCCTGCGGATAGAGCTCGTCGCCAGTGAGAGCGTAAGCGCGGACCAGTGGGTAGACAAACAAGAACCGGGAGGGCTCGAGGATAAATTTCAGGTCGCCGTAGACGGGGGAGGCGAAACGCATTTGCGTCCACGGCTGCTGCGGTGAAACAGTTTGACCGGTCGCAGGATTGCGGAACCATTGCGGCGGAAATTCGGAAGCAAGGGACAGTTGGCCGAAGAATGGCAGGTTGCCGGCGAGAATCCGTTCGGCTTCGGCGATGATTTGCTTCTCACCGTCGGAGCCAACGATTTCTCTGATACTCGATTTCAAGGTCGGCGCGTTTGCGAAGAAAAATCGGTGCGTGCCATCTTGTCGAGCAATTCGCAGGTCCTTTGCTGGAACGCCGGGTGCAATCCGTTTCAGGTCCCAGGAATCCCAGCCCTGCACGGACCGCATTCGCCATAGCATGAGGCCGCTGCCACGCTGGAGTTCGTATTCCAGGCGGAGCATGCCGTCACGCATCCCGAAGGTGCGGCCGACCTGCAACATGGCGCCAATCTTACTCATTCGGCTTGCTCATTCGGCGTACTCATCGGCTTGCCCATTCGGATTATCCATTCACTCCCGTGACGGGCACTCGGCTCTGCGTAAGGCGTTCGGCCGCTCGCTGCTGGAGCCACTCATGCATGACGAAGAACTGATTGTCTTTGTGAAGATCTGACTGAGGGATTGCAGAGATCGTGCCGCAATCGAGAGCGGCAACCACTTCTACCATCTTGTCCACACCGAATGCGATGAGGCGGTTGCGCAAGTCGTTGAGCGATGCGCAGTGAGCGGCGCCGGGCAATTCGTAGCTCTGGAGAATCGGCCCGGTATCGATTCCTGTGTCCATGGAATGGATGGTGATGCCGAGTGGAACGCAGTTGAGCAACGACCACTCTGGACTGCTCATGCCGCGGATTTCCGGCAGTAAGCCGAGGTGGGCGTTGAGAACACCGAGGCGTGGAATTTCCAGGAGTTGCTTGCTCAGGATGTTGCCGCCGGTGAAGATGATTAGATCGGGAGACCACGCCTTTAGGAGTGAAATTGCATCTGGCGAGTTCTGGTCGCTGCAGATCGCAACCGGGAAGGCATAGGCCGAGGCCACTTCCCGGAGGGTGCGGAAAATTCCGCTGCGGTCTTTGAGTGCCGGTTCCAGGTACGGGTTCCGCAGCTGTGCCTGCCCGCCGCTCTGACTCGGGATCAGTTTCGCGCGGGCGTAGCGCGCAACGTCGCGCACACCCCACTGTCCAAGCTTGCGCAGCAGAGTTCCGCGATTGAGGGTTGAAAGAGTGAGGGCGCCGGCGGGAACGTATCCTGACTGGGCCATGCGGACTGCCATGGCGCAAGCGGATTCGCTGTACACGCTGGAGCACAGAATTACGATGCGCATGGCAAGGCCTCGCATGCTGATTCCTCGAATGACCGCGTGAGGCGCTGCTCCAGCAGGAGAGCGTCCGCGAAGAATTTGCATCCCCAACTGATGTAGCGCAGCGGTTGATAGCGTCCCCAGACTGGATATGATCCGTTTACTCCACCTGCAATGCCCCGGAGCCCGCGCGCGGGAATCAATTGCTTCAGCATCTCATTTATCTTGAGGGCAGCATTGAGGTAACGCAGATCGCCGGTGACTTCAAACAGCCGCAGCCAGACGGATGACATCTGCGCGTTTCCAGTGAGGCAAGTGAAGCGGTGGCCGCCTTTGAAATCCGGTTCGTAGGAGCCCGACAAATATTTATTGGTTTCAAACTTTCGCAGCAGCAGCCACGCGGACTTTGCAACCGCGTCGATGGCATCGCTGCGCCGGCGCAGAATGGCACACTCAAGAACACCCTGGAGCACGTAGGCGATGAAGTGCAGATAGTTGGGATGGCCGCGCAGGTTGATGCCATCGATCCAGCCGCTGGGCCGGAAGTGCGACAAAACCCAATCGAGATTCTTCTCGGCAGCGCGGCCATAATCTGCGCCGCGGTCGTGACGTTGATCGGAGTGTTTGGACAATTCTGCGAGCGCCCACGCTACCATGCTGTAGTAAGTGTGCGCCGCGCCTTGATACGCGGCGGGACCGGACCACGATCCATCTGCTTGCTGCATGCCGATCAGCCAATCGCCGGCGGCGATGGCTGCTTGTCGAATCTCCGGATGGTTCGTTTCCACTTGAGCACGAACTAAGCCTTGCAGGATTTGGCCGGTGTTGAAGACCGAGGGCTGCGCTTGGCTACCGTGCAATCCTCCGGGAAAAGCACCGGTTGGCATCTGTAGCGAGAGCAGCCACTGCGTGGCTCGCTCCGCGGCAGCAACCGCTTTGTCGTTGCGATTCGCGTGCGCAAGATCGTACAGCGTGGGAACGAGGTAGCCGGTAACTTCGGGATAAGATTCGGAATATCCCGTGAGCAGGCTGTAATAGGCGGCGATGCCGCCATCGGGGCGCTGTGCTTCGAGAATCCAGCGAAGCAGCGAGTTCAGTGTGTCTCTGCTAGGCCGCTTGGTGGTCGAGTACGAGTAAAGACTCCGCTGCTCGAAAGTTAGCCGCAGCTTGTCGGAGACAAGTTTCCGGATCAGCGGAAACAAACGCTGGGGTCCGCGGAGCAAGCCCGTGGCTTCGGTCACCGCCTTGGCGAGTTGACCGGTGATGGCGTTTTCTCTGCTGCTGTTCACGCGGTGGCCGCCTCGCGGGTTTGGCTGAAATCTTCGGCGCTCTGCTGTGCTCCGGCGTCGAGGAAGATGCGCATCCAGTGCTCCAGGGTCAGGAACTGCCAGATTTGCATCGACCAATCTTCGGCCCCACTTCGCTGCTCATCGACAAAGCGGCGCACGCCTTCCGGACGGAATAAGCCGCGCTGGCGGATGTTTGTTTCGGAAAGCAAATCGTCGACCATTTCCCGCAAATCGTGCGCCAGCCAGTAGTCGACGGGTGCGGCGAAGCCGGCTTTCGGCTGCCGCAAGACTTCGGCAGGTAGAACATCCTGCATGGCTTTGCGGAAGATGTGCTTGGTGGTGGGCCGGAAAAAACCTTTCAGCTTGAGATTCGGCGGAATATTTGAGGCGGAGAACTCGGCCAGCTCGCGGTCAAGGAACGGGACGCGCACTTCAACCGACGACGCCATGCTCATTTTGTCGTTGTAGTTCAGGTTCAGACTCACCATGAAGATTTTGGTGTCGAGATAAAGCATCTGGTTCAGGAAGTCGGCGTCGCGTACTTCATCGAAGCGGGCATGGTGACGAACGGCGGGATCGGAGACGCGAAGCTGATCTTGAACCTCAGGCGTGTACAAACTCATCTTTTGGTCGTCATCGAGATAGGTGCAATTGCGAATGAAGCGGTCTTGCGGTGCGAGCGACGCGCTGCGAGCCATCTTCTTGACCAGGCGCACGCTCCCCTTCATGGCAGTGCCGCGCAAGCTGGGCAGTGTGCCCAACGCGGATTCGACGCCTGCACGCAACACGCCGGGGACTCGCTGATACGCGCTCGCCCAGCGGTGCGCGGCATGCTTGCGATATCCGGCGAACAATTCGTCTCCGCCAACGCCAGAGAGCAACACTGTGGCTTGCTTGCGCGCCTCCCGGCAAACCAGATAGGCCGTAATGATTGCGGGATCGGCTGTGGGCTCATCCATGTGCCAGGTCAGACGAGGCAGCAATTCGGCGACGTCCGGCTCAACCACAAGCTGCTGGTTTTCGCAGCCCAGTTGGCGCGCCAACCTTGCGGGCACCGTGGGATCATCCAGAGTGGTTTCGCCGACGCGATACTTGTGCGGAAAAGTAATCGTGTAGGTTCGGACGGGCTGTTTTGCCGCCCGGCACATCATGGCCACGATGCTCGACGAATCCAATCCCGCGCTGAGAAATGCGCCGATGGGGACGTCGCTCACCATCTGCTGCTCCACCGAATGCCGAAAGCGCTCGCGAACTTCGCCGGCGAGATCGGCTTCGGATCGCGGATACGGCGCGTCGGCGCGGGGAAAGGTTAAGTCCCAGTACTGGCGGATCTTCAATTCGCCGTCGCGAAAGGTGGCGCAGTGTCCCGCGGGAAGTTTGTAGATGCCGCGGAACATCGTTTTGGGATCCGGAACCCAGAGGAAGGTCAGATACTGATGCAAGGAGTCAAGATCGAGTTCGGCATCAAGCTCGGGCACATGGAGCAAGGCCTTCACTTCAGAAGCAAACGCGAGCTTTCTACCGCGGTGACAGTAATAGAAGGGCTTCACTCCAAAATGATCGCGCGCCAGAAATAACTCCGGCTTGCCGGAACGCAGATCGCAGATGGCGAATGCAAACATGCCTTTGAGGCGATGAACGCAATCCGCACCTTCCTGCTCGTAGAGGTGGAGGATGACTTCGGTATCGGTGTTGGAGGCGAAGCGGTGGCCTTTGTTTTGCAGCTCACGGCGAAGTTCGACGAAGTTGTAGATTTCGCCGTTGTAGGTGATCCAGAGGGAGCGGTCTTCGTTGCACATCGGCATGTGGCCATCGGCAGAAAGATCGAGGATGGCAAGGCGGCGGCTGCCGAGGCCAACGTAGGAACCATCGGGGAAGCGCCGCTCCCACAAGCCGGAGTCGTCGGGGCCGCGATGCGCCTCGACGTGCGTCATGCGATCGAGTACTTGCCGATCGCCCCAATTTGCCAGACCAGTGATGCCGCACATTTCCGGTTAATCCCCCGAGGTCCGCTTCAGTTCATAAATCTTCGCTTTGATGTGAAAAAATTGAATTCCCTGAAAGCAGCAGTAGATCAAACCCGGGACGCCGTCGAGGAATCCAAGACGGAAAATGTATTTGTAGAGAAAGAAAGCGAGCGGCGAAGCCGGCAGCGCGAAGAACTTACGGCGCAGCCATCGACGGCGTTGTGCTTGCGTTCCGGTTAGCGAGGGAGTCAATTCCTGGTCCGCTCCGTCGCGGTTGAGCCATACTTTGGCTTCCCAGTTGGAATATTCATCGTGCTTGCGAATGTAATGCGAGAGCGAGGAGAAGTTGTGATGGAGGACGGGGTGCTTCAGCGTCGCAGTGGGTCCTTCCACCACAATGTGCTCGTGAATCTCCATATCCGCCATGGATGCGTCCTGCTCCTTCAACCGGCATTCGAAGCGGCCTTTTCCGCGGCGAAATAATGCCAGCTTGCGAAAGCTGGCGCCGCTGTGGCGCAACTCGCGGCCAAGAAAATAAATGCGCAGCGCGATGTGATAGCCGTCGTAGCGGGGATCACGAATGGCGGATCGAATTTCGTCGGTGAGCTCCGGAGTGAGGGCTTCATCCGCATCCAGCAGGAGAATCCAATCGTGGCGCAGCCGCAACGTGTCCATCGCCCACTGCCGCTTCTTCGGCCACCCTCCCTGGTAATGGAATTGCACCACCTTGGCTCCGTAGGAGCGGGCAATTTCGACTGTGTTGTCGGTGCTCTGGGAGTCAACGACGTACACCTCGCCCATGTCGCGTAAGCATTCGAGGCAACGCGGCAGATTGCGCGCCTCGTTGCGGACGGCAACGATCACGCTGACCGGAATGGCAGCGATGGGGCGCGCAACCGGGGCTGAAGCGGACTCGGCTAGGTTCTGCATGGAGAGAAAAGGCTCTGAACATATTATCCTGACTGGGAGCGAATAAATATGGCGAAATGGCGGGTGGAGCTGCTAATATCCGGGAACAGATTTGCCCATGGCCCTATCTGATTCTTCCATCGAACAAAAGAAAGAAGTGCGGCAGTTCTGGGACGCCGAACCTTGTGGATCGCGCTACCTGGAGCAGCGCCAGGACTTTGAGGCGCATGCGCGCATGCGCTACGCGCTGGAACCGTACATCCACGAGTTCGCCGACTTTAAATCGGCGCGCGGGCTGAAAGTGTTAGAGATTGGCGTCGGCATGGGAGCCGATTACATCGAGTGGCTTAAGGCGGGAGCGCTTGCGACTGGAGTGGACCTGTCAGAGGGATCTCTGGAGCGGGCCCGGTTGCGCTGTGAACTCGCCGGATACAAGGCTGACTTGCGAGTGGCCGACGCGGAGAATCTGCCCTTCCCTTCCAACTCCTTTGATGTGGTTTATTCCTACGGAGTAATGCATCACAGTCCGGACACGGCGCGCTGCCTGCGTGAGGCGTGGCGGGTATTGAAGCCCGGCGGCGAAGCCAGGATCATGCTGTATCACCATCCCTCGATGACGGGACTGTTGCTTTGGCTGCGCTACGGCGTTTGGCGGGGCAAGTCCTTGCGGCAGTCGGTTTACGATAACCTGGAGAGTCCGGGAACAAAGACCTACACGCGGGAAGAAGCGGTTGCGCTGATGCAGGGGTTTCGGGACGTGCGTGCGAGGCTGGTTTTCAGTCCGGGCGATTTGCTGGTTCATCAACCTTCCGCGCAATTCCAATCCGCGTTTTATCGGTTGGTTTGGAAGATTTATCCACGCTGGCTGGTGAAGAGGCTGGCGGGGACGTGGAAGTTGTTTCTGCTGGTGAATGCGACCAAAAAGCCTTAATCTAAGAAGTCAGAACCGCATGGGTGAACTGCACGGAAAGCCAAGCAGCACCTCAATAGAAGAAAACAAATCTCCTATAGTAACGTCACTCTTGACTGCCGAAGCGGCGTGATCTACAACGCTTTTACGCTGAAAAAATTCTCTTAGTCACCAGAGACCCTACTGAAGAATCCGCTCATCCAACTCACCTCCGTCCAAGGCCGCCGAATCTGGCTGCATGCCCAGCGCCTGGACACCACCGAACCCTTCGGCTCCGGTCCGAAGGCCACTCCGGCAGCGGTGGCGCACCTGGGCTACTTGCAGATTGACACCATCTACGTCATCGAGCGCAGCCATCACCACATCCTCTACACGCGCATCCCTACGTATCGGCGCGAGCATCTGCATCAGGCACAGAGCATCGACAAGACCGTTTTCGAGTATTGGACGCACGCCCTATCGTACGTGCCCACGGAGAGCCTGCGGTTTTATGTGCGCGATATGCGCCAGGCAGGCGAAGATTGGCAGCGTCGCAACGGCTGGTTCGGCACGGTTTCAAATGCTGACCTGCGCAGAGTGCTGTCGCGCATTCGCAGGCAGGGCGCCCTCACCATCCGCGACATCGAGGACGAGCCAGTGGAAAAAGACTACGCGTGGGCCAGCCGCAAGCCTTCCAAGCGCATTCTGGAGTTGGCCTTTTACAAGGGTTTGCTGACGATCAGTCAGCGGGCCGGAATGCTGAAAACTTATGAGCTTATGACTCGCCATTTCGGCTGGGACCGTCTGCCGCGTGCAGCCACCGAAAGGGAAACTTTGAACTACCTGCTGGATCGTGCCCTGCAATCGCAGGGGATCGTGAGTGTGGAATCGATCTGTCATCTGGACGCTCCACGCAAACCAGCGATGAGGCGTCTGCTGGAGTCGCGAGTCCGTCGAAAGGAGCTGATCCCCGTGCAACTGGAAGGAGCGGGCGAATCGCCGCACTGGGTCCGTCCGGATACGCTCGATGCCATTCCCGATCCGGCGCAGGAACAGATTCACATCCTGTCCCCCTTCGATCCGCTGATCATCCAGCGCAAGCGGCTCCGGCTCTTCTTCGATTACGAGTATCGCTTCGAAGCTTACGTTCCCAAGCACAAACGGGTGTTTGGATATTTCTGTTGCCCAATTCTGATCGGGGATCGGATCGTGGCTGCGCTCGACCTCAAAACCGACCGGTCGCAGCAAACACTTCTGGTGCAGCGCTGGAACTGGATCGGCCGGGGCAAGTCCCGAGTCCATCGACAGCAGGTGGAGGCCGCGTTGCACAAGTTCGAGCAATTTCAGTTGTGTCGGAGTTAGATCGAGCGCTAACCCTTCAGCGATTAGCGCGTCAGTCGCCTAAAGTTCTCTAAAGTGTCGATTTCAGCTACGCTGCTGAAAAACTCAGTTTCCTCGCCGGAGGTACACCCGGCGGCTAAAGCCGCTGCCGCTTTTGAAAGTAGGCTACTTATAGCAGCGGTGAACCGCTGCGCCACCCAAAATCAAGGGTGTGAATCGAGGTTTTCGGCAGCATGTTAGGCGGGAACGGTTTCAGCTAGTCATTGAGTGCCGGTCACACCAGAGTTGCAACACATACAAGGCCCAGGGGCGAGACCAGGACGTTTTGCCGTGCAGGAAATCACTCCAAATCTGGCGAGCGGCAGGCGCGCTAACGATTTTGCCAAGCGGGCTGTCCGCAATCCCGTCGAACGACTTTTCGAGCGCCGGACGTAACGCATCGCGTAGCCAGTGCTCGAATGGCAGGGTGAAACCTCGCTTCGGTCGATGGACAATTTTATCCGGAAGTTGTCCCCTGAGCGCTTTGACCAGCAAAGGCTTCGGGGTTGTGGCATCGAGCTTCCACGCCCCGGGCAGGGCCAGGATACGGCGCGCTAACTGATGGTCGATCAACGGCACCCGCACCTCCAAACCATGCGCCATGCTCATGAAGTCCGAGTCCCGTAATAGGGTGTTGAGCATATAACAGCGCGCCTCCAAATAGGAAACACGGTTAATCGGGTCCAGGCTGCTGGCGCGGCTTAGGCTGTCGGCCAATGGCTGTTCCGCCCGACGCAGAGACGCGGAGTTCATCTTGATTGCGGGCAACAACTCATACAGCTGCTCGGGTGTGAACAGCATGCGCGAAAGAAAATAGGGATGAGCGATTCCGTTGCCGTTCCTGGCGAGAAGATTCAACTTGCGATTCTGATCGCTAGAGGGAGCGAGCGCCGCAAACACATTTATCGAGGGACGGCGGACCGCGCCAGGGATGCGATCCCACGCATGGGCGAATCGCTCCATGCGCGGCACGGTGCGGAAACTGGAGTAGCCGGCAAACACTTCGTCACCGCCCAAGCCGGAAAGGGCAACTTTCACACCCGCCGCACGGGTTCGCTCCGAGACGAAATATGTGTTGATGCCATCGATGGTGGGCATATCCATCGCACCGATGGCCGGGGCTATTGCAGCAAAAAAATCTGACTGGGAAACGGTGATCTCGTGGTGGTCGGTGCGAAAGTGCTGTGCGACGGCGCGGGAATACTCTGCCTCGGAGTAGTCGGCCTCTTGAAATACGATGGAGAACGTGCTCGGCTGGACGCCGCATCGATTGAGGACGCCGACCAGGCTGCTGGAATCGATACCGCCGGAAAGAAACACACCCACCGGCACATCGCTCACGAGTTGCATGCGCACCGACTCGTCGAGCAGTTGCGCAATGTGCGCTTCGAGTTCGCCGCGCTCTTCTGCGCCCGCATCGCAAGCGTAACGGCAATCTTCAACCAGCCCGGGATCGACCAGGTCCCAGTACTGCGTTTGCTTGACCTGCCCATCTTTCCAAGTCAAGTAGCAGCCGGGCGGGAGGGCGCTCACTCCTTCCACTAGCGTGTTCGGGTCGTAAAGCGATCCGAAGGTCAGGTAGTTCACCAAGCCTGCGGCATCTATGTTGCGAGGCACGAGACCGGTTCCAAGAAGGGTTCGGACTTCGGAAGAAAACATGAAGTAGCGCTCCGAGTGCCAGAAGTAGAGCGGCTTGATGCCCATCGGATCGCGGGCAATGAAGAGGCGGTGACGTTGCGCATCCCAAACTGCGAAGGCAAACATGCCGCGAAATTCGCGCAGGCAAGCTTCGCCCCAAAGCCCATAGGCTTTGAGGATGACTTCAGTGTCGGAATGACTGCTGAATTGCAGCCCCGCCCGCTCCAGCTTCGCGCGGACCTCGCGAAAGTTGTAAACCTCTCCGTTGTAGACGATCCAGTTTCCGGTCGCGGGATCGTTCATGGGCTGATGGCCTTGCGGAGACAGATCGACGATTGCGAGGCGGCGATTGCCCAGACCGATTTCTACAGCTTGGTGCGCGGAATCGTGCAGAATGACGGTGCCGCCGTCGTCCGGTCCACGATGAGACAGGGACTGGATCGCGCGCTCGAGCAGTTCCGCGGGCACACGCGCGTTGAGGCCAATCATGCCGAAAATTCCACACATCCGAAGCGTTGCTCCCTCAGGGCTTAGGCAATCATCTTACGTGAAGCGCGAGCGCTGGGGACCGGCGCGGAACCGAGCGGTGAATTTTTCTGTGCCGTTTCAATTGCTAGAGTCGCTCTTTCGCGAGGCGTCGAGCGAGCTGAAGCAATTCTTCGACGTGTTTATCCCAGCTGAAATCTTGGGAGCGCTTGACTCCTATTTCGCGCATGGACGTGGCCTGCGCCGGCGAGCGATCCGCGAGCATGATCTGTTCTGCAAGCGCCCCGGAAGAAAAACGCGGGAAATAGAGCGCAGCCTCGCCGCAGATCTCGCGGTGCACCGCCAAATCCGATGCGACCACAGGCAGGCCGCTGGCCATCGCTTCAACCAGTGGGTGAGCGAAGGTTTCGGCGTAGGCGGGGGTCACATAGAAATCGCATGCCTGGTAGAGGTGATGGAGCAGCGGGTAGGATACTGCGCCTAGTTCAATGACTTCCTCGCCGAGTTTGAGCTGACGCACCAACTCCGCGGCTGTAGCTGCACGATAACTTCCGGGATTGTCCTGGGAATTTAATTTGCACGTGAGGATCAAGCGGACGGTTCGAGGATGCATTTTTTTCTTCAGGACGGCTATGCCGCGAATCAGCGTTTCAAAATTCCGGTAGTAGTTGTAGTGGCTGACGAACAACAGACGGAGAGAGCCTTCGGTCGCAGCCAGCTTTTCCTGCGTGTCGTGCGGCAACGGCGATTGCTCGCGGAAGAAGGCCTCGTGATTAAAACCGTGGTGGATGCAGACCACATCCTTCCCCGTCCACCGCCGCAGGTCGCTGGCAAAGGCTTCACTGGGAGCGACCGTGCAGTCCGCCGCGCGCACGGACCATCGGGCAAGCGTGGCCTTGACCGCAGTATCGAGCCACAGACGATAGTCGCCGCGGTCCCGCAGATCACGCAAAAAGTCGGACGAGGTGTAGAGTGCGTTCCGGCTGAGAAGGATTTGCGGCACGGGAGAGCGGAAGAGCGCAAAGTTTCCCGCCGACAGCAGGACGTCGGCGCCGGACCGGCGAATCAAGTCCGAAAGGTTGCGCTGCTCGTAGAACAGCCGTTTCGCGGAACCGGCGGGACCGTCAATGCGCAGAAGAGTAACGCGAGACGATTCTGTGATTTCGTTGCGCAGTTGCCCTCCGGCGAGCAAGGTTGTGCGCACGTCGTCCCGAACCGCAAGGCGAGGCAGCACGTTGCGAACGTAGGTGAGCCCCCCTCCAGCACTGGCCGCGAGCGCGTTGATGAAAAGGTGAATCATCTCTCCTGGCGATTTCCGGCATCAGGTGCAACTAAAAAGTCAGCCAACATTTGCATCCTGCGAGACGCGCAGCATCTGGCGCAGGCGTCGCCTTCGAGTGCTCCACCACGGATCTACGAGTCCCGAGTAAAGAAAACGATATTCGGCGGGCGAGTATTTCACTTCGATCTCCCGACGCCACAGCAAGGCCGGGCTGTCCAATCGGCTATCGATGGCGCCGGCGCAGGGCGAGAAGCAGAAACGATGGTAGCGCTGAATTACTTTCCAGGCGTTCGCATCCACCGCATCCCAGCCGAATGTCCAGGCGAAGGCGTCGACCGGCTTCTTCGTCCAGGCGGCGAGCTTGCGCGCGCTGTCGCCAATCTCCCGCTCCAATTCGGCAGGCGCGAGCCCCACGAGCCGTTGATGCGTGAGCGTATGGTTGCCGATTGCGTGGCCTCGCGCTGCGAGTTCCTCGATCTGACTGGGATTCATTGGCTTCCAGTCCTCCCATTTCTCGTCGCCGGGTTTGGAGTCGGGATTAATCCGGTTGCGATAGAAGGAGAGGGATTCGCCGGGAGCACACTCCGCAAAGGCGGGCACGACAAAGAAGACACCTCGTCCTCCGAAAGACTCAAGCAGGCGCGCTGCGACAGCGTAGTTGCTCTCTCTCCCGTCATCAAAAGTGAATAAGACGAGAGGCTTCGAGGCTTGAGATACGGACGGCTGCGCCCACAGCTGTGCGAAGCCCTCCAGACTGGTAATCGTAAAATGCTGTGACGCCCATTCTAGTTGGGCGCGGAACTGCGACTCCAAAGACGCCGGCGTTTCATGAACGCCGATAACCAGGCCGTGCGCGCCGCCTTTGAGCTTCTGAATGCGGAGGGCAAGTTCATCGAGACCGGCCAGTGTGGCGGTTCGAATCAGCAATGCCCGAGCTTGGCTTCTGAAGTTCATTGCGTGAAGACTATCAGCGTGTTCAGCGGTTCTAGCAGGCGGAAACCTCGCGCTCGCAAAAATACGACCACAGGGGCCAAAGCCCTCGATGACTCTAGACGCTGTACGCGGCCCTAAAACGCCGCTCTTCCACGTTACTGCCTGCCGCCGCCTGCGTTCTCGAGCTTCTCCGCGTTTTCTACTAGATCAATGCGTCGCCATCTGCCGGCACGGGATACCAATCGTGTGTTGGCAGGAGCTTCGCCTTATCGAGAAACCATCCAATCGGGGCATCGAATGCGCGGTATTGAAAACCTCGTTGGCACAATAGCTTCTGCCGGTCCGGGCTCTGGCTCCGCAGCACTATCGCGTCGACGATGTGCCTGTAGCGCTCGGCCAGTGCCCCAACGATTCGCCGCCACTCTTCTGGAGGCACTTCGGGATAAACATCGAGCACGTTGAGAGTGTTGATTTGGCCGCGGTATCCGCGAGTTCGCTGATTTACCGCGACCAGGATTTCCTGGTCCGGACGGCGGCTGCGAAATGCGAACGCCGCGGTGGTTGAGTCCCTGCCGGAGAAATAGCGCCAGCGCATATAGGCCAGGTCGCGCATCGAAGTGAGCTTTGGGGAGGGAGCGTGAATCGATAGATCGTTCACCTGCTCCGCCGAGTTAAGAAGTTGAAGCGCGGCTGACGTAGCGCAATCGATCTTGAACGGACGGACCAGACGCGCGAGGTTGGAGATGGGGCTGCCTGCCAGACGGGTCAGGAAGCGATTCGAATTTCGTCGATGAACGAACTCTTCGACGACTGGCGGCCAACGAAGAACACCGAACAGTTCACCGTCCGAGTATGGGATCGGGCATGCTCCAGCCGCTTTCCACAAGGCCGCGGCGTCGGGGTTCGCCGAGGTTCCGAACAGCGGCCACTGCCTGGCGAGGCGGCAATACTGCAGGAAGATGCGGCCGCCCTGACCACGATGACGATCGTCTACGTAGAACGAACTCGAACCCATAAAAAGAATTCTCTTGCTTTCCAAGTGAAAGGCTTGCGGGGTGCACAAGATGCATCCTACGAGTTGATCGGCGGAGCGCAGTGCAAAACCTAGAGGGTCCTGCGGCTGGCGTGCTGGGTTTTCGAGCAAGAACCAGCGCAGATGCGGCTCTACGGTTTCTCTGGTGCGGCCGGACTGAACCGCGATGAAGCTTGCGACTTCGGCTATATCGTTCTCTGAGAGACTGACGAGTTTGGAGCGCGAAGTTTGTTGCGGGAGCGGCGTGGGAGTGGTCATCGCGCGGCGGCCTCGTAAATTCGCATGAGGCTTCGAGCTTGATGCGACAAGGTCAGCCGGTCGAGGATTGTCTGCCGGGCGGCTTGGCCGATGTGCGCGCGCAGGTTGGAATCCCCGAGGAGGACTTGCAGGCCTTGCACGAGTTCGTCGAGCCCGTCGATTGGAATCAGCCAGCCGTTGGTCCCGTGATCGATGACTTCGTCGATGCCTTGGCCCCGACATGCGATTACGGGCTTGCCACTCGCCATCGCTTCCAGATAAACACATCCGAGGCCTTCGTACCGGCTGGGCAGAACAAAAACCGTGCAGTTGCGCATGGCTTCGGCCACGCCGGAGCGGCTTCGCCGCCCCAGAAAATGAACCTGACCGCTTATGCTCAGATCTCGGGCCAGAGCGGCGAAACGATCTCGGTCTGCACCTTCGCCGATAATGCGGCATTGCAGGCCGGGATGCGAATCCTTTAATCGGTCGAAGGCTCGGAGTACAAGCTCTTGTCCTTTGCCCGCCAACAGATTTCCTACAATCAAAATTGTCGGCGGCTGGTCTGGCACAGAGCCGGGTGAAAACAGGTCGGGATCCGTGCCGTTGTACACGACTTCAGAGTGAACTTTCGCATTCATGCCTTTCGTGAGCAATTGCTGCACCTTGTCGCTAATGCAGATTACGTTGCGCGCGTTCTCATAGACGCGCAACGAAGCCTTCCGTCGCCATCCTGCGGCAATGCCATCCTCGAAGCATCGGTTAAAGACGTCCAAGCCATGAATGGTAACAACAAAAGGAATGCGCAAGCGGTGAGAAATGAATGCCGCTGCCTGGCCGCAAGGCAACGCGGCATGAGCATGGATCACATGAACCGGAGATTGTCGATGAAGCTGCTGGACCCGGCTCAGAAGCACTGCGCCGAGGAACTTGCCCGCGCTCGACAGGCCGAAGTTTCCGGGCAGTTGGGGATAACGAATCCATTCGGCGGGAGACTTGTGGCTTGCTTTTTTGCGGGCATGGTAAATGGAATCGACGGCGATCACGGAAGACAACACGCCGAATTCGCTGAGCTGTCGCAGGCTCTCAGCGATAAAGCAACCACTCACTTCGTCCCCGTCGGAGGGGTAAAAGGGAGTGAGTGTCAGGATGTGCAGTTTTGCTGGGATGCCTTTCTCCACTTATCGTCCAGGTTCGAGCTGAGGCGGGATGCGCAATGTTGGAGTTATCTGCTCTCGCTGGTCTCAGCCGTGCGTTCCAAGATCAGCTCGGCCACCCCGGCGATGGTCACGAAGCGCGGGTCCTGCAAATCGCGATCGGAAAACTGCATGTTAAAACGCTGCTCGATCTCTGTGACGAACTCGACGACTTCCATCGAAGTGAGCCATCCGGCCTCGAAGTAATCGACGGCCAGCAGAGATTCGCGCGCCTGGTTGCCGGTCGCTTCTTTGCCAATCTTTGCCCTGCTCACGAACCAGTCTGTAAGCCACTCTTGTACCTGTGCTCTCAACTCTTCCCCTCGCTCACTTTGCTCTTCACCTCGTCACTTTTCAATGGCCACGCAGCGGACGGGCGATCCGTCACATCCTTTCAACTTCAGCGGCATCACGATGAGATCGACCTCCGGCGCGGTCACGGCTTTGAGGTTGGTGAGGTACTCCACCAGCACCACGCCGGCACCGAGCAGCACTTTGTGATTGGGAGAATCCTTGGGAGTTCCACGTGAATGCGCGGGGTTATCCGGCGAGGGCGTGTCCATGGCGATGAGCCGCACGCCCTTCTCCAGCAGCCACAGCGCGGCATTTTCGGAGAGAAACGGATACTCGTTATAGAACTTCATATGGCCAAAATACTCGGACCAACCGGTGCGCAAAATCAAGCGCGCCGGTACTTTCTCGCCCAATCTTTGCTGGAGGTCCGCAACGTCGATCTCTTGCAGTGGCCGGCAGCCGGTGAAGTCCGCAACGGTGGCCGGGCCAATCAGCACGTCTAAAGAAATTTCATCGATGGTCCTGCCGTTGGGGACGAAGTGCCGTGGAGAATCCGCGTGGGTGCCAATGTGCGTTCCCAGGACGAGCTTGCGGGTTTCGCGGCCTTCAATCCCGTGGCGGCCGAGAATCGTGATCTCGACCACGGGATGCCAGTGCGTGGGGAAGGTCATCATGCCTTCTTCGATAGGTAAGGAAAGGTCGATGATTTTCATGCGTGTAATTTTCCGAGAGTGAGTACTGGAGCGATCAGCGGGCTACACCTGCGCTCTCTATGGGTTGGGTCCGAGGAGTCGAGGCCGAACCTACTTGCAGCTTCTCCGCCACTAACTCGCGAATGCGGGCCTTCCGCACTTTGCCGTTCGCCGTTCTAGGAAGTTCATCGATGGCGATGTAGCGGGCAGGCTGCTGATGCTGCGCCAGATTGCGCTTGGCGTGCGCGACCACAGAATCCAGCATGGACTCGAGTTCCACGCCCGCCTCGAGTTTTAAGACAGCCACAATATCTTCGCCGTACAGTTCGTGAGGAATACTCACCACAGCCACTTCCGCGATACCGGGAACGCGCATCAGCTCTTCTTCGATTGCGGCGGGACTGATATTGACGCCGCCGCGAATGATGAGGTCTTTCTTGCGTCCGGTAATGAAGAGCGAACCGCGTTCGTCGAGATGGCCTATGTCACCAGTGGGAAACCAGACGGCGGCATCGGCTTCCAACAAACGTCCGTCGGCATCCAGATAGCCAGCCATCAAGTCGGGCGTACGGATTTCCACTTCGCCATTCTCCACTTTCGCATCGATGCCAGAGGGAATCGATTCTTGTCGGTCGCTGACGACGCGAAGATCCACTCCGGGCAGCGCTTCTCCCACGTAACCGCCGACGCCGAGATCGCGGCGGGAGCGGGCGGTGACAAACAGAGTCTCCGACAGGCCGTAATTCTCGATCAGATGCACGCCGTACCTGGCTTCGAACTCATCTTTCACTTTGAGCGGAAGCGGAGCGAAGCCGACAAACGCATGGCGCACGGAGCTGCGGCAAAACTCTTCGCCGGTGCGGCCACGATCCATTCTCAAAAGAATGGATAACACAGTGGGAGCCAGCCAGAGCGTATTGACTTGGTTGTTCTTCGCCTTGTCCCAGAAATGCAGGCTCGAGCGCGCATCGAAGACGTGATCGACCACGACGCTGGCGCCGCATAGAAAGGGCAGAACGAGCAGGTTGTAGAAACCGCCCATGTAGGACATCGAAAGCGTCAGATAGAAGCGAGAATCCTGATCGACGTGCTGAGCGCTCGCGAAAGCGGAAGCGTTGCGGAACATCCGTCCCAGCTTGTGGGCGAGGCCTTTGGGTTTTGCGGAGGTGCCGGAGGTGTACATGATGACAACCAAGTCTTCGCCATCCGCCGATTCGAGCGGGACGAATTCTTGCATCTCGCTGAGAAGATCAATCTTAATCTGGCCGGGATCGTTGAAGTCTTTGGCCGCTTCCTGCGCCGTTACCAACTGCAGCACATTCGCGTGAAAGCCACTGATGGCTTGTGTGCCGCTTGCGCTCGCTACGACGAGCGCAGGCTTGCAACTCTGCAGGATGAATTGGAGGTCACTCTTGCTAAGCGACGGATTGATGGGGACGATGACTGCGCCGAGATAAATGCACGCGAAATAGAGGACCGCCAGCTCGCAGCAGTTCGGAACCATCACGCCGATACGGTCGCCCTTGCGTACGCCGCGCCGGCGGAGTTCCGCAGCCAGGGCGCAGGCTTGCCGGTGAAAATCGCCGTAGGTGATTTCACGGCGGGTGGTGGCGTCGACGAGGAAGACGTGCTGCTCGCGGCGCGCTACGATGTTCATGATCGTTTCGCGGGTCGTTATTTCGTCGATCGTCATTTCGGTGATCGCATTTCGCTGATCGTGATTTCGCCGATCTTCGTTTGGCCGATCTTCATTGCATCGCCAAGGGACTGGGTTGCGCCGATTTCATGAGATTCGAGATGGCCACCCATCGATCGATCTGGCCACGGTAGGCCTGGTTGGGATCGAGCCGCAGAACCGCGCGGCCCGGGGTATCCGTCTCGAAGCGGGGAAAGTGGCCGGCGGTGATCACTACTCCTTCGGGCAACAGCAGCTGGTCGATCGAAGAGGAGTCGGCTCCGCTCGGCGGACAAAGAAGCAGCGCAACCCCAATTCCTAAATCGAAATGCATGCGGTCGGAGAAATCCGCCATCTGCCAACAGTTTGCCGGAGCCTCTGGCGGTAATTCTCCGTGCACCACAACGTTACTGAAAGTCTCGCAGCAATTTTGCAGCAGGGCACGGCTCGGACTTCCGTAGATCATCATGCAGAAGTCGCCGTGGCGATGGGCCGTGGCCAGCACAACCTCTTCCATGTAGCCGGCAAACAGACGCTTCGAACGGATCGGCAGGATTCTTTCCGCACCGACAATTTCTTTCAGCGACGCAGGCCACTCCGCAGCCCACGAGCCTCCGTCCTTGTCGTTCAGATATAACGGAATGCTGTTGCCGGTCATTCGTAAGACTTGCTCCAGTACCTCGAACGAACCGTAGACGACTCGACCGAGCACGACCGGACCTTCGGCAAGCACGAGGTCGGGCAAAACTAAAGCTGGCGCAGGCGATTCCGAGGCGACGAGTTCGAGCACAGGGCGGGCGCGGCGTTTGGCACAGGTAACGGTCATGCCGTCAACCAACGACTGCACTGCCGAAAGTGAGCTGCTGATGCTGTGCGCGGAAATGCCGGGCACGAAAAACGAAGTCAGCATTTCCCGCGCTTTGCCCGGCGTGGCTTTCGGAAGGTTAGCGGCCACGCGGTTCAGATTTTCTTCGTCGAGATTGACGGGATCGAGCTTGCCCATAGCAACGACTAGCCGGCGCAACTCGACTCCATGCTGGCGAGCGGCAGCGGTGACCTTGGGCAGAAACGAAGAATGAAACTGGCTGCATCCCATCGCCACCGACATCATGTCGTAAAGCTGCATCTGTGACATCAGGGGGCCCATGAATTCTTCGGCGGCGTCCATGACGTCGAAGAGATCGATGCCGGTTTCGATCCCGAGATTATTGAAGACTGCCACCGCGACTTCGGTGGGCACGTTACCTGCGCTTCGTCCTAATCCGTAGAGCGTGGTATCGATAAAGCTGGCGCCGCAGCGAACCGCTTCCACGCTATTGGCGACGGCGAACTGCAGATTGCTGTGGCCGTGAAAGCCCAATTCGCACTCGCAACGGTCGCGCGCGGCGCTAAGATATTTGCGCACGTCTTCGGGAAGCATGCTGCCCGCGGAGTCGACGCAGTAAACAACATCCGCCCCGGCCGCGGCGCCGGCTCTGGCCTTCTCGGCGAATGCGGCGGGCGAGATGCCATAAGTCTTCATGAAATTCAGACAGGGCTTGAGGCCTAATTCTTTGGCCAGAGTTAAGTAGGAAAAAGCGTCTTCGATTTCCGGAGCGTTATAGCCGATGCGGACAAAATCGAGGCCGGCTGCGCGCGCGGACTTCAGCTGGCGGGCGGTGCCGATGCCGGGAATGAAAAAGCAGCCGATCTGGGCGTTGGGTGCGGCGCGTTTTGCAGCTTCAATCAGGCGCTCATCGGAGGTTGGCATCGTACCTTTGCCGGCCTGCGCAGCGCCTAAGCCTACGCCGTGGCCTACTTCAATCCAGCGGAAACCCAGCCGTCCCAGAACACCCGCCAGAATCGCGGTATCGTTTTCGGTGAACTTAAAATCGACGGCGTAGCTGCCATCGCGCAAAGTGCACTCGAGGATCTCCACGCGCCGGCCGGAAAGCCGTTGAGTCGTTCCCTCATCTATGGTGCGCGACTCTAGTCGATCCGCCATACTGAGTTCTCCGGAACCTGCAAACGCCTTGACCATTCAACTGATTTGTTGCAGCCAGTATATTACTTTCTCGTCTTGCAGACTGCTTCGACCATTCCTGCGGCCCATGTGGCCGGAGAGTAAGCCTCTACTCGTTCCCGGCTGTTGGCGCCCATTTCCGCGCGTAGACTGGAGTTCCCCGCCAAACGTGCCATCGCTGCGGCGAGTTGAAGCGGATCGCGGGGCTGGACTACAAATCCGTTCCAGCCATCCTGTACCAGGTCTAAAGCACATCCTGCAACATTTGTGACAATCACAGGCAAACTGCACGCCATCGCTTCGTTCACCACGAGACCCCAAGGGTCGCTATGAGTGGGGAAAACGAAACCGTCAGCCAGGGCGTAAAGGCCGGGCAATTCTTCGCGGTGAGTAAAACCCAGGATTTGGACGGTCCCGGGCACGATTCTTGCGGCTCGCTCCTGCAATTCGCCGCGGTCGGAACCTTCTCCAGCAAATACTAAACCAATTTGCGTGCGGATCTCGGCGTTCAGTTTGCCGTAGGCTTCCACGAGGTCGAAAATTCCTTTGGCTTTCACCAACCGGCCTACGTAGAGGAAGTACCGCGAGGGAAGTCGATGGTTGCCGCCCGGCTGAGGCCCGCTCTGCCGCGCCGCCTCTGCAGACTGCGAAAACAGTGAAACATCGACCGCGTTAGGCGCGGTAAAGATCCTCTGCTCAGTGATTCCAAGATTCTGCAAGTAATTCAACGACGATCTGCCGGGCACCACGAATGCGGCACACAGATTCAGAAAGAGCGTCTTTGCGAATTCCACGAAGCGATAGCCGCGTCGCCGGTCAAAAGCTGTGCTCTCGGACCAGAGCAGCAACGGCACGCGACGGCGTCTTGCCCAGTAAGCGGCTTGCCAGGAGGCCAGATAGTTGTATCCGCCGCACAATAAAACATCAGGCTCGATTCGGTTCAGGGCCGCGTGCACTCCACGATTGAGCAGGACGTTGTATCCGCCGAGGCGGCGCCGCCAGGATGGAAGCACGTCATATTGGAATCTGATCTCGTCCTTATAGACGCGCCATTGGCGCAGAGTGGGATCGTTCTCGGAGAGGAAAATAACGTGCAGATTGAGTTCTGGGCGCTGGGCCAAGGCATTGAAAACCGGAATCCGGTATGGGGCAATGATCTCGGTGAGAATTACGAGCTTAGGGATCACGCAAGGGACTCCCTGTGGAACTGCCGACCGTGCGATCGACCGCCCGAGTGCGCGAGCGAACGGCTGGCGTGGACGAATGCGAGACTGAGGAGCGGCATGATCACATGAGCCCGTTTAGCATGGCGCAGAGAGTCATAGTACACGGCGGCGACTCGCGAGGCAGGGCCGGGTGTGGACGGATGGGATCGTTCGTGTCGAGAGAGACCTTTGGTAGTGGCTCAGTTTGAAAAGTTTGTCATTCCGTAGCGCCGTAGCGCAGATTTATCGCGCGAGGGGTCTGCTTTGGTCCGGCCAACAGCAGATTCCTCACCGGCAAAGAACGCCGGTTCGGAATGACAAAATGCACTGGTGTTCAAACTGGGCTAATACCAAAGCTTTGCAGTGATGAAGCGGAGAAGACCGGCCTGCTAGACTTTAGCGACATGGCTTTGAAGGATCTCGTTAAAGCGGTGATGCCTCACGGAATCTGCGAGTACTCCGTGCGCCGGCACGACTACATGCGGCTGGGAATCGACAGGTACCAGGCTAGCCGGATCGCGATCTCATCCCGCCGATATCAGACGTTGTGCGATGCGCGGTTGAATCTTGTACCCACGCCTATTCTTTCTGCGTTGCGGACTTGTGTCGATGCCGGGGCGAACGCGGGAAATTGGACGCAGGCTTTGCTCGACCTGTTCCGGCCGGAGCGCGTTATCGCGGTCGAGTGTGAACCCCGGATGGTGGGGCCTCTCCAGGCGAGATTCGGAGCGTTCCCCTGCGTCGCGATAGTGGATGCGGCTCTCGCCGAGGGTGAAGGTACAGCAAGGTTTAATCAGCTCAGGCATCCTGCCGGGTCGTCGCTCCTGAAACCTCGGGCTGACGTTGTCAAACAATTTGCCGCGAACTCCTGGGACGTGATTGGAACTGTGGATGTGCGCAAAATCAGCTATGACCAACTGGTCGGCGGCGAGGATGAAATATCCATCTTGAAGCTCGATATTCAGGGGGCGGAGATGGGAGTGCTTTCGAATTCGCAGGAAGGGCTCAGAAAGACAAAGTGCATCATCATGGAGGTTACTTTTACTTCACACTACGAAGATGACTCGGGATTTCCCGAGCTGCACCAACTCATGGCCAGCAAAGGATTCGGACTGTATCAGCTTTCTGCGCCTTATCATCGCGGCGTCAGGGTGCTGTACGCGGATGCGGTTTATGTTCGCGAAGATATCCTGAATGGTCTGGCTCCGGAAGGGTAGCGGAAGGACTTCGCGCGTCTCTTAACCATGCCGAGCAACAGGAGAAGTCTGGGAGCGAGCTACGATCTCCAGCAAATTCATCCAGGCTTTGGCGGTCACACTCCAGTCAAACATTTCGCGGCACCGTTCATACCCTGCTTGCCCCAGAAGCCTGCAATACTGGGGCTTTGCCAGTAGTTCTGAAATCGCAGCGGCAAACTGTTCGGCGTCCTCTGGATCTACAAGCCGCCCCGCGTCGCCGATTACTTCCGGAATTCCGCCTCGATTAGCTCCGACCACGGTGGTGGCACAGGCCATCGCCTCAGCATTGACCAGCCCAAATGGTTCTTGAAAAAGAGACGGGCAGGCAAAGACGGTTGCCTTCTGGAACCACTGAGGCAGATCGCGATCGTGGTCCAGATAGCCGGTAAAGTGAACCTGCGCCTGTTTGTGCTTCTGGAGAGACTCAGCCAACTCGCGGACCTGGCGGACATAGGGCGTTTCGCGGTGGGTTCCAAAACTAGTTGTGCCGGCGATTACCAGCTTCGCGTCAGGATGCGCGTGCAGGACTCTTTCATACGCGCGCAAGAGTTGCAGCACGCCTTTCTCGGGATCAAAACGTCCGACAAAGAAAATCGTCCTGGGTTCGCGGACTTCTTCCCGGGGAAAAAATAATTGCAGGTTCGCGCCGTTAAAAACCACTTGGGTCTTGGCATTGAGAAGGGCGGACCTCAAGGCAAAGGTGCTGCGCAAGTAATGGCTACAGACCGCAACCGCGTCCAACTTTGCAGCCAGGGCGTCGAGCGCAGGGCCGGACCAGTGGCCGAGGTGATCGTTGTGCAAATGAAGCACGATCTTTCCCTTGTAATCCATGCTGCGCAACGCGGCCACCCATTGCGGACGATTGTGGATGTGAACCGTGTCGAACTGCCGCAGCCGGCGGATTAGCGCCCGCAACCACAGAGTCTCTTCATGTCGACGGGCAAGAGGAATTCGAGCCAACAGAGCGCAAGCCCGCCAAGCTTCGCTGGTTTCATGGCGGAGCGGATACAAGTTTTTTTTTCTCGTAGGGAAACCGAAGACGGTAACTTCCACTCGGTCAGTCAATCGGCTATAGACTTCGTAAGTCCAACGAGCGACGGCTCCACCGAAGTAAGGGCTGAACTGCTCGCGTCCGGAGAGCAAGACCGCCACCGTCCGAGGTCTGGACTGTGCACTTGCAGTCAACTGGCGTCTCCGAATTGTTGCAGCAGCAACTTTCTTCCCAGTACAGCCGCGGCAATCAGGTAGACGGCTGCGCCGACAGCCACCACAAGCAGTGGTCGAGCGGTGTAGGAATTCGCCAGCCGGACCGCACCTACCATTAACACGGCGGAAAATCCGGCGACGGCGATCATGGGATTCTTCCAGAGATCGCGCAGGTCGCGGGGGATCAAGAGGTAGGCAGTGACGCCGACCCCGAGTTCCCCGAGGACAAAGGACACGCACGCGCCGGTCAGGCCGAAAACATGCACAAGTATCAGGCAGGACAGCACTGCAACCACAGCACCCACGGTGGCAGAGGCCAGATAGGCACGATGCCGCCCGAGAGCGTAGAGAACGGTCCCGGATAGCAGCGATGCAATCGGAGCCGCCAGCAGAAAAGCGGACATCCACCGCACCGGAACTACCGCACCTGCATAGCTAGCTCCAAGTACCCAGGGCACCACCAGGTGTGCGGTGCTCAGTGTTCCCAGCATTAGCGGGATGCTGGTAACAGCCAGGGCGGACACGGCAGCCTGCACCAGCCGCCTTAACCCCGCACTGGATCGAGCGGCGAGCGCCATCCGGGGCATGAGCACGCTCAACGCAATACTCACGAAGTTGCGCAGGAGATCCACGAAGCGAACTGCGGCCGCGTAAAGTCCCAGAGCGTAGTCGCCGAGGAACCAGCGCACTACGATATGACCAGTCCGGTGGTAGACCGTAGCCATCATGGTGGTCGCGGCGTAGTGGAGGCTGGGCACAAGAATTCCCCACCAACGGCTTGGATTAATCACCAGCGGGGGCCGGAATCCGTTGCGCCAGAGCACGAGCCACCCCGCGAGATTGGTTACAAGCGCCGAACCCAGGATGCTGGCGGGAAGCCAAACGATGTCTTTCGGAGTGCGAACAAGAGTTAGAACCCCAACTGCATACAGAGCCTGCTGAATCAAAGCGAGCAGGGAGCGAACGTGGAACAGTTCCAGGGAAGTCAACAGAAAATCGGTCCCCGTCAAACCTACGCAGAGAGCGCCCACGCCGTACCAGCGCAGCAAGGAGCGCACATCCGGACGAACCTCAAAACCGGCAATCGCCAACAGGATGACGATTGCAACGAGGCTGCTCAATCCGCGCAACGCTAGAAAGTCGGGAACGAGTTCGGCGGCGGCGTGCCGGAGTGCGGCAGCTTGCTGCGTGATGTGAGTGGAAAGCCCAGGATTGGCCACCACATCCAAAAACGTGCACAGCGCCACCACGTAACTCCACAGTCCATAGGTCTCTACGCCGAGGCGCCGCACAAGAATCGGGAAGGTGACCGACGTGATCAAGAGCCCCAGCACGCGCGCGGTTCCCACCGACACAAAATATCCACCGTAGCGCACTAGCGCACTCGACGGTTTCGCGGTTGGAGTCACCATGCGCGGGGAAACACTGGTTAAGAAGCTCTCTGTCGATCGTAAAACTGACGCCTCGCCACCGCTTCCCGAAAAACGGCGGCCCACTGCCCGGCAATGTCATTCCAATCAAATCGATTGGAGTGGCGGATGGCGGCAGCGGAGAAACAACGGCGCAAGTCGGCGTTGCCGATGAGCCGATCCAGGCTCTCGGAAAGCTCGGCGTCGGAGCGGACTAGAAAGCCGGTTTCCCCATCTACGACATAATCGGAGCGATAAAGATCCATGGCAATGCAGGGCAAGCCGCAGGCGCTGGCTTGCAGCAGGACTTGCGGATTCCCTTCGAGGATGCTGGGGAAAAGGAAAATATCGGCCTGGCGCATTTGCTCGCCCAGTTTTTCCGAAGACAAATGCCCGAGAAAAGATACGTTGCGACAGCCGGATTGCTGCGCGAGATCGCGGCAACTTTTTTCCGTTTCACCTTTGCCCGCGATCCGGAACTGCAGGCCGGAAAAGCGGGCGGCCTGTTGGATCACGATTTCCACTCGTTTGCGCGGCTGCAAAGATCCCGCATAAAGCACAACTGGCGCAGCATCTTCCTGGCGAGCTTTGTCTTTGTTGTTGACGGGAAAATAATACCGCCGGTCGAGACCATCGTAGATCGGTGTCGCTTGCACCCCGAACATCTGGTGAATCGTCTCGGCTACATGTTTGGAGTTGCCGAATACCATGTCGCCTTCTCGGATCGAGCGCCCGATCATCCCGCTGCCGGTGACTGCATCCATGGCCATCACGATATAGGTGATGAGCGCCGTTCTAAGACCCATGCGCTTTCGCACATTGAAGAAAACGCGGTCGAGGGGGCCAGACCGCGGGAAGAAATAAATGTCGGGAGGAGGGAAAAGGCAGTGCCGAAGCAGGCGAATCGTATTTCCGCGTTTGGTCCAGCCTACCAATCGCGTGTTCCTGCGCACGCTCAGGCGTGGGTCGGGAGATCCGTCGCAAAGCATGGTCACGTGAAATTGGTCTTCCGGCAGACGCGCAACGACCTCCTTTACCGTGAGGTTTTGAGCATTGGTGTTGCCGGCACTGGCATCCGAAGGCGTAAACACGGTTATGGGACGAGGCTGGGAGCGAGTGGTCACGGGTTCGAGGCTAGTCTAAATGCTTTTCCGTTTCTCATGTAGCGAAGCGCGTGGCGGTAGCTCATGGTTGAGGTCGGCGGAGAGACTGCACTCGCCTTTGCATAGCGCGGACTGCGGACTCGACTTTCGGCGATCGTTTCAGGGCAATAGCCATCTGATACTTCAACATTTCCAGCCGGTGGCGGAGCCACGACCTGGTCACGGTGACATAGAGCGTCTGGCGCGTGCTGTTTCCGAACCGCTCTTTGTAGCCTTCCGCACCGAGGCCTAGATCAACCACCTGCATTTCATCCATGTCACAGGCTTCGATCACGATTCTCGAAAGCAGGCAGTGGCCGGGAGAATTCTCTTCCTGCCGGCTGTCGAATGTAGGCTGATACCAAAACCAGGCGCCGTGGAATCGAAATCCGTAGTTCCACGCCACTGGGCGGTCTCCAATACTCAGCAAGCTTAGCGTGACCACCCCAGCGCCGGAGAATCGCCGGGCCAGTTCCTGGAGGAACTGCCGCCGCTCCGGTGTGGCTAGACTACTGACGCGCCCGGTCGCGACGAAACGCGCCACATGCGCGTCGGCGAATCCCGGCAAGGCCGCCTCGATCTGCTGGAGCGACTGCAAATGAGCAAACGTGACCGGCCCTTCGCGCTCCATAGCTCGCAGATAGCGGCGAAGCTTTTTCTTGCCTACGAGGGAAGCCTTCAACTCCTGGCGCTGTTCTCCAGTGCCCAACTCCACTTGGGCGCACAAGTATGCGGGACGCATGTAAATGTGAAAGCCATATTTTTCTGCCGCCGCGCGGAGCGCTTCCGGTGTCCTGGAATCGGCCGGAAGATTCGCCAGCGAAATATCGGCCGGCACGGTCTTCCGCAGTTCGTCGAGAACAGCATCGATGAACTCCTCTCGCCCTGGCGGCGATGTCAGGAAATCGCAATAGTCCGCCGTAGTAGCGGCAAGAAAGCCTATCTTCTTTCCGGCCATATCCGTAGCCAGAGAGGCCACACCGATCAGATCGTCTCCGTCGTAACCAAGAAAGAGCAGAGGCTTGAGAGAAGCTCGATAAGCTGTTTGCACGGCGAGCGCCCACTCGCACGTGTAAAACACCTGCGGCCGTTCCATCTGCAACGCCACGTCGTTCCACTGCCGCAGCAGCCTGGGATCGTCGGGAATTTGCCTATGCAGAACGATGCGCAGACTCACTTCTCTCCCGTCGCTCCAATTCTTGAGAACACATAGTAGTACCAGTCTGTCACATATGGCCGGCTCATCCGCGGGTAGTCATCCCCGAGCACACGCAATAGCTGGAAGCCGAAGCCGCCGAGTTCATGCTCGACTTTTTCAGGGACGGCATAATGAGTCTTCAGGCCGCCATGCGCGGGATCCAGCAAATAGCCCTGGCCCAGCCAGAAGGTTCGCGTTGGCAGCCTGCGCGCTGCCCGACTGAACGAGTGCAGGGTTGCTTGCAGTCCCGCCAGAATCAAGCGCACTGCGGTCAAGGACCAGAGCAATGGCCGAAACAGAACGGAGTTGTTCCCCGCCATGGTCTGTGCCATGTCTTGCACGCGCCGCGGGTTCCACGATGGACGCATCCAGATCGATCGCGGATTGTGCGAGGAGAAAATCAGAATTCCGCCGGGCTTGAGCACGCGCCGAATTTCTCGTAACGCGCAAAAGTGGGATTCGTTCGGAATCACATAATCCATGCCGTTGAAAGCCATTACGACCGCGTCAAAGCTCGCTGAAACGAAATTCGATAGATCGGCGGCGTTGGCCACCTCAAACTCCAGCCGAGGAAATTTTTTTCGGCAGGCAGCAATCATCTGCGCCGCGTAGTCAACCCCTACATAGCGGCCGGCAATCGACGAAAGATAAGAGGTGGTTCGTCCCCCTCCAACCCCGAGGTCCAGAATCGTCATACCTGACCGGAGATACTGATCGAACAACAGACTCTCGCAAGGCGTTAGATAGTCGAGCGTCGCATAGTACTCCGCCACTGCCGGCGCGTTGTAAGTCAGGATGTTGGGATCTGGCCTGGAACCGGTCTTGGTCTCGAGCTTCGTAAGGGCCACCGCGAATCAAGATCCGAGTCTTTGTAACGCCTCTCTGGAGAGGCGAGAGCAGAAGTAAAGTTGAAAGTTCGACACATGCGCCCCGACTTCAACACGCTATTCTTATAGCCGAGCCACAACCAGCATCTCATGATCGGACGACAAGTTCCCAACTCAGGGGAGTGCCTCGCTTGATCTCCTGGGCGGCGCTCCGGCCCAGCACTTCCGGCAGATGCCGCGTGTGCAGCCCGTGTGCGGGACGAATGGAGCGGACATTGGCCGCGGTGAAAATCTCGCCCTTCTTCACGTCCTCCACTACGAACAGAGACCGGCGAAACCTACGGCTGGCTTGTTCTTTGGCACTCAGCCCGAAGTGCACTTCGCCGAGAGCTTTTTCGGCGATCCGTACCGCATCCACCATCGCCTTGAATTCGTGCGGCTCCAGCGAGAAGGCGCTGTCCGGGCCGGGAGTGGAGCGCGACAAGGTGAGGTGCTTTTCGAGGACGCATGCGCCCAGCGCAACCGCGGCCAGGGGCGCCGCGATCCCCATGGTGTGGTCGGACAATCCCACCGGGACACCGAACCTTCGCGCCATCTCGGGAATTGTGCGCAGGTTCATATCCTCGGCGGGCGCGGGATACGCGCTGGTGCACTTCAACAAAGCGATCTGCGTTGCGCCAGCGCCGCGAGCGGTCTGCAGCGCTTCCTCGATCTCATCCAGCGTGGCCATGCCGGTGGACATGATGAGCGGCTTGCCGGTACGCGCCATTTTCTGGATGAGAGGAATGTCGACCAGTTCGAACGAAGCGACCTTGTGAGCCGGAACGCCCATCTCCTCCAGGAAATCTACCGCCGTCGAATCAAAGGCGCTGGAGAAACAATCCATCCCCAGATCTTCGGCAACTTGTTTGAGCTTCGGTTGCCATTCCCAGGGTGTGAAGGCCTCGGCGTAGAGATCGTGCAGGTTGCGTCCATCCCAGAGGGTGCCGCCGCTGACGAGGAATTCCTCGCGATCGCTGGCGATGGTGATCGTGTCAGGCGTGTAGGTTTGGAGCTTGACGGCGTCGGCGCCAGCTTCTTTGGCGGCTTCGATGATGCGCACCGCGTGGTCGAAGTCCTGATTGTGGTTTGCCGACAGCTCCGCGACCACGTATACAGGATGTTCCGGACCGATATTTCGGCGTCCGATTTTCATATTCGCGGGATGTCTCGCTCTTGCTTCATCTTCTCGACGGCAGCGCGGACCTGATCGGGAGTCAACGGCGTTCCGCGTCCCTTGCGCATGATATCCCCGGACTGTGGGCCTTCGTTAAAAAGCAGGTCGACCACCGAAGCGTACGGCAGAAACGGGGGAAAGCGCTGTTCGTATTCCGGGCAGTTGTAATTTTGAAAATGCACTGCGATGCCTTCTTCCGCGAACATGTCCAGATCGTCAAGCAGATAGGTCGCCGAGTGAGGAGAGAGATAATCCGTCGCCCCCAGCCGTTCACACGCCGCCACCAGATGTCCAGACCGATTTCCTTCCAAGTGTAAAGTTGAAGATCGCACCATCGGAGTTTTGATCGAAAGCTCGCCTGCAAGCCACTGCACGAGAGCTAGATTGAGATCAATCAGCTTTTCTCGCGGCTTCTCCAGGATTTCCTTGAGTTGCGGGAAATAGTCCTCAAAGTATCGAGCCCTGCCGTAGTTCACCTCAACGCTGCGCAGGTGCTTCCGCCAGAACTGCGGCTCGCGGATCTCCACCTCGCAGAGCGGCTGTCCCAGGCGTCCTCGAAAAACAACCGGCACGGTCAGCCATTGCAGGCCGGTCGAAGACTTGATCCGGTTGCGCTGGTGCCACGATTGCTTCACGAACTGCGCATCATCCAGCAGGACAAATTGATCAACCTGATCGATCAGGTCAAAGAATCCGGCCCACGGAAGGTACCCCGGTTGTGAGATTGCAATCTTCACTATATCGCTTGCGGCAGTGTGGAACGTCCGCTCACATCCCATCAAAGGCTTCGATCATGCCTCTCCAGCACGAAGTGGACACCCTCCTGTCCCTCGACTACTTCCGACGGGAATCGCTGGAAACCAGCGCCGGCAAACAACTTTAGCGACGCCTGGTTGCTCGGCTTGACGTAGGCATCGATGAACTCAACTTCGGTGTCCTGGAAAACCCTTTCGGCGCCGACTGCGAGGATCTTCTGGCCCCAGCCGCGCCCTCGAAATCTCTCACCCAAGCTGATCGACAACACCGCGCGCTTCCCGCTGATTTGATAACGAACCTCCCCCACTGGCTGGCCATCTTTGTTCGCCGTGTAGAACAGGGCTTGCGGATCGCCCAGCTTGGCTCGAAACCATTGCGAGTGGTCTTCCCACGAGATCACTTTGCCGTTAAAGGAAGCAGCTCGCGCCTCCGGATCATTCGCCCACTCCCAAAACACCTCGCAATCGGAGGCCACCGTACGCCGCAACTCCAGACCTGATAAAAACGCAACCACCCGCTCCGCGCCCCGGCCGTCCACCAACTTTCGCCCCTTCTCGGACTGGCTCATTCTGGCATCTCGTGAGTCGAGCAACGCCGCAAGCTTTCCGGCGATCGTGGACACGCTGACGTCTGGCGCATTGCCCAGGCTGCAGGCGATCCCCATTTTGCCGGCGGTCTCAGCCACATGCGTCTGATTCTCCGCGAGCACCAGCAGAATGCCCGGCAAACCAAGAAAGCACATCTCCCAGAATGTGGTGCCGGCCCCAGCAACCGCAACGTCGGCCCACGCCATCAGCTCCGGCACGTTGGTCGCGTCCGTGATCAAACGCATCGATTCCTTTTGAATCGACGCCTTTAGCGAGCACAAATGCGGATTGCTGCCTCCGACCATGACGACCGTTTCAAGGTTCGGACGGGAAAGCTCCCGGAACGCATCGAGCACTTTTGCGGTCAGATTGTTGGCATCGCTGCCACCCATCGTGACCAAGATCTTTCGCCCTACGGCGGGAATCTCGCGCTGCCAGTTACGCCAGCCGCGAAACTCCCTGCGAAGCAGGGCGTAGCGAGGCCCGAGCAGTAATCGCGTCGAGGGCTCACTCTTCGCATAGAAGCTTGATCTTGCGTGCGTATTCTGGTTCAAGACTAGGTCAGCTCTGTAAGGTCCTGCCTGGGAATTGTCGTCGATGAACAGCAATTTGAATTCAGCCGCCTTGATCGCCGATTGATACTCCGAGTCGAACTGGTAGCCGTCGACGACGATCCATTCGGCCGCCTTCTTACTGGCAACATACGCTGTTTCTTTCGCATCCTCCGGCCTCCCGGCGGCAACATCGAGATGTTCTATTCCCATCCCCTCTTCTTTAAGGCGCCGATCCACCGCGGGCGTCGATGCTGACATCGCAAAAACGCAACGACCACCAGCGTCCTGCCATGCCTGGCCCAGAGCGAGACACCGCATCACGTGCCCCGTCCCCATGGCAACGTTGGCGTCTGCGCGAATTAAGAGCGTCCCCTCACCCACAACCTGATCCCAACCATTTCCGCGCACGTCAACGCATCGTCGTCGTCGCACACTTTTCCGGCGAACATTCTCTTCGCGAAGAGGTCATCAGCTCCCGTAAACGTCCCGCAGCGGCCGGACGCCAACAATTCTCCAGAACATCTGTCGCGCCCGGAGGGTGCTGCAGATATTCTGGAATCTTCGCGATCTCGCCCGGATCATTCAGACCGATGCCCGCTCCGAAGCGGATGAATTGCTCCACATACCCATAAGGCCAGAATTCCAGCCACTTGCACAAGAAACAGGGAATCCCGCGAATGGCGCATTCAATTGCGACGGTGGAGAGTATCGTGATCCCGAACCAAGCGTTCGCCAATAGATCCTCAGTGAGCGGGCCGCTGACGATGCGCGTGACGCTTTTTTGTTGCGGGGAAAGTATGCGGGCCAGCGTGCCAGCGCGTTCGCGTTCGCTTTCCGCCGGATGCAACTTCACGATCAGTTCGCGGCCATGAGCTGACGCCAGGTCCGCGAGAGGAGGCAAGAGATCCTTGTAAAACTCCTCTGGCCTTCCACCCCCCACATCCGACGCTTCCGAGATGAAAAGAAGGTGTGGCTGCAGAACTGGAGGGCGCGACTTCCCTGACCCGTGCCAATTCGCCGGCAACGCTGGAGCCGCAATTTCGACTTTTTCGGCGGGCACTCCGCATCTCCGCACCAGATAATCCTGCTCCATTTTTCCCTTAGCCCAGACGATGTCCCCGTAGCTGCGCTTGAACATGTAACGGCCATCGAGGGCTCCATGATGGCAGGCAATGTTCGGCAAGCCGCGACCTTGCGCTAAGAGCATTGGAATCCGGGAATTGGGATTGCTGTCGTCGGCGCACAGCACCGCCTGCACCGGTTCGGTATCCAGAACGTTGCGCCAGGAGTCGCGAACGTCGAGTCCGCGACGGAACCACATCGGAACAACGTCCAGATATCCCAGGCGATGTAGAGTCTCGA
The DNA here is from genome assembly GCA_003140075.1 of Acidobacteriaceae bacterium. GTDB lineage: Bacteria > Acidobacteriota > Terriglobia > Terriglobales > Acidobacteriaceae > Sulfotelmatobacter. The sequence continues at coordinate 46,148 of PLIO01000142.1, read as the reverse complement.
ATTCCGGCAGTCTTCTCAATTCCTTCAGCAGAGGCCGCCACCGGCCCTCCATTTCCGCATTCTCAGCGCTGCGATCACGCAGCGAGGCATACGAAGACAGCCACGCGGCGCTTACATTTCGCGGGAGATTCTCCATCCACCCGCTTCGCCGGGTCGCAAGCAAGAGAAAGTTTTCCTCGGGAAAAGTGTTCGCGTAGGCGATGCCGGTTCGCGAAACATTTATATATGCCGTGGGAAGCAGGACCACCGGCCGCGCGGAATGACGGCGTTTGCGGGAGAAGTGTCCACGAAGTTGATACCCGCCGTCGTACTTGTCGCAGAGAACGTCCATGATCTGCGGCACCGAAAGTTTGTTGAAAACCCGCAGATAGTGCGCCAGACCTCCTTTTTGTGCTCCCCGCTGCAAGGGAAAAATGTTCACCCGAGCGGGGAGCAAGTGCTGCAGAAGGCTGGCGTGAAGCCCGGGACGCGAAACATACACTTGATCGCTGGAGCCAAGCGTCTGCGCAAGTATCTGCAACACGACCAGCGCTTCCATCTCCGCGTGCAGGAGAATCGACATGATCTCCCACAAATCCAGACCGTACTCGTCCACCAGCCTCCCGCATCCCAAGCCCAGCAACTCACGCACCCGGCGAAAAGTGTCGAAATCATTCCGCAGGGAATCCAGCGTGGTCACCGGACACTGGAACTGGCGGCGCCAGCGCGCGTAGGTATTCTTCCCGCCCATTCCGAGGTCCACGATCCGATCCCAGCGCTCGCCGGCCCATGCGCCCGCATCCGCAGTATCGAGAGGATCGATCAGAAGGACTCTCATGGAATTCACCAGGCGGTCAGTCCGCCATCCACCACCAGGCAATGCCCGGTGATGTAAGAAGCTTCGTCAGACGCGAGAAATGCGGCCGCGCTCGCCACTTCTTCAGCCGTGGCCATTCTCCGGAGCATGGTCTTCTCGGAATATCTCTTCACAAACTCCTGGGACTGCCGCTGTGCGGAAGCCACTCCGCCGGGAACGAGAGCGTTCACCCGCACTCCCCGCTCACCCCAAAGGGCGGCCAACCAGCGTGTTGCGCCCTCGGCGGCTGCCTTCACAGCCGCATATTGCACCGGCGTCGGCAACATTCCTTCCGGATAAATGCGATGGTCCACTCCCGCTTGCCCGTAAATCGAGGATAGAAACACTATGCTCGCAGGTTGGCCTGCCAGACGATCCACGCTGTGCCGCAGCAGCAACACATGGCCTGCGATATCAACTTCAAACAGGTTCGTAAAGGAATCGTGCGTAAGCTTTTCAAAGGGTACGCCCACGCCCTCCCGGAGGGAGGCATTGGCTACAATGATCGTCGGTACTCCGGCCTGTTCGACGATGCGGTCGAGACAGGTTCGAATGCTCGGCTCGCTGGCCAAATCGAGCTGCACGGGAAGGTATCTCCCGCTGGTTTTCTCCTGCCGTTGCACCCACTGCTCGGCTTTTGAAGAGTCACGAGAGGCGATGACAACGGTGGCCTGCTCCGCGGCCAGACGGGTCGCGATCGCGCTTCCCAGCAAACCTGTGGCTCCGGTAACGAGCGCAACGCGGTCCTTGAGTCCCTTCATGCCGTTCGCTCCGCCAGGATCAGTTCGCACAGCTTGAGATCGAACTCCAAAGCCACATGAACGGATCGCTCCGGAGGAGTCTCCACCACGCCCATGCGTTCTCCGAAAAAGTGACCAACCCGCGCCAGCGCCGGCAGGCGGGCAATTTTGATGGACCCGTTGGGGCGAAACACCGGCGGCAGGAGAGGACGCTCCATCAGATATTTGTTGCCGAAGTACATATGCCAATAATCGTCGCCATCCGGCACCACCGCCCAATGGAAGTCGTGCGGATCCACCGGCGTCACGCTTACGAGGAAATCGAAATCACCGCTCTGAAACTTATTCACAGCGGTTGTTAAGTCCTCGACGCTGCGCAGCGGCGATGTGGGCTGAAGGCATACTAGCGTATCTGTGGGGCGGCCGAGCCCGGCGAGATGTGCAGCCAAGCGCTGGCAGGGAATGTGCGAGGCGACGAGATCGCCACATAATTCTGGCGGCATCAGGATCGGCACGCTTGCGCCGCAGGCGCGCGCGATCTCAGCGATTTCTTTATCTTCGGTGCAAACATACACGTCCTCAAAAAGTCCACTCTGCCGCGCGGTTTCGATGGTATAGGCGATGAGCGGCTTGCCCGCCAGAGGACGCAGATTTTTTCCGGGCAGGCGCTTGCTGCCGGCGCGCGCTGGGATGGTGCAGAGCATTCGTTCAGCCATTCGAGTTCCCCGGCGCATACGCCGCGCGATTGGCCGGTTCCAACGGAGACGAGCCATTTCGCACCGTCAATCCATGAACCAGAAGCTCCGCCAGTTTGAGGTCCTCTTCATCGTCAATGTCGATCCCGCGGTTCGGATCCATCGGCGCGAGATGAAACGGAGAGCCATAGAAAGCGTTCTGCGCAAGAAAGTCTTTCGTACGCGCCCACCAGATCGCACCCGTCGGGCAAAATGTCGACGGTAGATCCTGGCTCCTGACCAAGCTCGGATTCCCGAAGAGCCAGCGTCCGCGTTGCTGCTCATCGGAGACTACTGCCCAATGCGGATACACGCCTCGATAAGGGATCACGGAGATTTGAAAAAGACGGTCGCCGCTATTGAACATACGCCAGTGCTCGACAATATCGACGCTGCGCACCAGGGGACAGTTGGGCATGCACTGGCAAATGGCATCGGGTTCTATGCCTCGACTGCGCAGGACAACAAGAACGTGGCGGGCCACGTCGACAAGCTGCGCAGAATCACTGGCGAGTTCGGGCGGACGAAGCACGAAAGTGGCGCCATACCACTCTGCAATGCGGCCGATAGCAGGGTCGTCCGAAGACACGATCACCTCGGCAAACAGCCCGCTGTTTAAAGCCGCCGAAACCGAATATGCCAGCGTGGGGTGTCCGAAGAATGGCCGCACGTTCTTTCCCGGAAGCCGCTTCGAGCCGCCGCGGGCCGGAATAATGGCGATCAGATTACCGCTCAAAGCTCACCCACTTTTGCTCGGAGGCTGAAGTCAAGGCGGCCAGCGCGACCGTGAGAGTCAACTCCGATTCGGCCAAACTGTGGTTCGAGGTCACCCGGTTGTGTACGCAGGAAAAAAAATTCTCCAGCTCCGCAAGATACATCTGATTGGGCTCGAAGTCGTAATTTATGATTTCGGGCGGACCTTCTGGCCGAATAACTTCCACTTGATTGCGAGCATGGTTCCACTCCAGCCGGGCGCGGTCTCCCGCCAGCACGCAGGAGCGGGAGGCAGTCCGCTGGGCAAAATCCATGTGTACGTCGGCCTGGGCGCCGGAGCGCAAACGGATCAGGATGGTCGCGCAATCTTCGACGTTCGTCTCCAAGCCACTGACCTGCCCGGCCATGCAAGTGAGTTCGCGCGGCGGTCCCAGAAGCCACAGGATGTAGTCGATCTCATGCGAGGCATCCAGGATGATGCCGCCACCCAACTCGCGGCGTGCGGTGTAGCTCTGGCGATAGTCCTGCCAGGGACGCCAATCGGGAAGGTACTGCGCCACCTCTGCGCGCGCCCACAAAAAACGGCCGGCAACACCTTCCTCGACTAATCGCTTGAGCGTTTGTATGCCAGGATTGAAGCGCAGGTTATATCCAACATGCACCACGCGCCGGAGTTTCGCCGCTTCGACTTGGAGTGAGCCGACTCCATCGAGACGGTTGCTGAGAGGCTTTTCAATAAATACATCGGCGCCACTCCGCAGAGCGCGCAAAGCCTGCTCGACATGATAGACAGGAGGAGTGCAAACCAAAACCACATCCGGCTTGAACGTGCAGAGCGCTTCCTCGAAATTGGCGAAACCCTGAAGGCCTAACTCGTTCACGATGGGTTGAAGGCGGCTGGCATCGGGATCGGTGACGGCTAGCCTTCTCGTTCCCAACTGTCGGAGGTTCGCCATGTGACGACGCCCAATCGACCCCGCGCCAGCTACAAGCACCGAGTATTGAGCGAAGGGGACCGGCACCGCGTTCATACGGCAAACGCTACCATGATCTTCTTTACCGCCGTGATGACATCTTCCACGTCCTGGTCGCTCATCGCGTGAAACATCGGGAGGCTGATCAGCCGCTCGTAGGCGTCCTCGGCGATGGGATACTCGCCTCCGCGATATCCAAAGCGCTCGCGGTAATAGGGATGGCGATGTACGGGAATGTAGTGAACGTTGACACCGATATTTTCCGCCCGCAATGCGCGGAAGACCTGGCGTCGGTCCGCACTTAGCTTTTCCAGATTGAGACGGATGGGATAAAGATGCCAAGCGGGGTTTGCGTCGGTTCGAACCGCAGGGAGCGTTACGCCGGCAAGATCGCTGAACGCAGTCGAATAGCGAGCCGCGATCTCCCGCCGGCGCGAAAGATTCGGCTCCAGCTTTTTCAGTTGTGACAGTCCCAGCGCGCATGCAATATCGGTGAGCCGGTAGTTGAAACCGAGCAGGACCATTTCGTAGTGCCACTGCCCGTCGGCCTGGCGTTGCCGCGCGTCGCTTGAGATGCCGTGATTGCGAAACCGCCGCAGCGCCTCGGCGCAATCGGTGCGATCGGTCGTCACCATGCCGCCTTCTCCAGTGGCAAGGTGCTTCACGGGATGAAAACTGAAGACGGTCATGTGGGCGATGCTGCCGGTGCGCCGGTGCTTGTATTCGGCGCCCAGCGCGTGCGAGGCGTCTTCGATCACAATCAGTCCGTGCCGCTCGGCGAGCTCCATGATCGCATCCAGATCTGCCGGATGGCCGGCATAATCCACGGGAAGAAGCGCGCGCGTGCGCGCCGTGATTCGCGCTGCGACTTGCTGCGGATCCAGGTTGAGAGTATCGGGGCTCACGTCCGCAAAAACCGGAGTCGCACCCTGGTAGAGCACGCAGTTCGCCGTGGCGGCAAACGTCATGGGAGTCGTGAGGGCTTCGTCGCCTGGTTTCAGTCCGACGGCAAAGGCCGCGCCGTGCAATGCCGCCGTGCCGGAGCTGAAGCTCACGGCATACCTGGCTCCAACCCAGGCCGCGAACGCTTCCTCGAACTCCGCTACTTTCGGGCCCGTGGTGAGCCAATCGGAGCGCAGGACATCGGTGACAGCCTGGATGTCATCTTCTCCAATCGACTGCCGGCCGTAGGGAAGAAGCGTCTTCCGCACGGGAGTTCCGCCGTCGATCGCGAGTAATGATTGGGTCGTTGTTGTGGTCACAGGCATAGCAATAATCTCGCTTGGCGGAGGTTCTGGCCTCGACACGGCAATCTACGCAGGTACCCGCGACTTTGCCGTGGCTCCGGGCTCAATCAGTTCCTGGAGTTGCTCGTGGCTCAGCCACTGTTCGTTGCTGTCGCTGGTATAGCGAAAACCCGGCGGCAGTTCCCGGCCGTGAACCCAGTTTCCTTTTTTCCACCAGGGATGCGACGGTTGGACGATATACATATCATCCATTTCCACTGCGGTGCGCGCTTCATCTTCGGAAAGCAGGACCTCGTGCAATTTCTCTCCGGACCGAATGCCGATGTACTCCACGGCGCATCCCGGAGCGACGGCCTCGGCCAGATCGACTAACCGCATGCTGGGAATCTTGGGCACAAAAATTTCGCCGCCGTGCATCTGCTCAATCGAGCGGATTACAAAACGCACGCCGTGCTCCAGAGTGAGCCAGAAACGGGTCATACGAGGATCGGTGATCGTAATCCGGCCCCGCTTGCGCTGCTCCACGAAGACGGGAATAACGCTGCCGCGGCTGCCGACAACATTGCCATAGCGGGCGCAACTGAAGCGAGTATCCTGCGCCCCGGCATAGGCGTTCGCTTGAACGAACACTTTTTCGGCGCACAGCTTGGTGGCTCCGTAGAGATTGACGGGGTTTACCGCCTTGTCGGTGCTGAGAGCGAGGATGCGGTGAACGCCGCGGTCGATCGCCGCATCGATCACGTTGCGGCCGCCCATGATGTTGGTCTGAATCGCTTCGAAGGGATTGTATTCGCAGGCCGGAACCTGCTTGAGCGCGGCCGCGTGCACGACGACTGTGATCCCGGCAAAAGCGCGCAGCAAGCGGGCTGGATCGCGCACATCCCCGATAAAATAGCGCAGGCTGGCGTGGTCGAAGCCGGCGGCACGCATGTCATGCTGCTTCAGTTCGTCGCGGCTGAAAATGACCAGCCGCTTGGGATGATATTCCCGCAGCATGATTTCGACGAACTTCTTCCCGAACGAACCCGTCCCGCCGGTGACCAATACTTCCTGTTCGGACCAATTCATCAAAGCTACCTGGGACATGTTTTCCTTACTTCTCGGGCTGGAATTGTCGAGTGCAAGGTAGTATAGCGGAGTTTTTTACATCCGCGCGAATGGTCCTTCGGACACGCCAACTCACCGAACGCGCTGTACCTCGATTGACAGGTTTTTTTGTCGGCAAGCAATGCTAGAATGTCGTCGAAACCTTTCCATAACTGTGGCGAGAGAATTCGCAGGCAGTAGCCAGGCTCGATGACCAGCCATCGAGTCGCTTGGCTTTCTTTTAGGTTGCGAGTGCGGGTCTGACCTGAGAGACCTGGGGAATTAGAAAACTGTTTGAGGAGAACGCATGGATTCCGGACCGCTGGTGCAGGCCAATGCTCCAATCATTCGCGACATGCAATCGAGCGCGGACTTGGGGAAAAACGCTGGCCCGCGCATTTACCCCGAACTTCTGTCTCAGGAATCGGCCCTTGGCGAATATGTCCGCGTTTTAGCAAAGCGCAAGTGGACGGTTCTAGCCTGCCTCCTCACCATTTTTTCCATAGTAGCCATCGCCAGCCTGAAGATGACGCCGGTTTACGAGGCCAGCGGCAGCATCGCCATCAACAAAGCGGACTCGGGGTTGGTGAACTTCAATAACTCTCCAACATTTAACCTCGATTATTACGATCCGACGGAACTGGAAACCGAAGTAAAAATCCTGCAGAGCGATCTTCTGGCGCTCCAAGTTGTGAAAGAACTGGGCTTGGACCGCCGGCCGGAGTTCGGCGGAAGAACGACGCCGCTGCCTTCTTCGCTCGATCTTGCGCCCGATCCGCTGCAAGCCGATAGCGGACGAACGTCTTCCCTGCTGTCTGCCTTTCGCGGCAGTCTGAAGGTAACGCTCGCTCCAAATACTCATATCGTCGAGGTGCACTACCGGAGTGCCGACAAGGATTTGGCGGCCACGGTGGTCAATACTTTGATGAGCACCTACACGGAGAATAATTTCAAGTCGCGCTTCGACTCCACCATGCAGGCCTCCGACTGGCTCTCCAAGCAACTCGTGGATTTGCAGATGAAAGTGGAAACCTCCCAGGAAAAACTGGTGCGCTACCAGAAAGAGCATGAAATTCTGGGAATCGACGAAAAGCAGAACATAACCACCCAGAAACTCGATGAGCTGAATAAAGCTCTCACCACGGCAGAATCCGAGCGCATGGACAAAGAATCGGTTTACCGCCTGGTGGAGGCTGGGGATGGCGATACCATTGCGTCAGCTGCCAGTGCGCTGGACGCTGCGGGAGCCGGAAACCAGGCGGGTTCGGGCCTGCTGGAAAATCTTCGCACCAAGGAAGCCGACCTGAAGATTCAAGCCGCCGAACTGAACACGCAATTCGGACCGTCCTACCCGAAACTGGCGCAACTGAATAACCAGCTTAAGGAAGTGGATGCGCAGCTTCTGGCGGAAACCAGGAAGGTAGGGGGTAAGATTCGGGGGCAGTACATGGCCGCGCTGCAGCGGGAGAGCATGCTGCACGACGCTCTGGAGAAACAGAAGCAGGAGGCGAACAAACTCAACGAGAGCGCCATCGAGTACAGTTTGCTGAAACGCGATCTTGATACCAACCGCCAGCTCTATGAAGGACTGCTGGAAAAACTAAAGGAGGCTGGAGTTTCAGCGGGACTACGCTCCAACAATTTCCGTATCGTCGACGTCGCCCGCGTGCCCACCACGCCGGTCGAACCCAACATCCCGCGCAATCTTACCTTCGCTTTTATGCTGGGACTGACTTCGGGCGTGGGCCTTGCCTTCCTGCTTGAGGGATTGGACAACACCGTGCGCACTACCGAACAGGCGCAAATGATTTCCGGCCTTCCGCCTCTGGGCATGATTCCACTAGGATCGAGATCAGCGCGGGAGGGTCCGAGCGCAAAGCGGTTGGTGATCGCCACTTCCAAGGAAGCGGTGGAGTTGATCACACAGGTACGGCCACAGTCGCAGATGGCGGAATCCTATCGCGCGTTGCGAACCTCTCTGCTGTTATCAAACCTGGGAGCTCCGCCGAAAGTGATCATGGTGACCAGTGCTCTGCCCCAGGAAGGAAAAACTACCACCAGCATCAACTGCGCGGTGGTGTTGGCTCAGAAAGGCATTCGCGTTCTGTTAATCGACGCCGACCTCAGGCGGCCCAGTATCCACAAGACCCTGGGCATGGGGCCGCGCAGCGGACTCAGCAACGTTCTGACCGGGAGCGCGACGCTGGAAACTGCGATCACGCGCTCTCCCATCCTGCCGAACCTGGATGTATTGCCTGCCGGAACTCCTCCACCGAATCCGGCTGAACTGCTGGCCTCGACCAACATGAGAGACGTATTGCAGGAGTTGCGCGGGCAGTACGATCACATTGTGGTCGACACTCCGCCCACGTTGTCGGTGACTGACGCGGTTGTACTTTCGCCGCGAGCCGATGCCATCGTGCTGGTCATCCGTTCCGGGCAGACCACCAAGCAGGCGCTGCGGCGCTCGCGGGACATTCTGACGCAGGTGAACGCAAAGGTCTCGGGCGTGTTGTTGAATGCCGTCGACCTGAGTTCGCCCGATTATTATTACTATTACGAATACCAGGGCAAGTACGCTCGCTATTATCGCGACGATGCGTCGCACGATGACGAGGACGATGACTCCGAGGAGACCGCCGAGGCATCGCCCAACAGCGCGTAATCAAGAGCACGGTACGTTCCTGAGTGCGCTTCCACTGCGATCCTATGGAAATAGTCCTCAATTCTGCTTGGCGGAAAAGACTCGTTATTGGCGCCGCCGTTGTACCCTGCCTGATTTATGTTGTCTTGGCAGGGCGGCTGTTCGTCGCCTCTTTTTTCGGTGACAGGCCGGAGCTGGCGAGCCTGCAGCGAGCCGCAGGTCTCGACCCCTCGAACGCAGACTATCGCAATCATCTGGGGCGCTATTATGCCCTGGTGGCGAGAGATCCGGGCGCGGCGATCGAGCCTTACCGGGCTGCCGTGCAGCTTGATCCGCATTCGGCGCGTTACTGGTTCGACTTGGCTTCGGCCTACCAGGTGCTGGGCGACATTTCCAATCAAACCGTGGCCCTGGGACAAGCCATCGAGGCCGATCCCACCACGCCGGACGTGGCCTGGGAAGCGGCGAACTTCTATCTGGTGCAGGGCGATGACGAGAGGGCTTTGCGTGAATTCCGCGTGGTCTTGCAGAATGAACCGACCCTGGCGGACCCCGCCATCCAGTTCTGCTGGCGGATCAACCCGGATGTGGATGCGCTTCTGCGTGACGTCGTTCCTCCCCGGTCCGAAGCCTACCTTGCGTTTCTCAACCTGCTGATGCAGAAACAGGAAACGGCGGCCACGGCCAAAGTGTGGGCTGCGCTGATGGCAACGCCCCAGACTTTCGAGCTGCGCTATGTCTTTGGATACTTCCAGTATCTGCTCGACCACAAGGATGTGGATCAAGCGCGTTTGGTCTGGCAGCAGGCGGCTCCGCGTTTCGGGCTCTCCGCTTACCTGCCTTCGGGACGTAATCTGATTGTGAATGGAGACTTCAGCCTGGACGTATTGAACGGCGGCTTCGATTGGCAGTATCAGAAACAGCAGAGCGTTACGCTTACTTTGGATCCCAGCGATTTTCATGGCGGCCATCGTTCGCTGTTGATCTCGTTTGACGGACCGGGAGTGACCGATGCCGGAATACGCCAGTTCATCGCCGTGCAGCCCGATACTGTTTACGAGTTCTCCGCCTATTACAAGAATGGAGATTTCGAGGGAGCTGGAGGCCCGCATCTTACGCTTCAGGATGCCTTCACCCGGGACGTGCTGTATGACAGCGACGAACTGAAAGAGGCAGGATTCTGGAAGTCTGCTACCGGTGAATTCACTACGGCCGCCGATACCAGACTGCTGGTGCTGCATGTTCGGCGCGTGCCGGAAGGAAGTCCGATCCGTGGTAAGCTCTGGGTCGACGATTTCCGCCTGACGCAAAAACGGCAGTAACTCCTCGAATCGGATGCATTCAATCTCATGAGCGCGACCCGCATTACCGCCATCAATCGCCGCGAACGCTCGGCGCAAGCCGAGTTGATTCTGCTGTACGGGATCTTCAGTCTCCTCCTGTTTGGTCCGGTCGCCTTCGGCGCGGTGGAACCATGGTCGATCTTCGTGGTGGAAGCCGGCGCTACGGTCCTGTTCCTGCTGTGGATCGGCAAGCAGGTGCTGGACGGAACAATGAAGGTCCGGTGGAATCCGCTGTTCCTCCCGATGGGAGTATTCGGCCTGCTCATCGTTTCGCAGCTCGTTTTTCGAGTGACTGCGTACCCGCACGACACCGTGTCGATTGCGCTGCAGTACGTCGCCTATGGCCTGCTGTGCTTCCTCGCGGGGCAGACCCTGCTGCGTGGCGCTCAGGCGCGCAGCCTTACACTGATCTTTTCGGTGTACGGAGCCGCGATGGCTGGCTTCGCGCTGTTGCAGGGCATCTCCTCGAACGGCAAGCTCTATTGGGCGCGGCAGCCGCGCATGGGAGGCTGGGTTTACGGGCCCTACGTCAATCACAACCATTACGCGGGCCTGATGGAAATGCTGGTGCCGATTCCTTTGATCTTGGCCCTGACGCGACTGGCCCCGGCGAAGGTTCGCACGGCGGCGGCGGCAGCCGCAGCGGTGATGGTCGGGACGATTTTTCTTTCCGGATCGCGCGGCGGCATGCTGGCCATTGTGGTTGAGTTGGTCATCCTGGCGGCCTTTCTCATCAAGCAGAAGCGAGGCCTGCGCACCGCCATCGGAATTGGCGTGTTTATGGCGATTGTCATCGGACTGCTGGTTTGGATTGGCGGCGGCGAACTCTCCCGGCGCATTGCCACGGCGGGACCGGGGCACTCCGAACTCTCTAGCGACATTCGCTCCTATATCAACCGCGACGGCTTCCGCATGTTCCTGAAGAAACCGGTCTTCGGTTGGGGCCTGGGAACGTTCCCGGTTGTGTATCCGGAGTTCCGAACCTTCTATACCAATTTCTTCGTCAACGAGGCGCACAACGATTACCTGCAATTGCTGATCGAAATGGGTCTGCTCGGGTTCGCGACCATGGTTTGGTTTCTGGTAACCGTCTACGTTCGCGCCGTGAAGAAAATTGGGAACTGGGCGGGGGAGATCAGCGGCGCGATGACTCTGGCCTGCCTGCTTGGCTTGAGCGGAATCCTGGTCCACAGCGCCGTCGATTTTAATCTTCAGATTCCAGCCAATGCCGCGCTGTTCTATGTGCTGTGCACGGTCGCAGCTGCGGAACCGTTCGCCAAGCCAGCCCGCAAGCGCCGCGCGGTGCGCAGCAGGGCTCCGGAGGAAGAGATGCTACCCCCGCCGGAATCTTTGCAACAGCCTGCTACAAACTTCTGAAACCTAACCCCATACAAAAGCCTGGGCCGTCCAGCAATGCCGGACGGCCCGAAATGTCGAAAAGCTTTTCGCCGTGGCTTATTGTGGTGTTGAAGGGCTCACGGGATTGTCGTTCCTGATGAGGACCCAGGCGGTCACGCCGGCGATTGCCGCCGCGCCAATCCCGATGGCCAAGGGAGAGCTCAGCACACCGCCGACGGCTCCGGGAGCGGCGCCGGTAGCGCGCTTTTTGTTCTTCTTCTTATCCTTGTCCGTGTCTGTCGACTGATCGGATTGCTCGTCCCGGGTGGTTTGCTGGCCCTGGGCCAGCGTGACCGTGCCGTTGTCATCGGTGACGCTCAGATCTCCCTTAACCGCCGCAATTCGCACCGTGCCGTCGGTATCAGTGACGTTGAATTCCGTCCAGGTATTGGATACCGGCGCCACCCGCACATCCCCGGCGGTGGTGGCCACGCCCTTGGAGGTGGAGACGGATACGCCCCCGTGTTCCACCTTCAATGAGGCGCCTTCAAATTGCACAAGAGAATCGCCGAGAACCGTAACACTCGAGCCCGGCGCGCTGATATTAGCGGCGGAGTCAGACCGGGTCTGCACCAGGTCACCGGAAAAAATTGCCGAGGAGGTAGGCACATGGGCACCGTTCAACCACGCAGCTCCATGCGTATAAAGCATGGCGGCGCCAGAGTCGGCGGCCAGCAGAGAACCGGGAAAAATCGTAAGCAGCACGCAACTTACCATCTTTCGGAAAGCAGACATGCCCATCCCACGCTCCGTTAATAACTAACTTGATGACCTGTAACGCATCCTACCCTCCAAAGTTCTTGCCAGTCAATGCCTTTTGTGTGTCCAAAGGGCATCGGCAGTGGAAAACTTTTTAATGAAGATGAGCTCAACCGGCTTCAACGCCACTGATCAACCGCTTTCCACCAGATCAACCGCAGCCACTCGTCCACAAAAGTTTTCGCCCACTGGCGATGCCTCCACCACCGGGTTCCAAATTGCGAGTCGTCGCGAGCGGCAGCAACCGAGTACTCGCGCCCGGGGAGTTCCCGGCGGAAAATATCCAGAGCACGCCGGGTATGGTAATCCGAGGTCACGATTAAAACGCTCTTAGCCGCTTCGCGCTCCAGGCATTTCTCGGCATCTTTCGACTCGTCCTTGGTCGACAGCCCCTCGGTTGCGCAGACGCTCACCAAGGCTGCCTGGGGCAAATCCTGGATGTATTTCCGTGCCAATTCTACCTGGCTGAACTCATAGACCTTCGCGGCCGCGGGCACATTGATGACGACTCGCCGTCCATATCCCTGCGCCAGAAGCTCCAGAGCCCGCCGGGGACGCTGGTCGGTTTCTCCCGCCAGCACCAGGATCACGTCCGATGGGCGCGGCGCGTCCACCAACAAGAACTTGCCGGCTCTCGCCGCCAACCCTACCGACAGTGCTCCGAATATGGCGAAGGCCGCGAACCATGCATATCCGCTTGCGCCCGGTTTTTTCATAAGCTCCCATCCACGGAAAATTGACTCAAATTCAGCAGTACTTCGCCTCGCTCCCGCACGGCGTGCCCCGCTGGAAGGTGCTAGAATCGAAACCGAAATCCACTAATCCAGAAGAGACTACCTGTCGCAACGATGACGAATCACTCTGCCGTAAATCGCTTACCCGATCAATTCAAGAGCAGGATCCAGCAGCGCCAGGCCCGCGTTGGCATTATCGGCCTCGGTTATGTGGGACTGCCGCTGGCCCTGCTGTTCAGCGAGCAGAAGTTTACCGTAACCGGTTTCGACATTGATCGGCGCAAGGTCGACACCCTCGCCCAGGGCGGATCCTACATCTACCGCATCAGCGCGGAAGAAATCCAGAAAGCCAAGGCGCAGGGCTTTTCGGCTACCTCCGACTACGCCAAGCTGGAAGAAATGGACGCTGTCATTATCTGCGTCCCCACTCCCCTCAACCAATATCACGAACCCGACCTCAGCTTCATCACCGACACCACGCATGCCATTGCTCCGCATTTGCAGGCCGGACAGCTGGTCGTCCTTGAGAGTACAACCTACCCGGGTACCACGGAAGAAGTCATGGTGCCGATTCTCGAGCAGGAGAACAAGAACGGCCTGAAGGCCGCTCGCGGGACTTCCTCGGGCAATCCCAATGCCGAAAAGGAATTCTTCGTGGCTTTCTCGCCCGAGCGCGAAGATCCGGGCAACACTACGGTCGCCCGCCGCGACATTCCCAAGGTGGTAGGAGGAGTGAACCCGCAGGCCTCGGAGTTGGCTGGGGCGCTCTACGGTTCTATTTTTGCGCGCACGGTTCCGGTGTCCTCGCCCGCCGCGGCCGAGATGACGAAGCTGCTCGAGAATATTTACCGCTGCGTCAATATCGCACTGGTCAACGAGCTTAAGCTTCTCTGCCTGCGCATGGGGCTGGACATCTGGGAAGTGATCGAAGCCGCTTCCACCAAACCCTTCGGCTTTCATCCTTTCTATCCCGGACCAGGACTGGGTGGACATTGCATTCCCGTCGATCCCTTTTATCTGTCCTGGAAAGCCAAGGAATGGGACTTCCGCACGCGCTTCATCGAACTGGCGGGAGAGATCAACGTCAACATGCCGTATCACGTGCTCGCCTCCATCGGTGGGGCGCTGAACGGCCATAAGAAATCGCTGAACGGGTCGCGGGTGCTCGTTCTCGGCGTGGCTTACAAGAAAGATATCGATGACCTGCGGGAGTCGCCGGCTCTCACCATCATCGAACTGCTGCAGAAGGAAGGCGCTCAGGTCAGTTATCACGATCCGTACTTTCCTTTCATCGGAAAAGGGCGCAAGTACGATTTGCAGATGAAGCGCTCGGAACTGGAGAAACTGGGGCAATATGATTGCGTCGTGATTGTCACCGATCACTCCGATTACGACTACAAGAAGATCGTCGGCGAAGCGCAGTTGGTGGTCGACACGCGCAACGCGACCAAGGGCATTAACAGCCCCAAGGTCGTGCGGTGCTAACCGAAAGTGCCGGGAAGGTAGCGTGTGGCCGGGTGATTGCAAGCTTCTGATCGCTCTGTGGGCAGGAATTCGGTGACGGGTTCGATTCGTCAGCGATTCGAAGGTTGTAGGCTCCGGAGGGCGCTTGCCGCCCGGAAGTAAAAGAGTCGCTCAGGATGTAATTTTTTGCTCTTTCCGGCGGGGCCCGCGCAGGCCGCAGGGGGAGCAGTCGTAACTAATTGAAAGATCAACCGGATAGACTTCCAGGTTGCCAGTGAAATGGCCTTTGCCGTGCAGATTTTGAGCTTGGGTAGTAGACTAAGGACTTCTAGGCCTGTGCAGTCTCCCCAGGGTCACCCAGCGGGCAGAGAAACTTTCCATCCCTTACCCGTGTTTTTGACACAAGGAGACGAGTAAAAGCTGCTATGAGTTCTTCTGCTTCCCAAGAGACTCTCTTCGCTCTCCTCCCGAAAACGAGGACTCCCTGGAGTGAGTTCGTTCTCAGCACCGGGACACAGGCCGTCGTGATCGCGTTTCTGGTGTGGGTGCGCGTGCTCTACCCGGCAATCGTCTCGCCTCCCGACACCAATTTTCGTTTGATTCCGCTGGTGAGCACTCCGGTTCCGATCAACCATCAGCCGCAGCCGTTGCCGCAAAAGCCGTTACTGGTGGCGAATTTCGAGCCGTCCGCTAACGCATTACGCCTTCCAGCCCCGCAGCCGAAAGCTGCCGTGCAGGTGGAAGAAGCTCCCGCTCCCACGGTGAATATCGCGCCCAAGAAATTAGAACCTCTGCCTCCGGATTCAGCGCCTGTGATTCCCAAGCAAGCGGTGAAAACGAACGTATTCTCAACCGGCAGCTCGGCGGCTCCGACGCTCGCTCGCGCTCCCTCTCGGGTGCAGACCGGAGGGTTCGGCGACCCGAATGGAATTCCCGCCAAAGGCAATCCGGGGAAAGCCGTTAACATCGCGGCTCTCGGATCTTTCGATCTGCCATCCGGGGCAGGCTACGGCAACGGCAGCGGCGGCGCCAAGGGCGTGCCCGGTGTAGTAGTAAGCTCCGGTTTTGGGAACGGTACCGCTATCGGAGACAGCCGCGCGCGCGTTTCCACCGCGCAGACTACAGTTCAACAAAGCGGTTTTGGTGATGGCGATGTTCCGGCTCCGCCCACCGTGCGTTCTCGTCCGGCAGAAGCCGCCGCGCGGGCGGTACCTGCGGAAATCCTTTCCAAGCCGACGCCCATCTATACTTCGGAAGCCAGGGGTCTGCGGATTGAAGGCGAAGTTCTCCTGGAGGTGGTTCTGGAGGCGTCCGGCAACCTGCGCGTGGTGCGCGTGGTGCGCGGACTGGGTCATGGTCTTGACGACAACGCGGTCAAGGCTGCCGAACAGATTCGCTTCAAGCCGGCGATGAGGGACGGCCAACCCACCGATTCCACTGTGGTTTTGCATATCATTTTTCAGATGGCGTAAGTTGTCCTCTGTTAAGAAGGACTGAATGAGTATCTCCCGGGTAGGTTTGGTTTCAATTTGGTTGCTGCTGGGGTGGTCGATCCCGGCGCTTTCGCAGGATCCTGCGCCCGCCACGCCCCAAGCTGTGGCAACGGATGCGGGCGCTGCGGGACAAAGCGGAGTTCCTCTTTCTCCGCCGCCTCCAGCCTCGTTCAACGACGTCATGGATCGCGTGGTGCAGCGGGAGCACTTCTTCCTGGCGCAGATGCGCCACATGCATCCCATGGTCGAGACTTATCTCCAGGATCTCAAGACGGGCAAAGACGAAAACGATTCCCCGGTGAAAGACGAATATTTCCTCGGGCGTCTCGACTTAAGCGACGGCCCGGAAGACACGTCATTCGTGGGTCAGCCCGGCTTCGGCCGCCGCATGCTGAACCGCCTCACCGGACTCTACTCGATGCATTTCCTGCCGCTGGGTTTTGCCCAGATGGTTGTGCTCGACACCGATTTTCAGAAGAAATATTACAACTTCACTTTCGTGCGCCGCGAGTTCCTGGGCGAAGTGCGCTGCCTGGTGATCGACGTGGAACCCAAGAAAGATGCATCGCCGGGGCGCTTCATCGGACGTATTTGGGTAGAGGACCAGGACTACAACATTGTCCGCTTTAACGGCACATACTATTCGCGTCCGAACTCCAGTTTCTACCTGCACTTCGATACCTGGCGGCTGAACCTGCGTGCCGGCATGTGGCTGCCCGCCTACATTTACAGCGAGGAATCAAACCTGAAGTATGGCATCGCCAAGAGTCTGCACTTCCGGGCGCAGACCCGTCTTTGGGGATACGACTTGAAGGCCTTGAATAAGAATTCGGAGTTCACCCAGATTCTGGTGGATTCTCCTCAGTCGGTGAAAGATCAGAGCGATGTGGGAGCGGACGCAACTCCGGTGGTCGCCGAGCGGATGTGGGAACGGCAGGCTGAAGATAACGCGGTCGAGCGCCTGCAGAAGATTGGCTTGCTGGCGCCTCCCGGCGAGGTCGATAAGGTCCTTCAGACCGTAGTCAACAACCTGCTGGTGACCAACAACATCGATCTGCAGACGGACGTGCGCTGCCGGATCCTGCTCACTTCTCCTCTCGAGTCGTTCACCATCGGTCACACCATCGTCATCAGCCGTGGTCTGCTCGATGTGCTTCCCGATGAGGCATCTCTGGCCATGGTTCTGGCCCACGAACTGAGTCACATCGTTCTGGGACACCCGTTCGACACCAAGCTGGCATTCAACGACCGCCTGTTCTTTCCCGATGAAGACTCGTTCCAGCGGTTCGACTTCAAACGCCGCCCTGGCGACGAGGAAGCGGCCGACACCAAGGCTCTGGAATTGCTGAAGAATTCTCCCTACAAAGACAAGCTGGGGAGTGCTGGGTTGTTCTTGAAGGCCTTGCAGCAGAGTGCTCCCGAGCTGCCCAACCTGATTCGCCCACACCTGGGAAATAGTATGGCCAACGGCAAGGGCATCCGGATGTCGGTGCTGCTCACTTCCGCACCCGAACTGGAAGCGAAACGCACCGATCAGATCGCCGCGCTTCCACTGGGCGGACGGATCAAGCTGGATCCCTGGAGCGACCAGGTCGAACTGGCCAAGGCAAAGCCGGTCCCTCTGGTCTCAGCCCGGGAAAAATTGCCGTTCGCGATTACGCCATTCTTCCCCTACCTCACCCGACTCTCGGTTCCGGGTAGCGAGAAGGTTGCGCTTACGGCACCGGTGACAAAGTGAATCGGTGCGAGGATAGACTGTGGGACGTTCGCCATGAGAACCCAACTTTTGGCAACCTGTTTCGTGCTTCTCACGCTGGCTGGCGTCGCGGCATTCGCGCAAGACGGAAAAGCGACGGCCCCAAGAACAGTACATCTTGAGCCGTCGTTCCCCAGCCACCTTGTGAGAGTTGTCAAAATTCTTGCCGCGGCGCTGAGGCGATGCCGGAGATTCCTTTCCAGGCCGGCGACGATTGGTTCAAGGACTTTGGGGTTGTAATCGAGAACGTAACCGCGAAAAAGATCGTCTTCGTATCCGGCCAATTGCGTTTCCCCGAGACCGGCGACGCAACGGCTGAGAACTTGGCCGTTATGGCCCGAATTTCCGCCGGCCAACGGCTTCACCTCGCGCTCCCCTCTGCGGGTACAGGCGCTCGCCCGGATGACGTCCCCGGCCCGACCATCAGCGTGGAACCAAGCCGCGAAGCGATAATTCCTGTTGTGGAGAAGTTTGAGCGTGTGAAGGCAATGATCGAAAAAAAGCGGCCGCTTTCCACCGTCACAACGTGTATGGTCGGCATCAACGCCCTGTTTTTCGACGATGGAACCGAGTGGCTATCCCCGGGATTGTACTTTCGCCCCGACCCAGACGCGCCGGGTAGGCACGTCCTTATCTCGCAAAAGGAATTTGATGCCTATCGCCAAGAAGCATCCCAGTGAAGACCTCGACGATCTGTTTCGCCCTTCATGCTAGTCACAGCCACCGTAATGGCGCAGGATACAACCTCGGCCCATTATCAAGACAGAGCCTCCGCTAGATAAAATCATTCCGGCGGTGGACCACAGACTGAATTGAATTCCTGGCGCAATTCTGGAAACGGTCGAGCTTTATTGCTCGGCCCATTTTTTCTGTACGCTCCACGGGCTCAATGTGTTAAGGATCCGCACGCCCAATCGCAGCAAGGTCAATGACGCGCCGGGCGGCGCGTTGCGAGAATAGTCTGTTCGCTCTCCGGTCTCGTTCTTACTGGATGGCGCTGCCAACGTTAGAGAATACGTTGTTGGCGTTCGAGCCGATGAGCCGGATCGTGCCGACTACGATCACCAGGATAACCGCCAGCATCACCGCATACTCGGCGATATCCTGTCCTTGCTCATCCTTCCAGAAATTCTGCCAAAGATTCCGCCAAAGATCCTGCCAGGTACTTTTTAGAATTCGTGCCACGGGCTCCGCTCCTTGAACTTCGTTTAACCGTACCTTTTTGCGTGCATGGGAGAATAATCAACGTCAATCTGTGACCGGATCAATTTTTATCCCGAGGCTGGTCTTGACTTGAATCATAGGCGGGGCCATTCGTCGCGGCAATAGCCCGTAAGTGCTATCCGGGTTACCTGGAGGCGGCATCTATGGTNNTTACTCAGATGGTGTTTGACCGTGTCTTCGCTGATCTTGAAGTATTCGGCAATCTCTTTGTTCGAGTATCCCGCCACCACCGCGGCCACAATCTCCAGCTCGCGCGGGGTCAACCCGAATTTCTTTTGCCGCGCTTCGTCACTGGAGGATTGCACGAGCGTGCGCAGGTACTGCACCAGGTTGGAGACGCTCTCCCGGCCCACCCAGTACTCGCCCGACATCACGGTATGGATCGCCTTCAGCAAGAGTTGAGTGGCAGAGTCCTTCAGCACAACTCCACGCGCGCCCAACTGTAGAGCCTCGACAATCTGGCTTTTCTCCGCGGCCGCCGTCAGCAGGATGACGCGCACCGGAGTGGAGTTCGTCCCCGCGCTGAGGTCCCGCAGAGCTTCAAGTCCGGGATGCTTGGGCATAGCCAAGTCCAGCAAAAGGATGTCGGGCTTTAACTGCCGCGCCAGCCTCACCGCTTCCGCGCCATCGGAGCCCTCGCCCACTACTTTCAAATCAGGCTCCGCCTCCAGTAAACGGCGCAATCCGTCGCGGAAAATCGGATGGTCGTCGGCAATCACGATGCGAACTGGTTGTGACTTCTTAAAATTCATCTCGCACTTCCCCATCTTTCGGAACTTTGATTTCCAAGCGGGTTCCTAAACCGGGATTTGATTCTACCGTGAGCGCCCCCGCAATTAAATGGACACGTTCTTTGATGATCGTCGGCCCCTTGCCCATCTGGTCGAGTTGTTCCTGTGTCAGACGGCCGGAAAACGGGAATCCTTTGCCGTCATCCTCCAGAGTCAGGCTCCACTGGCTGGGACTCGAGCCCAGCCGCACCAGCGCATGACGCGCGCGGCTGTGCTTGCGCACGTTGACCAGCCCCTCCTGCACGATGCGCAGCAGTTCGCGGCAAACTTTCTCCGGCATCTCCAGTTTGTCGATATCCGTGACAAAGCGTGCGGAAATGCCGGTCTCGCGCTCAAACCGCTCCACCGTGTCGGTCACCACACTGAGGAATCGTCGAGCGTCCACGTCGATCGACTTCATCTGCTGCATCAACTCTCGCAGTTTCAGGACTTCCTCGCGCAGCAGACCCTGGATGCGGCCCAGTTCTCCTCCGACCACTGCCGGAGTATTCTCCGCCTGACGCCGCAGGACGTCCACCTGCATTTCCACTGCGATCAGCGACTGCACCGCTCCGTCGTGCAGTTCCCGGGCGAAGCGCGCGCGCTCCGCTGCCCCGGCCCTCCGCCTCAGCCGATGCAGAAGATAGACGTTGTATACTGCCGGCCCGACCTGACGGAGCAAATCAAGCAAAAAGCGCAATTCCTCTTGCTTATCGCCCTGCCATGCAGGATCGAAAACGAAAATTCGTCCCCGCCATTCCCCGCCAAATAGAAAGGAAATTTCAATCAAAGAGCGAAACGGTTGTCGCTCGCTCAGCTGAACCAGCGGCTCGGTGAGCGGCGAAGACACCTGGTTCCCCTCGCGGTCCAAAGCAATCACTGACCAACGTCCGTCGCTGTTCGCTGCGTAACAGACCTCGCCCGGAAAATCCTCCAGGTAAATCTTCGCCTCGCGCGGGCCAGAGTCCAACCACACGAAATCGGAAAGCTCGCCATTGGCATTGCTTAATTCGCCTAGAAATCTCCTCTGGCTGTGGATCTCCTGCGAGGCGATCACCAGCTTCGCCGCACCGTACATGGTCAAGATTTCCCGGCTGATCTGCTGCAGAGTTCCCGTCAATCCCACATCCACTCGCACTTTCGCGAGCATGCGAGTCACGCCGGCCTTTTCCGCCCGCAGGTGCTTCTGCTGTTGCGCCAGGTAGCCCAGCAGCAGCCCCATCACCAGCAAATAGACCGACAACATAAACAGCCGCTTTGGTTCGAACTCGGTGGTATTGATCTGCAGACCGGAAAAAATTTGCCACGGTAAACGTCCCCCGCGCATCGCGCCTACATGCAACAGGGCAAGACTTTCCGCCCACAGCAGGACCACCTCGGCCGCCGCCGTACTCAGTGTCTCCCACAAGCCCCACCGGTAAGCCGCCGCCGTCAGCACGAAAACAAAAAACAGGAAAAACGGGCTTCTCGGGCCTTCCCCGAATATGGAGATGAACGCCGGCCACACAATGTCGGCTACATGGACCAGAATACGAAACGATGCCGTGGACGCTTTTCGCCTGCGCAACAGCATTAGGACGAGGCTGCTATTTGCCAGGTAAAAGACGAACAGGCCGTAGGCTGCATTAGAACGGCCTAATTGCGTCGGGTCCATGTAAATCGCCACCAACGCCGAAACCGCCAAGAAAACGCGCGCCGTCGCCAGCCAGCGCTCCGTACGCCGGATCTCGCTGGGATCGGTGGGAGCCTCTGGTCTTCCAAGCAAACGATAATTAGGGTCAGTCCGCATTCACTTCCGGAGAGCGTTTCTTCCACAGGTAAAAGGGGTTGTCTCGCATAGTATTGATAAGAAAGACTTGGAGCAAGCAAAACTTTGCATGGGGTGGTTCCCGGGGCACTCGGCACTGTTGCCGAGCCGACCGTTTGCAAACCCGACGGATTACTTCGGTAACCCTAATCTTCTCTAATCCCAGTTTAAGATGGCAGTGAGGATTGTCTTCGTGCGCACGTATTCCAAGCTCTGGACCGTGGCCGTGGTGGCCTGTCTGGCGACCCTGGTCCTGGCTGCGCTGATTCTGCCCCGGTCGTTCCGGCTTACCGCAATCAGCGACATCATTCAATGCATCTTACTGTTCTCTGGGGCGCTGGCGCTCATCCCCAACGCGGTTCGGTCGCGAGCGCGCTTGCGTCTTTTCTGGGCGCTACTGGCTACCGGCATAGCGTTCTGGTTTTCCTATCAGCTGATGTGGACGTATTTCGAAGTCTGGCTGCGTCAGGATGTGCCCGACCTGTGCGCAGGGGACATCATTCTTTTTCTGCACATCGTTCCGATGATGGCCGCCCTGGCGCTACGCCCGCACGCCCCGCAGGAAGAGTATTCCGCGCGTCTGCGGCGTCTCGATTTCGCTTTAATGATGTTCTGGTGGATGTATCTGTACGTCTTCGCCGTGATGGCCTGGCAATACGTCGTCGCCAACGTCGAGGCCTACGATAACAACCTGAATTTGTTGTATTTGATCGAGAAACTGGCTTTTCTAAGCACCTTGTTCGTGGCCTGGCTCAACAGTAAGAGCGGCTGGAGACTCCTCTATGCCAATCTGTTCGGCGCCAGCCTCATCTATGCCGCCAGCTCTTACCTCGCCAATTGGGCGCTCAGCCGGCACAGTTATTACAGCGGAAGTCTCTACGACATTCCCTTAACGGTCTCCATGGCCTGGATCACAGTCGTCGGCCTGTGGACCCGCGAGCGCGAACCCGAAGCTGGCGTCCGCTCCATTTCAACATCCCACGGCGTGTGGCTGGCCCGCCTGGGAATGATCGCCGCCTTTTCGCTTCCCTTATTCGCCACCTGGGCTCTGCTGGATGGAGGGATTCCACCCCGCATCCGTTCGTTCCGCCTGGTCTTGACTCTGGGTGCGGCGCTTCTCATGAGCGTGATGGTTTTCGTGCGGCAGCGCTTGCTCGACCGGGAATTGGTCCGCCTGTTAGCCGACTCGCGGGAGTCCTTCGCCAATCTGAAACGTTTGCAGGCACAAATCACGGAATCCGAGAAACTGGCCTCGGTCGGCCGATTGGTGGGAGGCGCTGCGCACGAACTCAACAATCCCATCGCCGCGATGCTGGGTTATTCCGATCTGCTTCTGGTTACGCCCCTTAATCCGGAACAGAAAGAGCTCGCCGAAAAAATCGGGCAGCATGTCCGGCGCAGCAAGTCGCTGGTGGCTAGTCTGCTCAGTTTTGCCAAACAGGGGCCAGCCACGATGGCCCCTGTGGATATGAACACGGTGCTGCGGACCGCGGTCAAACTTTCGCAGCCGCAGTGGCAGGCTCTCAAAATCGAAGTAAATACCGAACTGCAGGCAGATCTGCCACTGGTCCGGGGAGACTCCAACCAGCTACTCCAGGTTTGCGTGCAAATCCTCAACCACGCGCTGAACGGGGTGGATCAGCGCGCTGGCCGAACTCTGCACGTTACCGCGCACGACCAAGACGGCCTCGTTGTTGTCGGCATTTCCAGCGCCAGCGCCGCCAACCCGGCCCAGAACGACGAAGACCTCACCCTCTCCGGTGTGGGCCTCAGCGCTTGCCAGGGCATCCTCCGGCAACATCAGGGGCGCATCTTTCGGCAGCAGGACCAGACTCACGGGAACTCGATTCGCATCGAGCTTCCCGTCATCCCTCCGCCACCGGAGAAATCGACTGGAGACGGGGTTCCGGTGATGTGGCGGCCGCAACCGTTCGCTTAAGCTGGCCGCAAGCGGCGTAGATGTCTCGTCCCCGCGGACGCCTCACGAAGGCAGGAATTCCAGCTTCCCGCAGAATATTTTGAAACGCCGTCACCCGCTCTGCCGCCGGAGTCGTAAAATCAATTCCCGGCCCCGGGTTCAACGCAATCAGATTCACCTTGCAGCGCAGCCCGCGCAGCAACCCGGCAGCTTCCTTCGCATTCTCTGGCGTATCGTTTACGCCGCCGAGCAACACGTACTCGAATGTGATCCACTCCCGAGTGCGCAGCGGAAATTCCCGCGCCGCCGTAATAAGCATTTCCAGATTCCACTTCTTGTTCAGCGGCATCAGCCGTGTGCGCAGCGCATCGTTCGAAGCATTCAAGGAAATCGCCAGCTTCGGCCGGATGGTCTCCTGGCCAAAGTCATGGATGCGGGGCACGATGCCAGCCGTAGACACCGTCATCCGCCGCTCGGCAATGCCCACAGCCTCCACCAGCAACCGCGACGCCTTCATGAAATTCTCGTAATTCAGAAACGGCTCGCCCATTCCCATGAAAACCAGATTGATGCGATCCTCGGGCGGCGACACGCCTTGATCCTTAAGCACAGCACAAACCTGCCCCACAATCTCGCCCGCAGTAAGATTTCGCTTGACACCAAGTAAAGCAGTCAAACAAAACTGGCAGTCGACCGCGCACCCCACCTGGCTCGAAACACAAATCGTCGAGCGACCATGTCTGATTCGGTTTTGAGGAGGGTGGAGCAGGCCTTCCGGGCCTGCATTAATGCCTTCTTGTAAGAACTGGGCTTTAGGGAGGCTCGGATCTAAACTAGAGTTGTCATTTCGAGCGGAGCGGAATTGCCCGTCTTTACGGGCAATCCCGCGGAGTCGAGAAACCTGCTTTGCGCCGCATGTGGACTCAGTCAGAGTTTCCTTAGCCCCTGTGGGACTTGAACTAGACTCTGCTTCATCCCCAGCCTCACTCCCATCCCCCGCTTCCCCGCCATCCCCCTCCGGCATCCAAACCGTCTCCACACTCTGCCCATCCCCAAACCCAATCAAATACCGCACCGTCCCATCCACCGATTCAAACTTCTTCTCAATTCGCGCCGCCCCAACCCCAATCCCACTAGCAGCCAACTTCTCCCGAAACTCCTGTGGCAACGTAGAAATCTCCTCCAGCGTCTCCACCCGCTGCCGGTACACCGCATCCATAATCTGCTTGGCGCGATAAGAAGGCTGCCCCGCCTCGCTTACCAAAGCAGCAAGCTGCGCGCAATCCATTCCCAGTAACGAAGATGGATTAGTTTCCGGCATTGGATTGGAAGAGTCTCAGGAACACCTAAGGCTGCCGAGCCTTTTCTTGCCTCGCCCGCCGGGTCCTCGCGGTCTTGGCATTGGCTTTCGCCTGTTTGAGGAGAGCCGTGGTACCCTTCGTGATCTCCTCGACCAGCTTCTTCTGCTTGGCCCAGCGCGCTTCCACTGCCTTGCGGGCAGACTCACTGCGCTGTTCGGGGGTTAACTTTCGGGCGCGGGCTTGCCCGCCTTTGCGAGCAAATTGGCTTGCGTAGCTCTCAGCCATGCCAACATCATGCCACACCCGAATGCATACGTGCAAGCAAGAATTCCCTTGATATACGTGCCAGCACGTATTAGACTATGAGGCGAGGAGAGGTACTTGGCGATGAACATCGACGACCGCTTGGAGGCTCTGACCCAGACTCTGGAGCTTCTGGCATCCATGCACCGGGACAGCGAGAAGAGGATGGAACAAATCACTCAGAACGTGGACCGGGTCAGCGAGAACGTGGAACGGCAGAGCAAGAATGTGGATCGGCTAAGCCTGGCAACGGAACGGAACACACAGGGAAACTC
This sequence comes from Acidobacteriaceae bacterium, assembly GCA_003140075.1. GTDB lineage: Bacteria > Acidobacteriota > Terriglobia > Terriglobales > Acidobacteriaceae > Sulfotelmatobacter. The sequence continues at coordinate 20,629 of PLIO01000142.1, read as the reverse complement.
GCGACTGGAGGACCTTGTGACTCAGATTGCAGAAGGAACCGCACGACTCCTGCATGTTGCCGAAGTTCACGAACGCCGCATTAGCGATTTAGAGGGAAACCAGCCCAGGCCGTAAAACCCTAGCGCCCCCCAGTTGCCGGTACACCGCCTCCATAATCTGCTTGGCGCGATAGCCCGGCTCACCCGCCTCACTCGCAGAGCGGCAAGCTCCTGGCGGTCCATACCGAGCAGAGGTGGTGAATTCGGGGCCGTCAATCTTGGCAGGTCAGGCATTGGTGTCCAACCCGATCATACCTGCCGCGGACAGGACTTGCCGAGCGCCGCTTGTAATGGTAATTTGGCACCCTTAAGTATCCACGTCGCCCCCAGTCGCCAGCTAGACCCAGCGGCTGTGAGCTGAGCGGGACGTTCTGAGGGCGGGGCCCGCGCGGTGAGTGAAAGGAGCTCTGCAATGCAGGAACTCAACGGAAAAACGCTATCCAGTCAGTGGTGGAGGCGGATCCCAGTAGCCGCGCGGTATGTCTTGGTCTTCTTGGCGATCCTATTTATTTTATGGTCCGCCATACGTTTGACCAACCTCATCACCGCATGGACACTATACTCGTGGTTTTTCGAAAAAATCCATACGGTCGGGGCACTCCCCGACTACGTGTCCGGAGCCGTAGCCGTATGGTGCGTGGCCGCAGTCGTGCTTTTCACTCCCGCGCTCTTCTTTTCTATTTTTCTGAAAAGAAGCCGTAAGACTGTGCTGGTTGCGGCAGCAGGAGTCTCCCTCTGGATGATGTTCCTGTACGTCCTGTCGATCCGGCAAAGCGGGAATCTGTTCAATCCAATCACGGGCACCGCGAATTACAACTACGACCGAGATTCGGAGGGAAACATCAAACTATACGACCGCGGCTACTCCTTCAACCCCGCAACCGGGGAAAAGCTCGGCCCGCTTGAAGGGTCCGTTGCTGCGGAATATCTCAAGCAGCAACGAGTTGCGCAAGCTCGTGCAGAGAAAGAGGCATTAGAAAAACAAGCTCAGGCTGAGAAAGCCGCTGCCGCGGAGCGCCTTAGGCAACAAATCGCGCAGAAGCGCGCAGAGAAGGAAGCGTTAGAAAAACAGGTCCAAGCCCCGACCGGGGGGACGCAGACGCCAGCTGAGTCCGGAGCGTTGACCGCCGCAGCCCCGTCCCAGACGCCCGCGCCGACCCATGCCCCTGCGCGGCCGCTGAGTTGCTTTTCGCCTACATCAGGAAAAGACAGTGACTACTACGACGTTCAACTGTGCGAGTGTACTCGCCCACGGACATCCGACCGGGTTAGCTGCTCGGGCTTCATCACGAACGCGCGAAGTCGAGACTCGCAAAGACTCTGGGTGTCCGACTCGCTCGCGACAGACAACGACGAAGGGATTGCCACTCAAGTATTCACATTCTACGGAGACTTTGGCTTCTGCGGGACTGGGTCTTCAGCAGACCTGGCGCCAGGGACCCGAACGAGGTTCTGTTTGCGGTTCCGCAATACGAACCCGAATGTGACAACGTTCGATTTCACGGTCAGGTTCCAGACCGGCGACGGCGCTACGCATCCCACATACAACTTCGCGAGAATTCCGGTAACCTCAATTCAATAACTGCGGGGCGATCATCTGCAGGGTCCGCGATTCTTAGCTTAGTCGAAATCGGAGTAAGTGATTGATTATAAACAACTAACAAGACGCTTCCCCCATACCCCACCCGCCCACGCCAGATATGTAAGAATAGTACTGCACCTTCTGGCCGGTTCCGCGATCAAAGCTTAGTCATGCCAAAAGAAGTCCGCAATATTCGTCGTCAGGTGTTGCCGCACGGCCTCACCGTCATCACCGAGCAGATGGAGCACATCCGCTCCGCCTCCATCGGCATCTGGCTCGAAACCGGCTCGCGCGATGAGACCCCGCAATCGAACGGCATCTCCCATTTTATCGAGCACATGGTTTTCAAAGGCACCAAGCACCGCACCGCCGAGGAGATTGCCCGCCAGGTCGATTCCATCGGCGGCAATATGGACGCCTTCACCTCCAAGGAGTGCATCTGCTTCAACGTCAAGGTGCTCGACGAAAACGTCCCTATCGCGCTTGAGATTCTCACCGACCTGGTGCTGCACCCCACGTTCACGGCCGAGGACATTGCCCGCGAGCGCGGCGTGATCCTCGAAGAGATCAAGATGGACGAGGATAATCCCGATTACCTCGTCCACGAGATCTTTACCCAAAATTTCTGGAAAGATCATCCTCTGGGCAAGCCCATCTTAGGAACCAAGGAAACGGTAAAGAAATTCGAGCGGGCGGCCGTGCTCGAGACATATTCTCACCGCTTCGCACCCGGCAATATTATCGTAGCCGCCGCCGGGCATCTCGACCACGATCACTTCGTCGATCTCGTGGTGAAGCACTTCGAGCACCTGAAGCCGGCGCAGAATGGCTTCCACTCGCCCGCTCCCAAAATCGTTCCCCGCATCGTGCTGCGCAACAAGAAGGCGCTCGAACAGGTACAGCTTTGCATCGGCGTTCCGGCGTATCCGATTGCGCATGCGAAGCGCCATGCCGGTTACGTTCTCAATACTCTGCTCGGCGGAGGCATGAGTTCGCGCCTGTTCCAGAATATCCGCGAGCGGCAGGGCCTGGCGTATTCGATTTACAGCGACCTAAATCCTTACCGCGATACCGGATGCATGGCCGTCTACGCCGGCACTTCGCTGGCATCTGCCACCAAGGTGGTAAAAGCCGTGGTCGGCGAATTCCGCAACCTGAAAAACCAGCCGGTGCCGGAAGAAGAACTGCGGAGATCTAAGGATCAACTCAAGGGCAGCCTGATGCTTTCGCTCGAGTCGAGCACGGCCCGCATGTCGAACCTGGCCCGCCAGGAAATGTACTTCGACCACTTCCAGGATCTCGACGAACTGATCGAGAAGATTGAAGCAGTTACTGCGGAGGACCTGCAAACGCTGGCCCAGGAGTTCTTTAAGACGGAATCTGTGGCCGTGACCGCATTGGGCAATCTAAGCGGATTGAAGATCTCCCGCGATCAACTCGCCTGCTGAAAACGCTCTGGCATTACCCTGTGTTCCCCTGTGCCCTCCGTGTTTAGCTTTGCCTCAGGTTGTAACTTTTCAGCCGCAGGCACATCCCAAACTCAGCCTGCCGGTGGAATCCTGCCGAGTTGAATTTGTCATCCCAAGCAACGCGAGGGACCTTGGTGTTTGTTGGCAGGTACGTTGGTGCCGGCTAAAACCAAGGTCCCTCGCTTCGCTCGGGATGACAAAAAGGGTCGGGACACGGGCGCGGGCCGGTGGGCCCGCGCCCTTTCTGCTTATCGTCCCCCGGTACTAACCACTTCCTCCGGCTCTTCTTCTCGCTCCACATCATCCGCACCGGGGTGCCCGGTTAACGACGTCTTCAAATACTGCCGCAGGCAGCGCGTGCAAGGGACATAGCCCTCCTGCATCGCTTGCTTGGCGGTCGTCGTGCGTTCGGTAACTTTGTCATGAATGAAAGGACATCCTGGCACGTGAAATATCTTCGATCCCGATGAAACCACGACCACCAGGTCGGGAGGAATGTTATTGGCAGGCAACGCATGGTACGACTTGATGAAACGCCCGTGCGTAAGCGAGTTCGTTAACAGCACGCCTCCGGCGATCAAAGCGATCGCAGCCACCGGCACCAGCCACGCCGCCCAACTCGACCAGCGCGAGTGACTTGCTCTTGCCGGCTTCTTTTCCAGGCGCTGCTCCAGCCGTTGTTCCAACCTCCGGCTGAAACCGGCGGGCACCTCCAGCATGCGCTCATCGCCATAAAGCTGGACCATATTCCGCGTTCCCGCCAGCACCGAGGCACATTTCTTGCACGTGCGAAAGTGCTCGTCCATCGTCGAGCGCAGCGCGGCATCCACGTCTCCATCGATGTAATTCGAAATTTCCCTCCATACCTGTTCGCAGTTCACCGCTTCGTGGTTCACCATGGCTTGGTTCCCTTCTCGAATGGCAGCCGGCTGAACCAGCCCTGCTCCCATCCGGCGGCCAGCAGATCGCGCAGCATCAGCCGCGCCCGCAAGAGCCGCGTCTTCACCGAAGCCACTGTGATTCCAAGGGCCTCGGCTGTCTCCTGAATGTTCAGGTGCTCCATGTCGCGCAGCACAAACACTTCGCGATACTTGCGATCGAGCGTGCCCAGCGCCTCGGCCAGCCGCTGGCGCACCTCCTTGCGTTCCAGCGCTTCGGAAGGAATCTCGCGCCAGTCGGCGAAATCCCGGGGCGTGTAATCGCTGTCTTCGTCGCCCCTGCCGGAGCGATGTCCGTCGATGCCTTCCATGGGCACAGTTCGCTCCCTTCGCCGGCGCATCAGAGCCTCATTCACCGTAATCTGGATCAGCCAGGTGCTGAAGCGAGCCTCGGCGCGGAATTGCCGGATATTCGCGAAAGCCTTCAGCATCGCCTCCTGGGCTGCGTCCTCGGCGTCGTGCTCATTGCGCAGAATAGCCAGCGCCGCGGCATAAACCCGCCGCTCGTAGGGTCGGACCAACTCGTAGAACAGTTCGTGCTGGCCGCCCTGCACGCTTGCGATCAGCTCCTGCTCGCGCGTGGCACCGGCCTGCGCCGAGTTGTTCAACACCATGCCTGGTTCGGACATCTAGCGTGCAATCCTCGCGCAAGGACTTGGGTGTCTTAGGTCTTGGTCTCCCTAAGACCTGAAACCTAAGACCTTTCTTCAGTATTCCGGATCTTTCTTCCAGCCCGTCAGCATGGAAATAAAATTGTTCCAGCCGTGCAAAATCACCATTACCAGATGGCCCAGCACGAAGAACAAGATCGCCCACATCACCGCGAAGTGCCAGATGCGGGCATAGTGGAAGCCTCCCATCATCCAGGCCAGCCAGGAGAACTGAATCGGCTTCCACACCGCGAGACCGGTGAGCACCGAGAGAACTCCCAGGCCGATCACGGTGGTGTAAGCGTGCTTCTGCAGCGGGTTGTAGGCCTCGCGCACCGGGGGCTTCGGTCCAAAGAAGAAGTAATGCTTCACCATCGGCCACACGCCGGGAATGTCACGACGCGTGAACAATACCTGCCGATAGTTGCCGCTGAAAAGCTGGTAGCCAAGATAGAAGACGCCGGTGGCAATGTAGATCCACATGAAGGTGAGATGCCACTGCAACCCTCCGCCCAGCCAGCCGCCGATAGCGAAAGCTCTTGGCCAATGCAACAAATCCTTCTGCGGAATCTTCGCGCCAAAACTGGGAAAGGCGCGAAAAATCTGCAGCCCGCTGCCGACCATGACAAAGAGCGAGACCGTATTCAGCCAATGGCACAGCCGCACCACAAAAGGATGCTCGTAGACCGCCCGCGCGACGACCACGGGTTCGTCATCTTTCCCTTTTGCTTGAATGATTTCGACAACGCTACCGCTCATTTGACCTCCCCGGGCTGCCGAAGGCCGGCGAGACGCCGGCGCTACAAGATCTAGAGCCCGTAGAACCACGAATAGCCCTGGTCTTCCCAATAGCCGACTCTATCCAGTACGTGCGTGACCTTCAAATCAGTCAAATACTTGGCCTGCTTGTAGCCGATTTTGGTAGGGATGCTCAGCCGCAGCGGCGCACCGTGCTGGCGCGTCAGCGGCTGCTCATACATTTCGTAGCAAAGCAGCGTCTGCGGATGCAGCGCGGTCGCGATATCGAGAGACTCGTAGTAATCGTCGGCGCAGTTTACGGTGACGAAGCGCGCCGTAGGGTCTGCGCCGATAAGCTTCAGGAAGTCAGAGAGCCGCGTGCCCCCGAACCGTCCAATCACGTCCCACCCCTCAACGCAGATATGGCGAGTGTTCTGCCGAAAGCGCGGCAGAGCCTGCACCTGCGCCAGCGTGTATCCCCCAGGCTTCTGCACCGCGCCGCTGACTGTTAGCGTCCAGTTCTCGAAGATCACGCCAGGGTCGTCGACGTCATATCCGTTGATGGGAAACTTTGCGAAGGGAGTCAATTCGGCGTTGTCGAACTCTGTGGCCCGATGTCCGGTGCGGAAAAGCCGCGCCGAAGCCCAGTCGCTGAAACCCAGGCCCTTCTTGAGTAAACCTTCCTGCAGGCTTGGAACTGCAAATGCGCCCAGCGCCAGTACTGGCGTCAGCTTGAGCAATTCGCGACGGCCGATTTGCCGGAACTTCTTTTCATCCATTTTGCGATCGTTTATTCCGCGATCATCGTTCTTCATGAATAAGCCTTCACAGCTCGCCTTTTGCAACCCTTAGCTTTAACCGAAAACTCTGTGCGGGACGAGGCCCACCTCAGTCCGCAGCCATGAGATTCCCAAAACCCACCAAAGTTTCGCCGCCTGCCCAGTTTGAGAATCATAACCTGTCGGTGCCCCTTTGGACGGTATCTTCGGCTGGCCTTTGGAAGCGGTTTCGAGGCATACTAGCGGAAGCGCCTACCTCGCCGGGAGCTGCCCGGTTTAGCAGGTCAGAACCGGAAGCCAGATATGGAATCTAAGGGGCCTGCATGTCCAATCTAAAGACCATCCTGCCGAAGACCGAACCCGCGTTGGTGGCAGAATCGCCGAAAGAGGTGGCCGAGGATCCCAGGCAGCGGAGATTGATGGTGGGGTCGCTCTGCCTGCTTCTGCTGGCCCTGGGCATCGTGCTATGGCATGACCGCGATTTCTGGTTTTCCGACGCCACGGAAGCGCAATCGGAGCAACCGGTCGAGAGTTCGCCTGTCGCAAAAGCCGCTTCGCCGCGCGAACTCGCACCCGTGGTCGCGCCAGCGGCGAAACTGAACCACAGAGTTCCGTTGAAGACTCACCCGGTAGTAGCGAAAGAAACCGGAGCTTCCGCTCCTGAAACTCCTCCGCCCCCGGTAGTGACAACCAGGACTGTCCTGCCTCCTCTGGAAGTCGAGGTTGTCGCTGGCGACACGCATCGCACTCTCCGGCCGGGCAGCAGTTCGGTGCGCGTTGACTTGCAGCCGGATACTCCACCGCAACCCGCGATAGAGGCAGGTGCCACCGGCGATACTGAGACCGCCGCGAGTGTGACCAGCAACGCCGCAGAGCGGGTGCAAATGTCCACCGATGCGTCGGAGATCATAACCAGCCCGGTGAAGCCCAATTATCCGCTGCTGGCTCGGCAAATGAAGGTGCAGGGGTCGGTAATTCTGCAAGCGCTGATTGGCCGGGATGGAGTCATCCAGAATCTGCGCGTGGTGAGCGGGCCGCACATTCTTGCCGCCGCAGCCGAGGACGCCGTACGGCAATGGCACTTCAAACCGCATTTCCAGGGCGCCGAAGCGGTGGAGACCCAGGCCAAGATCACGGTCAACTTCACCATCTCAACCAATTGAGCCAAAGCTGATCCTGTGCGCGGCACGTCAGGTTGCAGGCGCCCGGTCTTCGATTGCCCCAAAATAACGAACGCCCCAGTCTCTTTCGAGACCAGGGCGCCCGGGCAGCCCTCCCCCAGAACTGCTCACCGATGAGGCTAAATGCTGCGCGGGTTTCTGCAAATGGCACGAGAGTGCTACAGCCCTACCCCCGAAGTGCTATGTGACCCGCGGTCTGGAACCAGAAATTCGCCGGATTTTGAGAATTATTGCCGATGGAGAAACCAGCAAGCATTCTTGGGAAGCGTTCCATGTCAGCCTTTCAATATCCTGAAATCTATCGCGACACCCTCGACGGCCTGCAAATCAGTGTAAGCGTGCTCGATCTGCAGAAGAAGATTGTCTTCTGGAGCGATGGCGCGGAACAGATCACGGGCGATGCGCGGATCGATGGGCTCGGCCATACCTGCGCCGAAAACATTCTTCTGCATTGCACCCAAAGCACTTGTGAGATGTGCACCGGGAAAGCCCCATGGCGACAGCCCTGCACGATGCTAAACCGGTGGAAGGGATCAGCTTTATTCACGCTCCACCTCGATCGCCAATCCCACACTGTATAATCCCCGCTTTGACCTTTCTTCAGGAGACCCGTTAATGAAGAACCTCGTCCGTTTGCTGTGCCTTCTGTTTGTGATGTCCTCGGTGGTCGCTGTGCGGTCCCAGGAAAAGGTGGACCTGGAAACCACCGGCCGTATCCGCTATGAAGGCTTTCACGATTCCCACGTAATGGAATTTGCCACCGGATTGATGGATTCGATCGGCGAGCGGCTTACCGGCTCTCCCAACATGAAGCGCGCCAATGAGTGGACGCGCGACCAACTCACCGCCATGGGTCTCTCCAACGCTCACCTCGAACCCTGGGGACCCTTCGGGCGCGGCTGGGCCAACCAATACGTCAACGTGCGCATGACCTCGCCCGACGTCGCGCCAATGCTGGTCTATGCGAAGGCGTGGACTCCGGGCACGAACGGTGTGGTGCAGGGCAAATGCATTCGTGCAACCATCGACGACAAAAAAGATTTCGACAAATACAAAGGCAAACTCGCGGGCATGATCGTGATCTTCGGGTCTGACCCCGAAGTAAAGCCGATCACCGAGTCCCCCTACAAGCGCCTGAGTGATGATGATCTCGCGAAGCTCTCCGACTACCAGATCCCCGGTGACCATCCGCCGTTTCGCTTCGCCGATTTTGTGAAGCGCCAGCAGTTCATCAAGGACTTGAACCAGTTCTTTGCCGACGAAAAAGTTCTGGCCGTGATCGACCGCTACCGGGGAACTTCCGGCGGCGGAACCGTGTTTGTCCAGTCAGGCGGATCGTACAAGCCGGGCGAGACCACGACCGTTCCTCAACTCGTACTGGCGATTGAGCAGTGGACACGCATCGCGCGGTTGTTGGACCAGAAGAAAGATGTGTCGCTGGAATTGAACGTCACCAACACTTTCTATGACGCCGATCCCATGCAGTACGACACCATCGCGGAAATCCCCGGCACCGATAAGAAAGACGAAGTTGTGATGTTGGGCGCGCACCTTGATTCATGGCACGCCGGTACGGGAGCAACGGACAATGGTGCTGGAACCATCGTCATGATGGAAGCGGTTCGCATCCTGAAGGCGCTGGACATCAAGCCGCGCCGCACCATCCGCATCGGCTTGTGGAGCGGTGAAGAAGAAGGCCTGCTGGGGTCGCAAGGATACGTGGAACATCATTTCGGCTCGCGGCCGCCCATGGACGAGCCCGGGATGAAGGACATGCCGACTCTGCTGCGGCGCGAGGCCGGAGACGTCACCGTGAAACCGGAACAAGCGAAGGTCTCCGCCTATTTCAACGTGGACAATGGCACGGGCAAGATTCGTGGCGTGTATCTGCAGGAGAACGAAGCGGTGGCTCCCATCTTTGAAACCTGGATGAAACCGTTCAAGGACCTGGGCATGAACACGCTCACCATGCGGAACACCAGCGGAACCGACCATCTGTCGTTCGATGCGGTCGGGATCCCGGGATTCCAATTTATTCAAGATCCCATCGAGTACGAGACCCGCACGCACCACTCGAACATGGATGTGTACGACCGGCTGCAGCCGGAAGATCTCAAGCAGATCAGCGTCATCGTCGCGAGTTTTGTTTACGATGCGGCCATGCGCGACCAGATGCTGCCGCGCAAGCCCATCGAAAAGGCGCTGCCGAAAGAACCGGAGAAGAAAGACAACTAGATCGGGAGGCAGCTTTCTGGGAATGATCAGACTCCAAGTACTAACGCTTGACAGTAGTATCGTGACGCGTTAGTATTTGAAGAAGAATGATTGGCCGTTGATGATCGGCAGCTTTCGCGACAAGGACACGGAAAGGCTGTGGCAATCCGGCAGGAGCCGGAACCTTCCCGCTGATTTGCAGCGAAGATCGTTCATAAAGCTCGCCATTCTGAACGCGGCTGTCTCGCTCCAGAATCTGAGAGTACCGCCTGGAAATAGACTGCTTCACGGAACCCGCGCGGGGCAGCACAGCATTCGAATCAATGATCAGTACCGAGTGTGCTTCGTGTGGCGGGACGGAAATGCCTTCCATGTCGAGATTGTCGATTATCACTAGCACCGCGGAGTATTCCAATGGCCAGATCCAATAAGGTTTTTGCAATTCATCCCGGAGAAATTCTGAAGACCGAATTCATTGAGCCTATGGGCCTAAGCGCCTACCAACTCGCGAAGGCGCTCGATTTTCCTGGCATCTACGAGGTGGTGCGTGGAGAACGTGCGGTCAGCGCCGATACGGCCATTCGGCTGGGCAAATATTTTAATCTGCCCGCGCAGTTCTGGCTCAACCTTCAGAATGACTACGATCTGAGAATCGCTCAGGCCAGCGGCATTGGACAGAAGATCAAGCCACACGATAGTGCGGAAAAGGCCGAACTTACCGGAACACGTTAAGGCTGCCAGGCTGAAGCAGTGACACAACTAAATCGCGAAACCGCCGTCGACCGACAACACAGTGCCCGTGACAAAGGCAGCTTCGTCCGATACTAGGTACAGAGCAGCCTGCGCTACTTCCTCGGCGGTTCCCAGTCGCCCCATCGGCTGCCGGTCGACGAAGCGTTTTCGCGCCTCTACAGGATCGGCGAACGCCAACAAGCGCCCCGCCAGCGAAGGAGTGTCAATCGTTCCCGGACACAAGCAGTTCACTCGAATATTGTTCTTTACGTAATCGAGCGCCATGCTGCGAGTGAGCGCGATGACCGCACCTTTCGACGTGCTATACGCCACGCGATCGGTCACGCTGCGCAGCGCAGTCGCCGACGAAGTATTTAAGATCACTCCACTGCCCTGCTCAAGAAATATCGGCACCACTTCGTGGCAAAGCAAGTACATGCTCTTCACGTTGATGGCCGTGGTTCGATCCCACTCCTCCTCCGTGGTCTCATGAATCTTTCCGTGCACCACAGTCCCTGCGTTGTTGAAGAGGATGTCCAGCTTCCCGAAGTGCTCGCGGGTTTGCCGCACGATCCGGCGCACGTCCGCGGCCTGGGAAACATCGCCCGCAATCGCAACGGCACGTCCTCCAGCTCTCAGAATCTCTGAAGCCAGCGCTTCGTTTCCGTCACGGTCAAGATCGACCGCGGCAATGCTGGCTCCTTCCTGCGCAAACAGCACTGCGCTGGCGCGCCCGATTCCGGCTGCCGCGCCAGTGATGATCGCAACTTTCCCTGCCAAGCGCATCTTTAGGCAACCCGGATTCCTGACACAAGTTCTCGAGCATTAACTTCAGACAGTTCCAGAAAGTTTCCTTATCTCTTTGTCCCCATCACTTTGATTTCTGCTCCGCGATCCATTTATCCGTGCGGGCTTCGAGAAGGTCGAGCGGAAGCGTGCCGCCGTCAAGCATCTCGTCGTGGAATTTGCGAATGTCAAACTTTGGTCCCAGTTCCTTCTGAGCGCGTTCGCGAAGTTCGCGGAACTTGAGCTGACCCAGCTTGTAACTGAGCGCCTGCGCCGGCCACGCAATGTAGCGGTCAGTCTCAGACTGTATTGTCGGTTCGTCGACGGCCCCGGATTTGCGGAAGAAGTCGACGACTTGATCGCGGGTCCATCCCTTCGAGTGAATTCCGGTGTCAACCACCAGCCGCACCGCACGGAAGAGCTCAGAGGAAAGCCGGCCGTAGTCGGAGACCGGATCCTGATAGAAACCGACCTCTTTGCCCAGTTGCTCTGCGTACAGCGCCCAGCCCTCAATGTACGCGTTGAAACCGAGACCATGCAGACGGAACTTGGGCATCCCAGTCAGTTGCTGCTGCACCGATAACTGCATGTGATGCCCCGGAATGCCTTCGTGGTAGGCGATGGCCTCGTCATCAATCAGCGAGCGTTCCGCGAAGTTAGAAGTGGCCACGACGACGCGCCCGGGCCGCTTGCCATCCGGTGTGCCGGTGACATAGTGAGTCGCAGCGGCGGATTGGAAAGCCGGGATCGCCTCCACCGTGACCGGCGACTTCGGCAGGAGAGTAAAGAGCTGCGGGAGTTTCGGCTCCATCTGCGCGATGTAGCGGCGGAAATCATCGAGGATTTGCTCGGCGGAGGTGGGAATGTATTTGGGATTGGTTTTGAGCGATGCCCGAAATGAGGCGAGATCGGCGAAGCCCGCCTTCCTTGCAATAACCGTCATCTCGGCCTGGATGCGATCAATCTCGCGCAGACCGAGTTGATGGATCTCGTCGGCCGTCATGCGGGTGGTGGTGCGCGCGTAGATGTCGTTTTCGTAGCGCTTCTCGCCGTCTGGCAGAGACGTAACGGCCAGAGTATTGCGGCCCTCAGGAGCATATTCCGTCCGGAGAAAAGCGGCGAAGCTCTTGTATGCGGGAATAACATCGGCGTTGATTGCGTCGGTGATCTGCTCGGTCAAGCGCTTCTGATCCTCAGGCGAAATACTCGCCGGATACTTCTTGGTCGGGACGAGAAAGGGATCGGCCTCGATGATTCCCTCACATTGAACCGGAAGCTTCTCCAGCAGGAACCGGACGGGCATGAGCTTATCTTTCATGCCGGCGCGAAGCACTTCGGTGGTCTGGTTGAGAACGCGAGGAATCTGGTGAAGGCGGGCAACGTAATCCTCATAGTGCTTGACGGAATCGAACGGCATGGAGAGCGGCAAGTCCGCGAGGCTGGTATGGACGCCATTCTGTTGATTGATTGGCATCTCGTACTCTTTGAGATCGAAATCCGCGATGCGCTGCTCGAGGACGCGTGCCAGCAGGTCGTGAGAGAGCTGATCCTGATCGGAGAAGCCCGCACTCGGAATGGCTTCCAGCCGGGCAAGGAAGTCCTCGTCGGTCTTGTGCCGCTGAACGATGGCGTTGAGCGAGTACTCGGCGAGCTTGTCGTTATATCGGTAATCACCGTACGCAGTGGCCCGCTCCGGAAAATTCCGGAGATCGGATTCGTATTGTTCTTCGAAAAGCGAGTTCTGAGCGGCGAGGCGATCCGCCACCGGTTTAACGTCCTGGGCGAAGAGGGAACCAACTATGGCAAGCAGGAGAAACAGGCTAGTTTGTAAGCGCATAACCTATGCAGCCTACCAGAGGAAAGACTTGCTGTGCCGGGAAATCGGTCCCACCGGAGGCCGCCCTTGTCATCCAACTCCGTCAGAAGTCAGTTGAATGTATTTATCCGAAATTATTTCCCTGACCCGTGAAACGATCCGCCCGTTCGCCGCACTATACCGATAAGTGGGAAAGGTCGCGCTGTAAGGCGATTGCAGCACAGTTTAGGACTCCAGTCTGGCAACCACTTGGCTGGGGATTCCCGTTAAAGTGCCGGAGCCGACGGGGGAAGCGACTCCGGCACTTCATGACGCCATCTTCTCCAACAGGGTTTCTGTCCGCCTTCGGTTCCAAAGGAGTTTCGCGATTCCCCGTGCCTACTTCGCGCTCCATCCCGGCCGTCAGCCGCATGCATAACCGATGCAGGGCTCCCAAACGCACATCTGTGTCTGCATCTACCCCGGAAATTGCCCGCGCTTCCGCTTCCCAGGTGCTACACTGTTTGCCACTTCCGGGTTCCCGGGGCCGATCCTTGCAATTTGAACCCTTTGACCAGTCCTATCTCGAACGTCTCAAGGCAGGAGACTTTCGCACTCAGGAGCATTTCGGCGCGTATTTCAGCGCCCTCATCCAGATCAAGCTGCGTTCGCGTCTAAAGTCCCCGGAAGCCATCGAAGATGTCCGGCAGGACACTTTTACCCGATTTTTTGCGGCTCTGAACGACGGAAGAATCCTCCATCCAGAGCGACTGGGCTCGTACGTGAACTCCATGTGCAACAACGTCATGTTTGAGCACTACCGGTACGGATCCCGCCTTGATTCGTTGGATGATGACAAGCAGCGGGATCTACCCGCCCGGGGGACCGACCTGCTCGGCCTCCTTACTGCCAAAGAGACGCAACAGAGAGTTCGGAAAGTCCTGGAAGAACTTCCAGAACGCGACCGGCGGTTGCTGCGCGAGCTTTTCTACGAGGAGCGGGACAAGGACGAGATCTGCCGTGACTTCGGCGTCGACCGGGAGTATCTGCGGGTAGTGCTGTACCGGGCCAAACGATCCTTTAAGGCGTTGTATTTGAAAGATATGGGAGATGATGAGCCGGAGCTTAGTTCGGTCTGAACTCGGTGAAACGCTGGGCCGTCGAGGCTCACTATATTGCGAGGGGGCATTCAAGCTATGGACCACGAAGCGGTGGTTCGTCAACAAATGACGGAGAAATATCTGCTCGACGAACTTGATTCCGACGCGCGTAACGAATTCGAAGAGCATTTCTTCGACTGCCCGGATTGCGCGCTTGACGTCCGCGCCGGCGCTCTGTTCGTGGAGCAGAGCAAGGTGGTATTGGCGGAGAAATCTGATCCCGTTCCCCCGGACAAGCTCGTGACAGTCCGGCCCAAGCCGCCCTGGCTGGCGTGGTTGCGGCCGGCGTTTGCCGCTCCGGTGATGGTCTTGTTGCTGGCGGTAATCGGCTATCAGAATCTGGTCACTTATCCACGAATGTCGAGAGCGCTGAACAGCCCGCAAGCCCTGCCCTTTGCGTTGATTCATCTCAACACGTGGGGGTCTGGCGGACAGGTCATTCAAACCCGGGCGGGGCAAGACTTTGCGCTGTGGGTAGCGATCCCGCCGGATGGCGGCTACTCACAATACACGGCAGAGTTATATAATCCTGCCGGCAAGCTGGAATGGTCGCTTCCGATTCCTGCGTCATCCTTGCAAGATCAGTGGATGACAGTTCGGGTCCCCGCAGGAAATCGCGAATCTGGCACTTACGGCTTGGTTGTGCGCGGCCTTACCACCGCGGGGGAGAGCAAGGAAGTGGGTCGAGCCTCAGTCGAATTACAAATTCAGAAATAAGTTCAAACGAGAGGAGCTAATAACATGGCGACAATGTCGAAACCGTCTATCGAGCCGGTCCCTGTCCTGGAACGCTATCACGTGTATCACGCCGAAGCCCACGTACTCAGTGGTCACATCGAACACCCGATCCAGCAACCAATCGAGCATTATGGAAATGTCGTGCTGCAGAAGACCCGGCGCGAAGGCCTCTTTACCGAGTCCGTTGGCGAGACCAACATCGAAGGTCTCATTTCCTTCAAGGCGGGCCACACTCGCGTCTCCGGTAGCCAACTCCGAAACAAAACCGATATCTGGGGCAACGATCACTCAGGCTGGGTCACGCAGTCGACTTCTGTCCTCGAAGGCTTCAATGTTATCGACGTTCTCACCGCCGATCGCGTGGTGGCGCAGGTTTCCACCGAACACCCCATGGTCTACGGCCACGTTCCCAAGGTCACGTTCCTGGGCACGCGCTTCGAAAACCTTCGCATCGCGGGATACCCTGTTCAACTCGAACTCGATCTCGGCTTCTGTGGGAGCAAACCGGAAGGCGACTTGCCCTATCTGCAGGATAGCGGCTTTCTGGATCGCGTTCAGGGGCAACTCAACTCCATGGCCGATGGCGGGGGCCTTCCTGAAGTTCTGGAAAAACAGTACGATGCCAAGATCGCCTACATTGACGATCTCCGGAGGCGAGCCAACGGGGGCGCGAATGGGGACCGCAACGGCTATTCCAAGCTGCAATGTTCACTGGTCAAAAGCATCGGGCCGATTCCGATTCCAGGAGTCAGGACGTTCGGGAACATGATCTTCATCCCGGACTTCGGCACCGTATCGCTCGCCGAGGTCGAAGTAGGCGTCGGCCCTGCCGATGGTGGCTTCTCCGACAACTCGCGCGATGGCTCTGTGTCGGAAACAAGCTACAGCAACTACTTCACCGTAACCATGCTGAACATGCGGCTGGGGTGTCCAACGTCCGCGACAACGCAAGCCGGCACCGCTAAGGCCAACGGCACCACACAGCCGTAGCGAAAGAGTTAGCCGCAGCCATTGGTTGGATGGCTACTGCGGGGAAGCGCATGTTAGTAAGCTTAGAGAACGCACGGAATTGTTCTTGCGGCGTGAGTTATTCCGGAGTTAGAATCGTTCCGGCTCAACCGAGCCGAAAGGAGATAATTCCATGGGCTCCGATCGCAGAACGTTTTTCAACCAACTGGCGAACGTCGGCGCCTTGTCCGGCTTGGCGGCGATGCTCCCCTCGGATGCTTTCGCAAGAGTCGAGAGCAGCATCCGCGGGGAGGCGCCCGCCCCCGGCGTGCAACTTCAGCCCGATAGCGACACCACGCGAACACACACCTTTCACGCTCACGCCGCCATCCTCCGCGCGGATGCGCAACATCCCCTGACACAGGAACTTGGGAGTCAGGGATTTGTACGTCTGCCCGACGAAGGCGGTTTCCGCTCTCAATTTACCGAGCGCTACGAATCCGACGGCATTTCCTTTAAGTCCGCTTACATGCACGTAGCCGGAACGCGCAGTTCCAAGGTCGGCTACGGATGGGTGACACTGTCGACCTCGGGTTATAACCGGGCTAAATGTGCATGACGTAGTCACAGCGGACCTCGTATTTGCACAGGTCTCCACCGAACATCCTTTGGAGGGTTATGTGCCTTCTGTGACCTTCCTGGGCACTCGTTTCGAGAATCTGAGGATCGCCGGACGGGAAGTAGAGCCAGTATTCGACCTCGGTATTTGTGGGCCTAAACCCGACGGCGACAGACCGTACCTTCAAGACCCTGGATTCCTGAACCGAGTTTCCCAACAGCACGGGCAAATCAGCAACCTGTCGGGGCTTCCCGATTGGGCGCGTCAGCAGTACCATGACTCTGCCGCAGTCGGGCAAGCGCGTGAGGTTGAATGCTCATTGGTCACCAACGTGGCGCAGGCTACTCCCGGAACATCGTTCGGGCACATGCTCGATATTGCTGGGTTTGGCAGAGTCTCGTTAGCCGAACTGAGAGTGGACGGCGCTTTCCATCTGACGATGGTTGGAGTGGATACGGACCAGAAGGGCAAGCGGAAAATTGCAACCGCCGACGCCAACGGCAAGACAGTCCCATAAGTTCCTCTCTTCTTGTATGTCTGATTGTTGCCTGCGGACTCTCGTGTGGTCATCGCGAGAGTCCGCAGGGTGCTTATGAACACACCTACAAGACCTTTCTGCACGGCGATCTAAAACAGAGCCAAGACGAAGCCCACTCGGATTGCGAACGACTTCGGGATTCGAATCCAGGATGGGCCTGGAAATTCAGAATCCTGGAAGCGGAATCTCTTCTGTGGCAAGGGATGTATGCGCAGACGCTGACGCTCCTTAATTCTCCGCCAACTCGACCTGACAATAAAGATTCGCTGATCGAAACCCTTGCGATCGAAGGAGCCGCCCACGCCCGCCTGCACCAGTTCGCCGAGGCGGAAAAAACGCTCGGACAAGCAACGCAAATGTGCCAAGTATCCTCGGAAGCGACATGCGGCGATGTCACGAGGGCTCGCGGGGTTCTGGCCATACAGGTCGGCCAGATCGAGGCCGCGAAGCAGTTCTTCGGGCAATCATTGCAATTCGCCCGCGCTCACAACGATCATTTCCTCGAGATAACCACTCTTCTCAACCGGGGCTTGACCTCGTTGGGGGAAGAACACTTTGACGAAGCCATCGATTGGACGAACGCCGCATATCAACTTTCGATGACCTTGGGGGCCGAAGGCGTAGCCCAAGGGGCCCTCGGGAACCTTGGGTGGGCTTATTACAACCTTGGCGACTCGGATAGATCATTGGATCTCTCTCTCGAAGCCGAGAGGCGCGCCAGGAAAGGGGGGAACGTCACCGGCCAGCTGTACTGGATAACGAACATCGGGTACATCTACGCCGGCCGCAGAGATCCCGAGCACGCCAAAGAATCGTATTTGAAAGCTCTGGAGCTCGCTACTAAGATCGATAGCAAGGAAGGCATCTATAACGCATTGCGGGCGCTCGCTCTGGTTTCGGCCGAGAGCGGCGACTTGGGAGACGCAGGCAAGTATTCCGACGACGCCCTCGCCATTGCACATGCCGACAACAATCGCCTGGATGAACTCTATCCAATTTTGGTCAAGGGACTGATTGCCGCCCGGTCGCATGATGACGCGGAAGCGGAGCGCGTGTTTCGCGAAGTTGAACGGGACTCAAAGGCAAACGCCTCACTGAAATGGCGGTCCGAACACGCTCTCGCACAACTCTATGAGAACGAGGGCCAAGCCGACGCTGCCGACCGCGAGTACCGCGCAGCGCTAGCCACATTTGAAGCAGAACGATCAACACTGCAGCGCAACGATTCAAGATTGCCCTTCGGCAACAACGCCTCGCGCATCTACGACGACTACGTTCATTTTCTGGTCAGCCGCGGGAAAACAAACGAGGCCCTGCAGTGGGCCGACTACAGCCGCGCCCGCACCCTAACCGAAGGATTGCTGGCAAAGGAATCTGCAACCGGACCTCCGCCACTGAATCCTCAGCAGATCGCGCGGCGAGCGAACGCCACAATTCTTTTCTACTGGCTGGGCGAGAAGCAGTCCTACCTGTGGGCGATCACGCCGCTCAAGACCAGCCTGTTTGCTCTTCCTGCCGGATCGGAAATCGATGCGGCCGTGCAGCGCTATCGCAGGTCTCTCGCCGGGCCGCAAGACGTTCTCCAAGCGGCCGACCCGGATGGCCAATGGCTCTATCGCACCTTGATCACGCCAGCACAAGCGTTGCTCAAGCACGACGCGAAGGTTTACGTCATCCCCGACTCAAGCTTGAACAACCTGAATTTCGAAACTCTTCTTGTTCCTGATCCAACCGTTTCCGAGGCAACTCTGGCTGGGCCAAAGCCGTCCCAAGCAAAGCTGCACTATTGGATCGAAGACGCGACGATTGCGAATGCCAGTTCGCTGCGAATTCTTGGCGCGGCTGGAGCAGCGAAACCAAACCGGGGCCGCAGTCTGCTTCTAATCGGCAACAGCATCGCTCCCAGCGATAAATATCCCGAGCTCGCGAAAGCCGCAGCCCAGATGCAAGATGTTTCCCGGTATTTTCCGGCAGCCGAGGAAAAGATACTCACGCGGCAGGACGCCACGCCGTCAGCCTATCTGGCCAGCGCTCCAGAGCGCTTTTCCTACATTCATTTTGTCGCGCACGGAACAGCCAGTCGCCTGAGTCCGCTCGACTCGGCGATTGTGCTTTCCAAGGCGAGCGCCGAAGACAACTCCTTCAAGCTCTACGCCAGCGATATCGTTGGCTACCATAAGCAGCATCCGTTGCGGGCTGAACTGGTCACCATCTCGGCCTGCTACAGTGGCGGGGATCGCTTCTATTCAGGCGAAGGCTTGGTGGGGCTTTCGTGGGCATTCCTCCATGCCGGTGCCCATAACGTGATCGCCGCCTTGTGGGATGCACAGGATGATTCCGCCGAACTTCTCATGAACAAGTTTTACGAGGAACTCGACAAGGGCGCCAGCCCCGATGCGGCTCTGCACGCCGCCAAACTATTCCTGCTTCACAACAGCGGCTTCCACAATCCGTATGACTGGGCTCCGTTTCAACTCTACGCGCGGTTGGGATAGGCGATCTCGCGCCTGGCCTTACAAGTCACCCCTGCGCGCTGCAGGTTGCGCAAGGTCAGCCTCACGGCAACCGCGCCGAATGCGATGAACACGCAGGCGCAGGTGACCCATGCCGGATACAACTCCTTAGGCGGAGCGAACGACGCTGTCAGGAAGAAAAACGGGTTTATGTACATCGGGACGCGGATGTTCAGCGGAATGCTGTACCAGCTACTGCCTACTTGCTCCCCCTTCCCGATAGCGGCACCTTCTGCGTGCTGATTGCGGCGTTATCAACCACAGTGAGATCCGCGGAGCGTGCGCCCGTGGTGGTAGGCGTGAACGTCACCGAGATGATGCAATCGGTGCCCGCCGCAAGCGAACTCGGGCAGGCGTTGCTTCGCGTAAAGTCGCCCGTGTCTGCTCCCGTAACGTTGACGCTGGTTATATCCAGCGTTGTCGTGCCCGTGTTGGTAAGAGTTACGTTCTTTGTGCTGCTGTGGCCGACCTGTACCGTCCCAAAATTCAGGCTCCCGGGATTGAAGCTCGCCCGAGGGTTGATCACCGTTGCCGACAGGCCGACTTGTTGCGGGCTTCCGGCAGCATTGTCGTTAATGTTGAGCGTGGCGGAAAGCGAACCCACGTTGCCGGCAAAGAAGACTAAGTTCACGGTGCAACTCCTCCCTACCGCCAGCGTTTTAGGACAGAGGTTCACCCAGGTAAAGTCGCGCCTATTGGTGCCACTACCGAGCGTCAAGGAAATGCTGGTGAAGGTAACCGGGGAAGTGCCGATGTTCTTCACCGTCACATTCTGATCCTGCAGGTCGAGCAAGTGCACGGTTCCGAAGTTGATGCTGCTCGGGGTAACACTGATCTCCGCAGGTTGAGCGTTAACCTGCTGGCCGCCGCTCAACGTCCCCGTACTTCCGCTGTGGTTCGTGTCGCCCGAGTAGGTGGCCGTAATCGTGTCGGTCCCCTGAGGCAGAGTCGTGGTGACGCACTGCGACGTTCCCGGATCGCCCGACACCGCGCTGGGACTGCATCCCGTGTTCGCACTCCAGGTCACCGTCCCGGTTAGGCCTGCCGGAACCGCACGCAAGGATTGTGTCTGGGTTATGCCTGACATGCCTCTCTTGCTCACGCCCCGGCTAATCACTGCTCCATTGCGCCGCACGATCAGCCCGTACTCGCCGTCAATCGTCGCCGTAAACGTCACCGACTCGCCCACCACCGACGGATTCTGGCTGGA
>PLIO01000033.1 GCA_003140075.1 Acidobacteriaceae bacterium | reverse complement strand
GTGCCCCAGAATGCTGCTCTGCAGATGCAGAGCTCCGATGCGACTCTGCACACCATCCACATGGACGGCGCGGCCAGCTTTAACCTGCCATTCCCTTTCCCCAATCAGGTCACTTCTCGCACTATGTCGGCGCCCGGCCTGGTCAACCTGCGCTGCAACGGCGGCCATGTCTGGATGAATGCGGAAATGATGGTGGTTCCACACCCTTACTACGCCGTCACCGACGAGAGCGGACGCTTCCAGTTCACCAGCGTCCCGCCGGGCACGTATCAGATTGTCGCCTGGCATGAAGGCTGGGGACTCGCCGGCAAGGAGCAAGCCTACGACGTGCTCACCGAACACACCGTCCAGCGCCCCATCTTCACCGAACCCAAAAGCTGGGAGAAATCAGTCACGGTGAATACGAATCAGCCCAGCACAGTGAATTTTGTGATTGGGAACAAGTAGCGTCGCGGGATTTCCATTGAACGGCGCAGGCAATAGAAAAAGGGGCGCGCGCGAACCGCACGCCCCTCGGAGCTTGCTCGGTTTCAGTTCTGCTGCGCTCTCAAAACGCCCATGTTCTTGCAGGACGACGAGGGGTTGGCTGGACTCTGTCCAATCATGTCGTTTATGAGCGCCTGCGAGGCATAAGGGGAGCCGGGACCAAACGTCACATTGTTGACCGTTACTACGCCCTTTTCCACGTTTTCTGGACCGTTTGGGCACGCGGAAACCCCGTTCACCGACAAAAACCCTCCTGCGTCCGATTGCGCCGCAAATTGGAGAAAGAAGAGCTCACCCTCGGGCGCAGAGTTATTCATCGGTACTGGCTGGCCGTTCACCTGGCCCGTGACGCTCTGGCAAAGCCACCCGGACATGGCGGTGACGGGGTAGTTGAAGCTGGGCTGGGTCGTAGACGTGAAGTCCACGATACTCATCTGTTGCCACAGCGTCTGCTCGGCAGCGGTTGTGGTCTGCGCCGTGTTTTGCGTGGCACAGGCCGGTGCGGGAGTGCCGGACCAAAGCTCTACTGCTGGAGCGTCCCGGGAAATGTACTCGAGATGGTAATCGAATACGTTCCCCCCGCCGCCCGGCCAGCTGTTGCATCCGGTCTGGGTGCTGCCGGGAGGGCATATTGTCGTGTACTGGCTGTTGACCCCGCTCTGTACCTCGCATCCCTGAAAGATGTCGCTGAAGACCGGGCCGTTCTCCAGCACGACTTTGTCGAGATAACCGCTTCCATTTGATGCGGCGCCTCCTGCGCCGGCGTTGTACCATGCCAGGGCGTACGCCATAGCTCCTGCTCCCCCGCTATTTCCGTGCCCACACATGCCTCCCTTCGTTGCATTCCAGATGATCGGCACGTTGGGGTTTCCGTTTCCAAACCGCACGTAATTCAGAAATGTCGCGGGTCGACAAGCGGCATTCCTGATGCTGTAAGCATAGTCGTCCGTGTTCACGTTGCTGTATTCCCAATCGTATCCCGGATAGGTTTTCCCCCAAGCTATCTGCACGATTTGATAGCCTGCGGCAAGGTAGTTCTGCGCGTAGTTGTCGAAGTATCCATTACTGTCGCCGGCATAGGTTCCTCCGTCGCCAGCAAACATGACAATGGTCCCGTTGTATGACTGCAGTCCAGGTGTTATATCCACGCCATACACGAGGTCTAATGGGTCAGCGTTCGAGCAACGAACTGTCGTGGTGTAGCAAACCATGTTGTTATCCCCGGAGTAGAAGTACCGGTTGGTAGGGCAGCCGCCCAGGAGCTGTTGAGGGTCGTCGACCGTTCCGAGCGAGGGCGCCTGCCCGGCAGCCCGCGAGCAAGTGAAAAGCATACAAAGGGCAACCCCGAGAACACACACTACAACCTTGTAGTACATAGCCGTCTCCTTAAGTGGATTTTTACAACTGCCCCCTCGCGGGACGGACTCTAGCACCTCCAAGCTGCGTTTGTGTTAAAAATCTGCAAAAACTTGCAGTCGGCCAACTGAGACACGTAGCATCCGAAAAAAGATTCAGCGGCCCACAGACTCGTGCTACTCTCCAAGATTGACGTTCCCTCCTCGGAGCTCGCAAATGGCTTCCAGAATCGCTGAGATCGTCGCGCTATTGGTTGGATTACTCGTTGCCCCGCAAGCGCACAGCCAATTCGAGACTCGTTCGAGCTTTTACGTAGGGGCACAACAGCCCGAGTCACTCGTGGTTGGCGACTTCAATCGCGACGGAATCCCTGACGTAGCCGTTCCGGGCGTTTACGGTTCCGGTAATGTGGAGATTCTCTTGGGAAACGGCGATGGAACATTCCGTCACGGTGCGACCTATGCCGCGGCAGAGGCCTTTCACGCAGCAGCTGCAAGCCTTCGTAATAACGGAATACTGGACCTGGTGGTCGGCGCAGCGGGAGAGGACTATGTCTACGTTTTGCTGGGAAACGGCGATGGGACCTTTCAGTCGGCGGTGCCGTACCCGACAACAGCACACTCGTACATGGTAGCCGTCGGAGATTTCACGGGCACAGGTAACCTCGATATCCTTGACCTTGAGGCGGTGACATCGCAGGGGCAGGTGTGCGACTGCGTTGAGGTGCTGCCTGGCAACGGTGACGGAACCTTCGGGCCACCTATAACCACCCCTCTGCCGTACTCCATGACTGGATATGTGATGGCTATCGGCGATTTCGATCTTGACGGCAAGATTGACGTGGCAGTCGGAGGCGAGGAGTTTCCGAACTACCAGGTCGCGATCCTCCTTGGCAACGGAGACGGTACCTTTACTGCCGACGGGTACTATTTAGTATATGGGCCGCCCAGCGGAGCCGCCGCGGCGTATTTCACAAGCAGCAAAACGAAGTTGGATCTCGCTGTGTCGAACGGCCCAGGAGTTTCCATCCTGCTGGGCAACGGGGATGGAACTTTCCAGCAGCAAGTAAGCTACCCAGCTGCAAACTCCGCATGGGTCACGGCGCAGGATCTCAACGGCGACGGTAAAGTTGATCTGGCTGTGGCTGACTCAGGCGAGGTCCTAAAAGAGCCAGCCGGTGTCGACGTGCTCTACGGCAACGGCGACGGAACGTTTCAACCCGAGGTCGTCTACCCGATTCCAGGCCGAATCACGGCCTACTATGTCGCCGCCACAGATTTAAATAACGACGGCAAACCGGACCTCGCGGTCGTCGACTTTCTGGGGCAGCACGTCATCACGCTGCTCAATACCGGCGCGGCAACATTCTCGCCCACGACGCCGCTCAGCTTCGAAAAGCAACTGCTCGGCACCACCAGCACCCCGATGTCCACGACGATTACGAACTCCGGCACATCGGACATGACCTTTTCTTCCATCCACTGCAGCGGCGCGCCCTTTCGCATGACGGGAAATACATGCACCGGCAGCCTCGCACCCGGAGCGCAATGCTCCATCTCAGCCGATTTCACCGCCAGGGCAACGGGATTGGCGAGCGGAACCATCACGATCAACGACAGCGCATCGTCCAAGCCGCTATTTATTCAACTGGTGGGCCAAGGGACATCACTGGGAATCGCGCCGGGTAAATTGCAGTTTCCAACGGAGAGAGTTGGCGCGTTGAGCCAGCCGCGAGCGATCCACTTGACCAATGTCGGCAGCTCCACGATCACCTTCGACCATCCCGTTGGCGTCTTCGGGGCCGAGAATCAGGACTTCCCGCAGACCAACGACTGTGGCCTATCGCTCGCGGCGAACGCGAGCTGCACGGTTACGATCACGTTCGCGCCGCAGCATAAAGGAACGCGCTCGGCCTACGTTGAGATGGAAGACAACGGCGGCGACAGCCCCCAGTACATCCCGCTCAGCGGAATAGGGGATTAGCTACCCCCGCCTTTTATACAGCACCGCAAACTCAAACCCCACATTCGCCGGAAACATCTCCGCCACTTTCCTCAGCCGCTCGGCCAGCGCCGAAGGCGCCAGCAGCGGATAATCCCGCTCCCGCAGATCGTAATAATCCACATCCAAATAAAGCGAAAGCAAGTAAATCGAAATCGTGTCGGAAAACGTGGCCTCGAAGTATTCGTTCTTGAAGCGCTCCGCATCCGGCCCGCCGGCCAACGCCAGCTTGCGCGCTTCCCACGCGTCCAGCGAAGTCTCCCCGCGCGTTCCTGCCTGCACCTGCTTCCACGCCAACTCGCTGAAATCCTCGGAAACCCCCGCCCCTTCCACCAGCGCATGCCCCACGTTGATGTAGAACTCAAACGCCACGGAAAACTTATCGTCCATCAGCCGCGTGGAGATGAACACGCACTGCGAATCGCCCAGATTCAGGTTGCGGTGGCACACCGCATTGTCGCTGAGCGCCACATCGTAGCGATCCGCAATCAGGATTTCATCCCCCTGGCTGACCGTCAGCGGCACAAAATAATAAGCCTTGCGCGTAAGCGCCGAAGCGATCTTCGTAGGCACCGCCGCAATCATTCGCTCCAGATCAAACGACCCAACGGAGTTCTCCCCCGCCACGGCATAACACACCCCATTCGCCGCCTGCGAAACCGGCGTCATCCGCACCACATCCGCGGGGCTCCGCGTAATAGCTTGCGCTGCCTGCGACATTCTTGCTCTTTTATACACTACTCGTGTGGATGTGCTCGTGTGGAGCGGACACTCCTGTCCGCTGCCCTTGACCTTGCCGTTGATCTTGACCCTTCTCTTGCCGCTGATCTTTGACCTTACCCTTGACCCACCCCCAGCCCAGATCTAAACTTCCTTCCAGAGGATCCAGCCGTCATGACCCTTACGAGTAAAACCGTCCTGGTAGCCCTGCTATTCGCCGCAACCCTCCCAGCTCTCCACGCCGCCAACCCGCGTCTCCTCGCCTACTACGGATATTGGGACCGCTGGAACACTCCCACCTATGACGCTTCGAACATCCCCTACGGCCAGCTCACGCACATCGTCCACGACAGCATCGGACCGGCGTTGGCCGCAGATGGCACACTGTCGATCCCTCCCGGATTTCTCGAACCCCAATTGATTTCGCGCGCCCACGCCGCCGGAGTCAAAGTAGAAATCTGCATCAGCGGCAACTCGGCCCTCTTTGTCACCATTGACGCCGACGCCCAGCTTCGCGCCACGTTCGCGCAGAACATCGCCAATTTCGCCATTGCCAACGGATACGACGGTGTCGACTTCGACTACGAAGTTCCCAGCGACAGCACCCAGGCCAGCCAATTTACCTCGCTGATCCAGGATCTTCGCGCTCTCCTGCCCGCCGGCCAATACCTGATTTCAGCCGCCGTTTCCTCCAGCCCCGGCTCCTACGGAGTCTACGATTTTGCCGGCATGACTCCTCTCGTCGACTTCTACAACGTCATGACCTACGACTTTCACGGAGCGTGGACCAACCACTCCGGCCACAACTCGCCGCTCTACCTGAGCCCGCTCGATCCCGGCCAGGAAGGCAGCCTCAACACTTCGACCATCAGCTTCACAACTCAGTTCAACGTACCCGCCGAGCAGATCAATCTAGGCACAGCTTTCTATGGCTATGCCTTCAATGTCGATGGCCTCTGGACGTTCTGCACCGACGACGCTTACTGCGGAAATTTCGGAGCTCCAACCGTAACCTACATGCAGGTCGAGCAACTCATAGCCTCCGGCGCCTGGACCGAAAATTTCGACGATCTTGCTCAAGCCCCCTACCTGCTGAATCCGGTCGATGCACCCTTCGGCTTCGTCACCTACGACAGCCCATCCTCGACCGAGGCGAAAGTCACCTATGCCATCAGCCAGCACAACCTCGGCGGCGTCTTCATGTGGGAACT
>PLIO01000205.1:6252-6464 GCA_003140075.1 Acidobacteriaceae bacterium | reverse complement strand
CACAAGCGGCACAAGAATCCGAACATTTATTTCTATCATCAGATCACGCTGCACACGCACGGAGTGCGCCGGGCGGGGTCAGCGGCGCTGGATTTGTGCAACGTGGCGGCGGGACGCTTCGATGGGTTTTGGGAATTCAATCTCAATCCCTGGGACACGGCGGCGGGCGTGCTGATTGTGGAAGAAGCGGGCGGCAAGGTGACGCGCTTCGA
>PLIO01000205.1:851-6194 GCA_003140075.1 Acidobacteriaceae bacterium | reverse complement strand
GGGAGGAACGCAAGCGATGCCGAGGAAAAACAAAACGCTGTTTGTGGCTGTGCTCATCATGCTGGGGCCGGCGGTTCTACTCGCT
The DNA here is from genome assembly GCA_003140075.1 of Acidobacteriaceae bacterium. Classification (GTDB taxonomy): domain Bacteria; phylum Acidobacteriota; class Terriglobia; order Terriglobales; family Acidobacteriaceae; genus Sulfotelmatobacter. Next base: position 6,109 of record PLIO01000205.1, on the reverse strand, counting down.
GGCGAGTCGGGCTCGGCGCCGGCCGCTCCGGATGCCGCGTACGTGCAGTCGTTCGAGAAGTGGAAGGCGGAACAGCTTGACGATTTGGAGCGAAACTGGGTGCCGCTTGCGGGCCTGTACTGGCTGAAGCCGGGGGCNNGTCGAGGGCAAGGAGGTCACCATCAAGCTGCTTCCCGACGCGCACGCTACGCTTGCGGGCCAGCCGCTGACCACGGCGAAGTTGGACTCCGATGTTTCGGGGCACGCCTCGCTGGTCGAGATGGGTACGCTGCAGTTTCACGTGATCGTGCGCGGCGAACGCGTGGGCATTCGCCTGAAAGATAGGGACAGCGCCGCGGTTCGCAGTTTTCACGGGCTAACATTTTACCCGGTGGACATGAATTACCGGGTCAGCGCGACTTGGGAGCTGGCGGATGGGAAGAAAACGATCGATATTCCGAACGTGCTGGGGGATGTGAGTGCAGAGCCGGTCGCGGGCACGGTGGTGTTTAGGCTCGACGGAAAGGAACTGCGGCTTACCGCGTTGGGCGGCGACGCTGCGCACGGACTGTTTTTTGTTTTCAATGACCTGACCGCGAAAGCGGATACCTATCCCGGCGGACGTTTTCTTGAAACCGATCCCGTAGTCAACGGAACCGTTGTGCTCGACTTCAACCGGGCTTATAACCCTCCGTGCGCGGTGACTCCGTATGCTACGTGTCCGCTGGCGCCGAAGGAGAACCGGTTGACCGTGGCGATTTCAGCGGGAGAGAAGTTTGACAAGGCGGCGCACGGGCACCACTAATGCCGCGGGTCGCAACATCGCGCTCCTCTGCCGCGCTACAATAGCAGGGGACAACTGCTTCCGGCTGTCCTTAATTCTTTCACTCCTACAGGCTTAACGTGATCAATTCACTTCTGGAACGCAAAATCGAAAAGCGGCCGGACCGAGTCCGGCTGCAAGGGCGCATTCTTTTTCTCACCGAAGATCCGGAGCTGATCAGGCGGCAGCTCGCGGGTGAAGACTTGCCGTGGGATACGAGAAATCCGGCGATCAATCCCAAGCTGCGCGACGACATCTCGACTGACGAAATCACTCCGGCGCATTATTGTTTCTACTTCGATGAGACGCTGGGGGAGATTCCGTATCTTGGGCTGAAGTGCGGGAGCGTGACGCCGATCGGGCGCGGCGAGGTGAAGCGCGGCGGATTTGTGTGCGCGGTGAGCGGCAAGCGGCGCGGCAAGGGGTCGAGCCGAGAGCAGTCGCCTTACGCCGAGATGTGTGCCGGCATTCAGGTTGTGGTCGCGGAGAACATTGAGCGCATCTACAAGCAGAATTGCCAGAACCTGGGAGTGCTCACATCGACCGATTTTTCGCTGATCGACCGGATTCGGGGCGGGGAAGAGATTGCGCTCGCCGAGTTTACCGCGGGAGAAGATGAGATCACGCGGCAGGTGATCGAATACGGAGGATTGTTTCCGTTCAATGTGGCGCGGATGCAGGGAAAAGTGTTCTTGCCGCCGATTCAGAGCGCGGGCGAGTCGCCCGCGCCCACACGGGCAATGACGGTGGCGGAGAAAATCTTTGCGCGGCACATGAAGAACGAGAAAGGTGAAGTGGGTGTTGCCGCCGTGAAGCCCGGCGATACAGGCTTTGCGCAGGCCGACCTGCGCTTTAGCCACGAGTACGTCACGCCGATGGCGGCAATCTTTTTTGAGCGCTACGTGGGCAAGGATGCGAAGGTGAACGATGCGTCGAGTATTCTCTTTTTTCGCGATCACCTGACGTTTCTCGACGAGGTGATTTCGGAAGAGAAGAAGAAGCTGGGACTGCTCGATCTGGCGACGCAACTCAAGCTGAAGCAGGAAGCCTTCGCCGCGAAGCAGGGCATCAAGCTGCATGGAGAACTGAAAGACCGCAAGGGATCAGAGGGCATTTGCCACGCCATTGTGCTCGAAAGCTACGCGCTGCCAGGGCAGTTGAATATTGGCTCAGACTCGCACACGCCGCATGTGGGTGCGATTGGATGTGTGGCGTTCGGCATCGGGACCACCGATGTATTCAATGGCTGGATCACGAAGGATGTGCGGGTGAAGGTGCCGGAATCGGTGCGGATTGTGATCCGCGGCAAGAAGCATGAGAACGTAACGGCGAAGGATTTCATCCTGAAGATTCTCAGCCTTGACTATGTGCGGAGCGGCAAGGCGTTGGCGAAAGTGATGGAGTATGCGGGCGAGGCCATAGAAGAGCTCAGCGTGGATGAGCGTGCCACCATGACTAACATGGCGGCCGAGATTGGAGGTTTTACCGGTATCGTCGCCCCGGATAAAAAAGCGGTCGACTTCCTGGTGGAGCGGCGCGGGATGGACCGCGCCAAGGCCCAAGCGATGATTGAAGGCTTGTACAGCGATCCGGACGCGCAGTATGCGCATGTGATCGAGCTCGATGCGGCGGAGATTACGCCGATGGTGGCAACGCCGGGCGACCCGGGCAATGGGAAGTATGTGCGCGAACTGAACACGCCCGTGCCGGTCGAGATCGCTTACGGCGGCACCTGCACTGCCGGCAAGAATGAGGATATGGACATGTACGCCGCGGTGCTCGCCGATGCGCTCAGGCATGGCAAGCGTGTGGCGGAGTCGGTGAAGTTCTATATCCAGTTTGGATCGCAGGAGACGCGCGAGTACTGCCTGCGCAAAGGCTATCTGGATGTGTTTCAGAAGGCCGGGGCGATTGTGATCGAGCCGGCTTGTGGAGCTTGCATCAACGCGGGGCCGGGCGTTTCGACGCGCCCCGACCAGGTGGTGATCAGCGCGCAGAACCGCAACTTCCCGGGGCGCAGCGGTCCGGGACAGATGTATCTGGCTTCGCCGTTCACGGTCGCGGCGAGCGCGGTGGCGGGGTACATCGTGGAGTATGAGCCGAGCGAGGCGTTGGTGGGGGTGTAAGGTGGGGCCGCGCTAGCGCAGGTTTTTCTGGGCAAACTGCCGGAACTGGAATTCGAATTCCTCGGACGAGTAAACGCCCTTCTGCACCAGCAAGGTATTCATGGAATACACTGTCGCGCGAAAGCGTTCCTCGCGTGAAAGCTTCTCCATGGCATCGTCGAAGCTAATGAGATCTTTGCCCTGAGATACCGGATGCTCGAATTGGTGAGCCGATGTAGCCATAGAATCCCCCTGCGAATAACCAATTCTACCAAGCTGCGTCCGCCTCACCAAGCGTGGTAAACTCCCGCCGTCAGGGTTTCTTGCGGCAGCCGTGGAGCGAAAGTACTCTATCCCCGCAAGTGGTTGAATTCAGGCGGGGTGGCTGAAATCAGCCAGTGCGAAACCTGCAACTTTTTTCGGGGTTCCGAGTTCAAATACATAGGTGCTTCGGATAGAAACAAGATCTTGAAGACCTGCAGGTCCGGTGGGCTTTGTGGCTGAATGGCGGATCTGGGACAAGGGGGATGACATGCGGTACATGAAATATTTGGCTTTGGTTGCGGTTCTGATGCTGCCGCTGACCTACTCGCAGGCGCAGGTCAGGGTTGGAGTGGGCGTGGGGTATGGGCCGGGTTATGTTGGCGTAGCGCCCGCATGCGCCTACGGCTACTACGGATACGAACCTTACGCGTGCGCACCTTACGGTTACTACGGGCCGGGCTGGTTTTCCGGTGGATTGTTTATCGGCGCCGGGCCGTGGTATGGCGGGTGGGGCCGCGGCGGTTGGGGCTACGGCTACGGTAGAGGCTTTTATGGTGGACGCGGCTTCGCTGGCGGACGCGGGTTCGTTGGCGGACGCGGGTTTGCCGGTGGACGAGGCTTTGCGCGTGGTCCGGTTGGTGGCGTCCGCGGTGGTAGTGGATTCCACGGTGGCGCAGGCGGAGGATTCCATGGTGGAGGCGGTGGTGGCTTCCACGGCGGTGGCGGACATGGCGGCGGAGGACACCGGTAACCCTGATCCGCAGCTTTCTAATCTGGTAGGAAAAGATGAACGGCTGGCAGCGCACTCTGCCGGCCGTTTCTTCTTTGCGGAGCCTGCTATTTCTTGCTAGAATGTTCGGTTTCGCAGACATCGCCATAGTAAAATATACGCATCCAGTTGAGGAGACCCAGACCGTTATGACCTACGTAATTGCAGAGCCTTGCATCAACACCAAAGACACCGCTTGCGTGGATGCGTGCCCGGTGGATTGCATTCATCCCAAGAAGGACGATCCCAAGTACGCCACCGAAACGTTGCTCTACATCGATCCGGTGGAGTGTATTGACTGTGGGGCCTGCGTGCCGGTCTGCCCGGTTTCGGCCATCTTCGCGCTCGACGACCTGCCGGAGAAGTGGAACGAATTCACGGCGAAGAACGCGGCGTACTTCGGGCGATAGGAAGCTCTCAGCTTTCAGCCGTCAGCTATCAGCGAGATCGTTTCCCGAGCTTGGCGGATCCAAGGCGCGTATCCAGTTTCGGATGCGCGCCTTCGTATTTTGGGGTCGTAGATTGCGGCCTCACCTTCGGTTGCATGTTTATTTTGCTTTCCTGACGGCTGATAGCTGACGGCTGACGGCTCTTCCACTAGAATCATCGCTTCACTGCTGGTTCCCATGGCACTCAAGGAGTCGGAAGCGATCGTGCTGCGCACGTATCCGCTGCGCGAGGCCGATTTGCTGGTCACGCTGTTTACGCGGGCGGAGGGCAAAGTGCGCGGCGTGGCGCGGTCGGCGAAAAAATCGAAGCGGCGGTTTGGCGGGGCGCTGGAGCCGATGACGTATGTGCGCGCGTTTTATGACGTCCGCGAGCGGCAGGAGTTGGCGCGGCTGGATGCCTGTGAGGTGCTGGAGTCTCCGCTGGCCACCGAGGTCGGCTATGCGCGGGCGGTGGCGCTGGCGCATGTGGCCGAATTGCTCGACGAACTGCTCCCCGACCGAGAAGCGAACGACGCGATTTTCCGGCTGACGCTTTCGGTGCTGCACGTTCTGACCGGCTCCGATATCTGGATGCCGGTGACGTACTTCGAGCTTTGGCTGACGCGGCTGGTGGGTTTTCTGCCTGAACTCACGGAGTGCATCGAGTGCGGGCGAAGTCTGAATGGCGACCGGGCGTTTTTTCATGCGCTGGCGGACGGGCTGATGTGCCTGGAAGATAAGCGGCTGGCGTCGTCGGAGATTTCAAAAGAATCGCGAGTGCTGGCGGCGCAGATGTTTCGCGCACCGGTGGAAAGCTTTGCCGGGACGCCGTGGCCGAAGGCGCAGGGAGCTGATTTGCGGAAGTTTCTGATTCAAGCCTTGCAGCGGCA
>PLIO01000205.1:0-797 GCA_003140075.1 Acidobacteriaceae bacterium | reverse complement strand
GCGTAAGAGGCGTTCCGCCCGATGCGGCGGATAAGTTACAGAAGATGCTGGCGTTTCTCGACGACATGCAGGATGCAGAGGAATTGCAGTCCCTACCGGCCTGGAAAGCACATGTGTTGACCGGAGACCGCAGGGGGACGTGGAGCCTTAGCGTTACGCGCAACCGGCGGCTTACGTTTCGCATCGACGCTGTGGAGCGGGAAATCTGCGACGTCGACTTGGAAGATTATCACTGAAACAGGAGCGGCAATCGTATGGCGATGAAGAATCCTCCGCATCCCGGCGATTTCATCCGGACGGAGATTATCGAACCCGCGGGCCTGACGGTGACGGCCGCAGCGGCAGCGCTGCGAGTTTCGCGGCCGGCATTGTCCAGCCTGCTTAACGGCAAAGCTGATCTCTCCGGCGATATGGCGCTCCGCATAGAAAAGGCTTTTGGGGTGAGGATGGATACCCTGATGCGAATGCAGGCCTCGTACGACATCGCGCGAACCCGAAAGCGCGAGAAGCAAATCCGCGTGCTGAGGATTCATCCGCTGGTGGAGTCCCACGGATGAATCGAGGTGTAATGGTCGACTTTTGCGCCGCCGTCGGCTTGCGCCGGATACTTCTCGCTGGTGGGAGCCGATCAAACTGACCCACTACCCCCGAGGCCCGCTAGCTGACGGTTCCCGCCGCTTCCGTTACAATCAATGGTTAATCCTCAAGTCTCCGGGCTAGTGTGTGAATCCATCGAAACCCAATCCGCTCACGTTTCAGGAACTCATCCTACGCCTGCAGGCGTTTTGGGCGGAGCG
>PLIO01000004.1 GCA_003140075.1 Acidobacteriaceae bacterium | reverse complement strand
GCTCACATCCTGCTGGCCAAGATGTACCGCAAGCCTATCGATCGCGGCCACGCGGCCCGCTATCGAAAATATGTGGCCAGCCACGAAGTAGTGAGCAAGGCGCATTTGGTGCGTCAGATGCGCGGGCGCAAGCAGCTGCATTCTCCGCAGGGACGCGTTTACGATCTTGATGCCGTGTTCGAAGACCTGAACCGGCGCTTTTTCCATGGGTTACTAGGGCGGCCGCGCATGAGCTGGAGTCCGACGAAGACGCGGCGCATTCTGGGTCATTACGATCCGGCGCATAATGCGATCGTCATCAGCCGCATCTTTGATCAGTTCTTGGTGCCGCGTTACGCGGTGGAATATATCGTCTACCACGAGATGCTGCACTTGAAGCATCCGGTGAGGCTGCGCGGGAGCCGGCGGTGCGTGCACTCGGCGGAGTTCCAGGCAGAGGAGAAGTTGTTTCCGCAGTTCGAGCGGGCGGAGGCGTTTTTGAAGAGGTTGTGAGTGATATGGCCTGATTTTGACAGTTACGACCGCACTATAATCGTGACAGGACTTGTGGCGCGCCTCTCTTTCGCTTCACTTGATTACCGGGCCAGATGTGGTCGAGTTTGCCGGGGCGAGTTCTTCTTTGGTGGGGTTGTAGTAGAAGGGGAAGCGAAGAGCGAGGTATTGTCCACTAAACTCGCTGGGCAATGGAGGAAACGGATCTGACGCAGTGATACCAGCCCAAGCCGCGCGATCAAGTTGAACGTCACCGGAAGGGGCTACCAGCTTCATGCCCCTGACTTGTCCATCTTTGGTAATGGCGAACTCGATGAGTACCTTTCCATGCTTCATCCGCGCGGATTCTGGAATGGCGTTTTGCCAATTCTGGCGCACGTCGTGCACTACCCGCTGCAGATACGCATCGAAATCTACGTGCTGGGTGTCGCTGAGAATCTCAAGGTGATTGGCCATTTGCCGGCCATGCGCTCCTGTGCCAAAACCAAGGTCGCGGCCATTGCCCTGGCCGCCACTCCCCATTAACTCCGGGAGCGCGTATGCACTTTCGGTACTTATCGTTGCGTGGTCCTTTTCATAGTCGACAATCGGCCGCAGAAAAGCCACGGACGGTTTTCCATCGCGGCTAAAGGGAATGTACTTCACTTTCTTGAAGGCATTCATCGTGGCTTGCTGAAGCACTGACGGACCCCAAATCACTCGCTCAGAGACAACGTCGCCTTGCGGGGAAACCGTGAGTTCAAGCTCGACCTTGCCCTCAATGTGCTGTTGTAGTGCCTCTTTTGGGTAGACAAGTTCGGGCTTACTCAGCAGATGGATGAAGCCCGTGACCGCATCTATCCTGAGGGGTTCCTGTGCCGGTGGATCAGCGACCTGGCCAGGGGAGGACAGGGCGAAGACGAGCGTCACGATCGAAAAGGCAATAGCTTTCACGCACCCTCGCTAGCCCAACATAACATGCGAAGCCCCATTGGGAGGAATAGCTCCGCGGTTGTCGAAACATCCCGATTACACCAGCTAACCGCCGCGAAATCCGTTTAATCCCAGATTTCCCCGTGTGATGCCGATCACGCGCCTTTGTGACGCGGCGGATTGACGCCCCCGACGCCAGCGGCATATCCTTGAAGTTGAAATTGAAATTCATTTTCAAGATCATTTCAGAAACCCAGGTCACTCATAAATGCTTCAGGCATTCATTATTACGTTGCGCGAGGGGGTCGAGGCCGCCCTGATCGTCGGCATTACGCTGGCTTATCTGGCCAAGATTGGGCGCAATGATTTGCGCAAGGCCGTGTATGCCGCGCTGGGAGCTGCCTTCGTCGGCAGCATCGGGATCGCGGTTGTGATTTCGCGGCTGAACTGGAACGAAGACGTCTTCGAAGGCTGGATCATGCTGGTGGCCGCCTTCTTCGTGGTCACCATGGTTATTTTCATGATGAAGACGGGACGCAAGCTGAAAGGCGAGATCGAGGGCAAGGTTGGCCTGCTTGCCGGCGACGACGCGTGGATTGGACTGTTCTTCTTTGTGTTCCTGATGGTGCTGCGCGAAGGCGCGGAGACGGTGCTGATTCTTTCCGCTGTCTCGCTGAACTCCACGGAGCTGATGAATTTTCTGGGCACGCTTTTGGGTGTGCTGTGCGCCATTGCCTTCGGGGTGATGTTCGTGAAAGGCAGCGTGCGGATCAACCTGCAGAAATTCTTTCGCGTGACGACGGCGATTCTGTTCCTGGTGGCGCTGCAGCTAGTGGTCGCCGGCCTGCACGAGCTATCGGAAAGCGGCGTGATTGCGTCTTCCAAACGCGAAATGGCCATCATCGGGCCGATTGTGCGCAACGATCTTTTCTTCTTCGTCACGATTTTTGCGTTGGCGGCTCTGATGGTGTTGTTTGACGCCAAGCGGCGTCAGCCAGCGCCCGAGCCTGCTTCGCCTGCCCAGCGCCGCAAAGCGCTGTGGAGCGCCCGCAAAGAACGTTTGTGGATGACCTCGGTCTACACGTTTTCCTTTCTGTTTATCGGAATGGTGACGGCGGAGTTTGTTTATGCCAAGAACGCGAGTGCGCTATCGCCGGCGACCGAGGTGAGCTTCGCCAACGGTCAAGTGAAGATTTCCTTGGCCCAGGTCGCAGACGGAGACCTGCACCGCTATCAGGCGCAGGAGAACGGCGTTGAGATTCGCTTCTGGCTGTATCAAAAGCCCGACGGCAAGGTCGCAACCGTTTTCGACGCTTGCGAAATTTGTGGCGCGGTGGGCTTCTATAAATCGGGGAACGGCGTAGTTTGCAAGAACTGTGCAGCGCCGATTAATCCGCAATCGGTGGGTGCGGCGGGCGGATGCAATCCGATTCCGCTCAAGGCGACGCAGACAGCCGATTCCGTGATCATTCAAGAGGCGGACATCGCGGCCGGCAGCCGTGTGTTCGAGAAACAGTAAGGATGTTCGCCCGGCTCGTTTACGAATCTTTTCGCCGCCAGAAGCGGCGCAAATTACTAGCCGGCGCGGCCATCACCCTGGGCGTGACGGTGGCCACGGCGATGATTGCGGTCGCCACCGATATTGGCGACAAGATCAACCGCGAGCTACGCACGATTGGCGCCAACATACTCGTCACTCCGCAGGAAGATACGCTGGATGTGGAGATTGGCGGCGTCAATCTGAAACCGCCGAGCGATGGCGCTTTCCTGAACGAAGCCGACCTACCTAAAATCAAGGGGACTTTCTGGCATAACAACATCACCGGTTTTGCGCCCATGCTCCCGGTGACGGTTACTCTGCAGCGGGACGGCAAGAGCGAAAATCTTACCCTGCTCGGCACCTACTTCGCTAAGAGCGTTTCGTTTGGCAAGGAAGAGTTCAAGACCGGCGTACGAATTACGCATCCGTGGTGGAAAGTTTCGGGTTCCTGGCCCGATGATGGTTCGCGCGATGTTTTGCTGGGAGAGCGGCTGGCGGCGAAGCTCTCAGCCAAGCCGGGCGATGAAGTTGCGCTCTCGGGCCGCACGTTACGCGTTAGCGGGATTCTCTCCACGGGCAGTGTTGAAGACGATCAAGTGGTAGCGCCGATTGCGTTGGCGCAGGAGATTCTTGGCAAACCGGGCGCGGTTCGCCGCGTATACGTCAGCGCACTCACCAAGCCGGAAGACGCACTGGCACGCCGCGATCCCAAGAGCATGTCTGGACCGATCTACGACCGCTGGTATTGCTCGCCGTATCCGCAGTCGATTGCCTTTCAGTTGCAGGAAGCGATTCCGCACTCCCATGCCGAACAGATTCGGCAAGTCGCGCAGAATGAAGGCGCAGTGCTTACTCGCATCGAAGGACTGATTTTTCTGGTGACACTCGCGGCGCTGTTTGCCTCAGCGCTCGCGGTCTCCGCCGCGATGGCTACGGCCATCTTCGAGCGTCGCGCCGAAGTGGGCTTGATGAAGGCGCTGGGCGCGGGAAGGTTTGCGGTCGCGTCCATTTTCTTTGCGGAAGCGATGCTGTTGGCCTTGGTTGGCGGCTTTGTGGGCTTCGCCGCCGGAGGGTTGCTGGCACGGCAGATCGGCCGGTCGATTTTCAATTCGGAGATTGCGATTTCGCCGGTGCTATTCCCGGTGATCCTGGCGATTGCGGTGATCGTCACGTTTGCGGGAAGCGCCGCGGCCATCCGTAACGCGGTGCGGCTTGATCCTGTGTTCGCGCTTCGAGGTGAACTGTGAACGCGGGCGGGCTGCATCCGATGGAGCGGCATTCGGCGCGGGGGGTGGCCGCTGGGCGGGCGCAGTCTCCGCATACGTCGATGTTTGTTCGGATGCTGGTGCGGGCGGCAGTGTTGCGTCGCGGACGCGCGGTCTCCGCTTTGTTTGCCATGGTGGTGGCCGCAGCGGTGGCCACGGCGATGCTGAATCTCTACATCGATGTGCAGGCCAAATTGCGGCGCGAGTTTCGCAACTACGGCGCGAACATTATTCTGGCCGGAAGAGACGGCGCTTCCCTTCCCGCTGATGCACTTTCGCATGTGGAATCGGTGGTCGCGGGACGCGGGCTGGTTGCGCCTTTTGGGCTGCTGGTGGCGCGAACCAGCGACGGTCAGCCCATTGTTGTGGCGGGCACGGATTTCGAGCGGGTACGTCAGATCGATCGCTGGTGGTCGGTGAGCCAATGGCCTTCGGCGCCGCAGCAGGCGCTTGTCGGTGTGCGCGCTGTTTCCGTGGTCTCGCCGAGAAATCAGCCTTTCGATCTCAGCTTTCAGGGGCACACGATTCACCTCACCTCTGCCGGAACGGTGCAGACCGGAGCGGCCGAAGATAGCCGCGTTTATCTTTCGTTGCCGGATTTCGTTTTGTGGACGGGAGTGCAACCCTCCACAATCGAGGTCGCGGCCACCGGATCGCCGGAGGAGATCGCGGCGATTATGCATCAACTACAGGAGGCGATTCCGGTTGCCGAAGTGCGCCCAGTGCGGCAAATCATGGAGGGTGAAGCGCGCGTGCTCGGTAAGACTCGAGCCACACTCCTGGCCGCCGCCGCATTGATCATTCTAACTGCGGCGCTGTGCGTGCTTTCCACGCTGATGGGATGGGTTTTCGACCGGCGGCGGGATTTTGCCATCATGAAGGCGCTGGGCGCTTCCGACCGCTTGCTGAACAGCTTCTTCGCCGCGGAGGCGGCAGCTCTGGGCGCGACCGGCGCTGTGATCGGATTTGTGCTGGGCATCGGGATCGCGGCCTGGATTGGCCGGGTTAACTTCCATGCTCCCGTGGTACCGCGTTTCGGCGTGCTGCCGCTAGTTCTGGCTGGTAGCATATTGGTGACACTGCTTTCGGCGATCCTGCCGATTTCGCTGTTGCGGCGCGTGCAACCGGCGGTCATTCTGAGGGGGGAGTGAGATGATTCAGATCAAAGATGTCACCAAGCTCTACCCGGCGCAGGCGGCAGAAAATCCCGCTTCGCCCAAAGGAAGCGAGAAGTCGGGCGCCCTCGGCAAAGAAAATGGCGCGATTCACGCCCTCGATCACATCTCGCTGCACGTGGCGCAGGGCGAATGGCTGTCGATCATGGGGCCGTCGGGGTCGGGCAAATCGACGCTGGTGAATTTGATCGGCTGCCTGGATCGGCCGACGGCGGGCGAGATCTGGCTTGACGGGCAGAACGTTGCCGGCATCTCGGCGGTGGAATTGAATCGCGTGCGCGCGGAAAAGATTGGCTTCATCTTCCAGCAGTTTCACCTGATTCCGTTTCTCACGGCGGTTGAGAACGTCATGCTGGCGCAGTACTTCCACAGCATGACGGACGAGAGCGAGGCGATTGAAGCCTTGACGCGGGTCGGCCTCGGCGACCGCGCGCACCACTTGCCGTCGCAACTTTCGGGAGGCGAGCAGCAACGGGTTTGCATTGCGCGGGCGCTAATCAACGATCCGAAGATTATTTTGGCCGATGAACCGACCGGCAATCTCGACGGGCAAAACGAAGAGATCGTGCTGCGACTGCTGCGCGAGTTTCATCAGCAGGGGCGAACGATTGTAATGGTCACGCACGATCCGGTGGTGGCTCGCTTGGCCGACCGGCGAATCGAGTTTCATCATGGCAAGATCGAGTCGCAGGAAGTTTTTGCCATGGCCGACGAAGAGCAGTTCGACGAGGTGCTCGAAGAACTCTGGGTACTGGCCGAGCACGGCGAAATTGCCGAAGTCGAGCGCATGGAGGTCCATGGCGCGCTGCCCGTCAGCCTTGCGATTGAAAAGATGATTCAGATGGGGCTGGTGGTTTCTGCGCCGCATCCTCCTCATCCGCACGATCACAAACCGTTTGTGAATCCGTGCCACGACGCTCTCAAGCCGGTTGCCGCCTCGATTGGCGATGGCACGCTGATCGTAGAACTCACGCCCCGCGGCCGCGAACGCGCTGGCAGCATCATCCGGCGTCACCGCCTGGCCGAGCGTCTTTTCACCGACAGCCTGGCGATGGATAGCGAATCGGAAATCGAGCAGCAGGCCTGCAAATTCGAACACATTCTCTCGCCCGAAGCTACCGACAAAATCTGCACATTCCTCGGTCATCCGCGCACCTGCCCGCATGGCGCGCCGATCCCACCAGGGACGTGCTGCGACTCTAGGCCGGTGCAGAATTTTACGGTAAACTCTTCTTCAGCCTCCACCCGTTAGTCGTATGGCAGAGACTCGTCGTGAATTTCAGCAACTCGCCAGACTCAGGCTCAGAGATGCTCGTGTTTTACTTCAGAACGGCAACTCAGAGGGCGCCTACTACCTCACGGGGCTGGCAGTCGAATGTGCGATAAAAGCCTGCATCGCCAAGAACACTCGACGCTATGATTTTCCGCCCGATCAGAAGGCCCTCAGGTACATTTACACGCATACCCTAACTGACCTTATTAGAGCCGCGAAACTGCAAGTCGCATTGGACGTAGCTAGACAAAATAGTATTTTGTTCAAGAACAGATGGGATGTTGTAAAAGACTGGGACATCATTAGCAGATATGCTACTGGCGGCTTGAATGCAAGAGACCTGTATCGGGCAGTGGCAGGAAGGAACGGGGTAATGCAATGGCTACGGCAGCGTTGGTAAACCACGATATCGAGGTCGGTAGGCGAATTGTTGCCACGCTCACGCGAGCGTCGATACCCGTGAATGTATACCTCTGGGCGTTCGTTCCCCAGCGTGAAGAATGGCAGTTTATAGTTGCAACCCCTCTGGTCGACACTAAGGGGCCTCTGGAGGCCTACAACGAAGTAAATCGAGCGCTGCAACGAGGAGGAGTGGGCGATGATATGGCTGCCGCGACCGTTTTCCTGAGGAGTCCCAATGACCGAGTGTTGAAGTCACTGGAAAAAGAGAGCAGGGCCGTGCCGCACGAAACGTTTCGCGTCGTAAATGCTTCAATCGCCGGAAGCTTCGTCGAAGATGCCTATCTGTATCACGGCTCGATAGATATAGTGGCATTGACGAATGCAAGGGGGGGCGATCTCGACAAGTACTCGGTCATATATTTGCCGCATTCGGGGGGTGGTGCAGTGCCGTCAAAGCAGATCGATGGGGGAGGATCTCTGAGAACTTTCCTGGAAAGTAAACCGCTCCGCCTTCGCAGAGACGTCGTTGAATCCACCATCAAAGAAGTATCCGAGACCGGAAGCGGCTCTGTTGCCAACGTCCAACTGAGAACCCAAGACTTAAAGCGCCTTGGGTTGCTTTAAGGTGACTCTCCGGCGTTCCACTATTGGCGTATTCGATTCCGGCTTCGGCGGCCTTACCGTTCTTAAAGCTTTACTTGAACTCATCCCCGGCGCTGACTACCTGTACTTTGGCGATACCGCGCGCCTTCCCTATGGCTCCAAATCAGTTGAAACTGTAGCGCGTTATGCAGTTGAGGCAGCCCACTACCTCGAAGCCCACGGAGCCGAGCTGCTGGTCATCGCATGCAACACCGCGACCGCGCTCGCACTCGACCGTATCAAGGCTGCGGCGCATGTGCCTGTCGTCGGCGTAGTAGAGCCCGGCGCCGAGGCAGCCGCTTCCGTCAGCAAGAATAAGCGAGTTGTGGTCATCGGAACCGAGGCTACAGTCAGCAGCCACGCCTACCGGAAAGCTCTTGAGGCCCGCGGCCTCGATGCGCAGGAGAAAGCTTGCCCGTTACTGGTTCCGCTGGTCGAAGAAGGATGGGTCGAGCACGCGGTTACGGAACAGGTCGCCCGCATTTATCTGGACGAGGCTTTTGCCCACGGCTTCCACGACGCCGATGCCCTCGTGCTCGGCTGCACGCACTATCCGCTGCTCAAGCCGATGCTGCGCCGAGTGGCGCCCGCGCACGTGAGCATCGTCGATTCGGCGGAATCCACGGCTCACGCCGTCGCCGCGCACCTGCAGACTCTGTTGCCCGCTTCACCAGCCGCCGACGAAGAACGCCGCGCTCTGCCCCGTCTCAAGTTCTTCGCCACGGACTCAGTCGAGAAATTCCGGCGATTGGGCGAGCGATTTCTCGGTCATACGATCGAGGGGGTACAGCACGTGGACTTGAAGGAATAAAGGGCCCCGGAGGGAACAGACGCATAGAATTACTGTGCCTGAGGGGCATCCGATCACTCTACCCTGAAATTAATTCCGTTAACTAGACATGCATCCTCTCGACAACGTGATCTGGCACTCTCTAATGACGCGGTACGCCAAGTTCGCCGAGTCCTTCGATCAAGCCCGCCGATTCATACCGGAGATCACTTCCCTGTCCGCATTTCTCGAGCCGACAGACCGAGGATACGAATCGCTGGCGGGACTGCTGCACGGACCGGGAACGATTGCGCTTTTTCTCGCCACGCCTCACGAACCACGCCCCGGATGGAACCTCGTCGCCTCCACCACAATGCCTCAGATGGTGTACGAGGCGAGCGCTCCGCCCCCGCGATCCTCGTCTGATCAAGAGATCGTCGATCTCGGCGCAGCGGACGTGCCTGAAATGCTGGAACTCACTGCGCTCACAAAGCCCGGCCCCTTCAACCGGCGCACTCATGAACTGGGAACATACCTGGGAATTCGGCGCGACGGAAAGCTTGTAGCCATGGCCGGCGAGCGACTGAAAGTTCCCGGCTACACCGAGGTGAGCGCCGTCTGCACACATCCCGACCACACTGGCCACGGCTACGCCCGCATCCTGATGATGGAGGTGATGCGTCGCATATGCGAGCGAGGTGAAACGCCGTTCCTGCACGTGCGCGAAGACAATGTGCGCGCGATCGAGTTGTACAACAGGCTGGGATTTAAACAGCGAGTGCTATCGCACCTGGCGGTGCTTCGAAAGGTTTAGCGCAATGAAAAACGAGAACTAAGAGCGGAAAAACTCAGTACAAGTGAAAGTCAACTTCAACCGCAATCTCAACCGCTACATCGTGCCCGTCTTTCTTACCCGGTTCAAATTTCCAGTTCTTGACGGATTCGATGGCCTTCTCATCAAGACCCATGCCCAGCGCATTAATCACCCGAATCGCCGTGGGATGGCCGTTGGCGTCGACCACCAGGCCCAGAACACAGGTTCCCTGATACTTCGCCTTGCGCGCCTCTTCGGAAAACTCCGGATCGGTTTGATAAATCACGCGCGGCGGGGTCACGCCCTTGCCGATGCGGAAAACACCTCCGCCCATGCCGCCGCCAGTTCCCGGACCTACGCCCGGCCCTGTGCCCGAGCCAACACCGCCACCAGATCCCGATCCAATACCGCTGCCTGACCCTGTCCCGTTCGACGGAATGACCGCAGTCGATTTCGGGTCGCCAAGGTTCGGCATGTTAAGCTGCGCAACCTGAATGTCGGGAGGCACAACCACCGTAGGTTCAACCGCCAGCTTAGGGTTCTCGTTTCGAATCACAGCCGCGGGCGGCGTGATTTGCTGCATCGAGAACTTCGGCAAACGCCCCTGCGATGCTTTAAGTACATCGCGATCCCCGCCGCCTCCGCCGCCGCCAGCTTGGGTGGGCGCGGGCTTCAGCGTGTAATCCCCGGGATCGATCAACGAAATCGCGGTCTGCGGCTTAGCCTCGGCTTTCGGCAAGGCGCGCCGCACAAGAATCGTGCCGCCGATGAT
>PLIO01000011.1 GCA_003140075.1 Acidobacteriaceae bacterium | reverse complement strand
GGATCCGCTTACCTGCGGTGCGTCCGCTGCTCACACCAGCTCCCTCCAATAATCGCTTACGTCATACTTCCGCACCTCCTCCACGCATGTTGTCTGCAGTCCCTGCCGCGGAGTGAGTCGCTCATAGAAGTTGGGAATGTCTTCGCGTTGATAGAGGATGCCGCACGCAATCCGATCGTGAACCTGCGACGCTAGTGTTTTCGCTCGCTGCAGATCGCTTGGATCATGACCATCGGCATTTGCATCGAAGTACTTCTCCAGCAGATACTCGTGCGTGGCGAAGTGGTTGTATGTCGGACACGCCTGGAGCATATCGACGAAGGCAAAGCCGCGGTGCTGGATGGCCGCTTTAAGAATACGGGTCATCAGTTTGATGTCACCGCTAAAGCCGCGTGCAACGAAGGTAGGCTCGAGCGCGAAGATGAAGTCCATGCTCGCTAACGTGCGCTCAGGGATGCCGTTTGGGTTCGTGTTCATCGGCTGACCCTGCCACGTGAGCGAACTCGCCTGGCCGGTCGTCAGTCCGTAGTTCGCATTATTGTGCAGTACGAACGTGATTGGATAATTGCTCCTCACAGCATGGACCAAGTGCGCGACTCCCTCCGAGAAAGTCGCACCATCCCCGCCGAAGGCGATGACCGGCACCTTCATATTTGCAAGCTTCGCGCCCACTGCAAACGGGATGACACGACCATGGAGCCCATGAAAGCGGTAGCCCTGGATCTTGTCCGAACCGTTGCCGTGGCAGCCGACATCGTAGCAGAGGCACACTTGCCAGGGATGCAACTTCAACTCCACCAGCGAATACTTCACGGCCGACCATATGCCATAGTTGCCGCAGCCGTCGCACCAGGTGCATTTGGTTTCCGCGTAGTATTCGGAAAGGGCACGTGGGGTGATCTGCAGAGTAGTGTTCATGATGACAAACCTGCGAGTTCGGGACCCAGGACATTCTTTTCCTGGGACGAAGTGGAAGCGAACACGCTGCCGCCCTTGGCTTTATCCGCCACTTTCTCCAGTAGCAACGAGAGAAGTTCGTCATAGAAGAACGGTCGGCCGTCATACTTCAGAATCTTGTCCGGGATATCCAATCCGCACTCCATCCTGATGAGCATGCCCAACTGTCCCTGGTAGTTCTGCTCTACCAGCACAATGCGCTTCGCCCTCTTCGCTAATCTTTGCAGCTCCTCGGTGCGGAGTGGCCAGAGATATGTGTAGTGCAAGTACGCGATCCTGCGATCTCGCAGCTCTTCGCTGCACATTACGTCTTGGATCACGTCATTGGTGCTCCCCCAGCCGATCATGAGCAACTCGATCTCGTCTTCATCAGATATCCAGTCAGCACCCTTCTTGCCGTGACTGGCTACGCTCAAACGGGGCTCGGGAAGCCCCGCTTTTAGGTTATGGAACTTCCGCATCCTTTTCTCCATTTGCGATTTGGCATTGCCCCACGTCTCGTCCACATCGCCGCTGGAATCGTGCTCATCGCCCTGCGCGCAGTATGTCGCCGCCTCGGTGCCGGGGAGCCACCGTGGCGAAATACCGCCCTCGACATTGGGATCATATCGATTGGAAGATTTCAGCGCCATCAGTTTCTCGGGACCAGTGACGAGGGTCCCGCGATGGATCTCAGCTTTCTCCAGATCGTAGGGTTCTTGAGTGTAGAGAGCCTCGGCGATCTGTTTTTCGGTGAGGACAATAACAGTAATTTGATACTGCTCTGCGAGATTGAACGCGACCGGCATCAAATCGAAGGCATCCTGGCTGGTGCTGACCGAGAGCACGCAGCGGGCGAATTCGCCAGCCGAGGTATTCACGGCCCGTAAAAGGTCGCCCTGAGCGGTCCAAGTGGGCAGGCCCGTCGCCGGGCCGGGGCGCTGCGCGAGCACAAAGACAGTCGGATTCTCAATCATGGCATTCAGAGACACCGTCTCGCTCATGAGATCGAACCCCACGCCGGATGTGGCGGTGAGCGCGCGGGTCCCCATGTACATCGCCCCGCTCACGATCTGCGCGGCAGTGATTTCGTCTTCCGCCTGCTTCACCACCATGTGGGTCTTATTTTCGAGATCAGCAATGAACGAAAGCAGCGGACTGGAGGGCGTCATCGGATAGCCGGCATAGAGGCGCACCCCCGCATGCATTGCGCCGAGGCCCATTGCTTCGCTACCGGTGACAAGGAGGTGGCTGGAGAATTCCTTATTCGGCGACGGCAACCCGATTGAGATCTTTCCTTTCTCCGGATCCACGAAGGAATATCCCTCATCGATGCATCGCATGTTGAGTTCGAGCAGAGCTTTCTTTTTCGCAAACTTCTCTCCGACGAGGGACTTGAGGGCATCAACCTCCTGATCAAGCATGGACCAGACGAATGCGGTAAGCAGAACATTTGACAGAATTGCCTTCCCGNNCTTTCAGCTCCTCCATGTTTAGCTCGAGCCCGTGATGGTTAAGCGCGACCAGCACGTTCACCTTCGTCTCGGTGCTGCGGACCCGCTCATTCGAAACATCCAGCTGATAGCTCGCGTGGCCGCCCTTTATGAGCGAGGGATATTCGCGGTAGCCGAACACGTGCGGCTGCGTTGTCTCGGCCATCGTTTCCTCGATCTCCCATCCCGGGGCAATATCCTTCAAAGAGTCGATCAACGCATCCACCACGTACTCCGTGTGGCCGCTCGTTGAGGCAAATACTATGTGTAGGAGGAACCCACTCCTGGTGAAGTTCGGAACACGCCCTCCGGGATTGTCCATAAGATACCCCCTCAGACTCACGAGCAGCTCACCGCGATTCCTGCCCCCACTTTGGCGAGCTTGCCCCAAAACTCACATACGATGGGCAGAGGCAAGGGCACAGGCGAGCCATCGGAAAGCCCGCGTTGCTCTCGATCGGGCNNCCTCCCTTACCTGCTATCAATCCGTTAGTCATCTCCACAACTTCGGAAATGTGCTCTCTTTCGGCTTGGGCCAGTGTGCACACCCTTCCCACATGCGACTTTGGGAGGGATGAACTTGCATCCTCGGGAGAAATTCCACTCAGTGGAGGGATCCGAAGGGTTGGGTCCCCTGAGATTGGGACTGAGGCTTCCGTTCGCACTGGTAACACTGAGGTTTGCCCAAACGTGATACCCAGTCGTTTCATCATGGACATCAAGGTGGTCCGTTTCACCCCCAGTCGGGCGGCAGCACCATTTCGACCACCTACTACACCCTCCGTTTGTTGGAGAGTCTGAAGGATTTGCGAGCGCTCCGCGTCTTCCAGCGTGACAGGCGCGAATGACTTCGGCCCGCGGCGGAATTCGGGTAGCGGGCCATTCAGGACAGCGCCAGTCGAGAGAATGACCGAACGCTCGACGAAGTTCAGCAATTCCCGGACATTGCCCGGCCAGGAATGCCGTGCAAGAACCGTCATGAATTCTTCGGAAATGCCCTTTATCGGCTTCTGCATGCGGTCTGCGTAATCCATTGCAAAATGGTGGACCAACAAACGGATATCTTCCGGCCGTTCACGCAAGGGCGGCAGTTCAACGGGGAAAACGCTGAGCCGATAGAAGAGGTCGGCGCGAAATTCACGATCGTCGACCATCTCAAGGAGATTCCGATGTGTGGCGCAGATCACGCGCACATCGG